>NZ_CP163435.1:4731617-5047058 GCF_041051975.1 Streptomyces sp. R21 | reverse complement strand
ATCTGCTCGACGCCTGCTACTACGCGACGGTCACCCTCTCCACCACGGGATACGGCGACATCACGCCGGTCAGCGACGCAGCCCGGCTCACCAACATCTTCGTCATCACACCTCTGCGCGTGCTGTTCCTGATCATCCTGGTCGGCACCACGCTGGAGGTCCTCACCGAACGCACCCGGGAGGAGTGGCGTCTGAACCGCTGGAGGGCGGCCTTGCACGATCACACCGTTGTCATCGGCTTCGGGACGAAGGGGCGGTCGGCCGTCGAGACCGTCTGCGCGGCGGGAGCCGCGCCGCTCAAGAAGGAACAGGTCGTCGTGGTCGACCCCAACGCGAAGGTCGTCGAAGCGGCCACTGCCGAGGGGTACGCCGGAGTCGTCGGGGACGCGACCCGCAGCGATGTGCTGGCGCGGGCCGAGGTGCGCAAGGCCCGGCAGATCATCATCGCGACGCAGCGCGACGACACCGCGGTGCTGGTCACCCTGACCGCCCGCCAGCTCAACCGCACAGCGAAGATCGTCGCGGCCGTACGCGAGGAGGAGAACGCGCCGCTGCTGCGGCAGTCCGGCGCCGACGCCGTCATCACCAGCGCCAGTGCGGCCGGGCGGCTGCTCGGGCTCTCCGTGCTCAGTCCCAGCGCGGGCATGGTCATGGAGGACCTCATCCAGCAGGGCAGCGGCCTCGACATCACCGAACGGCCGGTCACCAAGGCCGAGGTGGGGCTCGGGGTGCGCGAGACGGACGACCTCGTGGTGAGCGTCGTACGAGGGCACCGGGTGCTCGGATACGACGATCCGGACCTCGGGCCGCTGGAACTGACGGACCGGCTGATCACGATCGTGCGGGTGACCTCGGACAGGCCGGCGGCACCCGACAGGCGCCCGCTGCCCCGGGACTGATCCGGAGCAGTGGGCGCCTGTCGGGCGCCGCCGGCCTTCACGGTGCCTCGGCCCGGAGGGCCGCCGCCTCCGAATCACCGCGAGGAGTAGCGTCCTTCTCATGTACGCGATCACGATTCCTGAACCTGGTGGGCCCGAGGCGCTGGTGTGGGACGAGGTCCCCGATCCCGTGCCCGGTGAGGGCGAGGTCCTGGTCGAGGTGGTGGCCAGTGCCGTCAACCGCGCCGACCTGCTGCAGCGCCAGGGCTTCTACAACCCGCCGCCCGGCGCCTCCGTCTACCCCGGTCTCGAATGCTCGGGCCGCATCGTCGCGCTCGGTGCGAACGTCGCGGGCTGGTCCGTCGGCGACGAGGTGTGCGCGCTGCTCGCGGGCGGCGGATACGCCGAGAAGGTCGCCGTCCCGGCCGGACAGCTGCTGCCCGTGCCCGCGGGCCTCGACCTCAAGCAGGCGGCCGCCCTGCCCGAGGTGACGTGCACCGTGTGGTCGAACGTGTTCATGGTCAGCCATCTGCGCCCCGGCGAGACCTTGCTGGTACACGGCGGCTCCAGCGGCATCGGCACCATGGCGATCCAGCTCGCGAAGGCCGTCGGCGCGAAGGTCGCCGTCACCGCGGGCACCAAGGAGAAGCTCGACTTCTGCGCCGAGCTGGGCGCGGACGTCCTGATCAACTACCGCGAGCAGGACTTCGTCGAGGAGATCAAGCAGGCCACGGACGGCGCGGGCGCCGACGTCATCCTCGACAACATGGGCGCCAAGTACCTCGACCGCAATGTGCAGGCCCTCGCGGTCAACGGACGCCTCGCGATCATCGGCATGCAGGGCGGCATCAAGGGCGAGCTGAACATCGCCACGCTGCTGGGCAAGCGCGCCGCCATCAGCGCGACCTCGCTGCGCGCCCGGCCGCTCGGTGAGAAGACGGCCATCGTGGCGGCCGTACGGGAGCACGTGTGGCCGCTGATCGACGCCGGCCACGTACGGCCGGTCGTGGACCGCGAGCTGCCGATGAGCGACGCGGCGGCGGCCCACCAGGTGCTGGAGGAGAGCGGCAACATCGGGAAGGTGCTGCTCGTCGCGCCGTAGCGCGGCGGTCCGTGTCAGGAACGTGCCGCAGTCGTCGGTCTCAGCCGCGCCGGACGCGCAGGGCGAGGAAGGCGAGGCCGAGGCCCAGGCCGACGAGGATCAGTCCGCTGCCGAGGGGCACGATCCGCAGGACGGCTTCCTCGGCGGGCGCGGCGGGCAGAACGCTCTGCCGGACGGGGATCGCGGCGTTCCGGGACGGTTCGGGAACGACGGTGGCGTCCGATCGGGGGTCCTGGCCCTCGATCTCGGCCTCGCCGTCGTCCTCCTGCGCCGCGGGGTCCTCGCGGCCGGGCCGTTCGCGGCCCTCGCCCGCGAGGCTGCCGGCCCGGGAGACGGCGGGGGCGGGCTCGGCGGCGTACGCGGTGGGGACGGCGCCGGTGGCCAGGACCAGCAGCAGTCCGGCCACACGCAGCGTGCGGAGCCATGGAGTCATGCCGATGACCCCCTCCCGGTGCGGAGGCGCGAGGACGGTGTGCCGGTACCGGACGGTTCGCCTGCCGGACGGTTCGCCAAGATCGGCGGAACCAGCCTCACACGGCGTCCCGCGTCCGGCATCCCGACTGCTCCCCCGCGCCCCTTGGCGCGCCCCCGGGCCACCCGCTACAGATACCGGGTATGTCGATACGGCACGGTCTGCTGGCGCTCCTGGAGCGTGGCCCCCGCTACGGTGCACGGCTGCGGAGCGAGTTCGAGTCGCGCACCGGATCCACCTGGTCGCTGAACATCGGCCAGGTCTACACGACCCTCGGCCGCCTGGAACGCGACGGCCTGGTCACCCGGCAGGGTGCGGACCAGGCAGGACACACCCTGTACGCGCTGACGGAGGCGGGCCGCACCGAGCTGCGGGCCTGGTTCGGGCGCCCCGTCGAGCGCACCAGTCCGCCGCGCGACGAACTGGCCGTCAAGCTGGCGATGGCGGTCGGCGCGCCCGGCATCGACATCCGCACGGTGGTGGAGGTCCAGCGCCGCCATCTGACGGAGGCGATGCGCACGTACACCCGGCTGAGGGCGGGCGCGCTGGCCCGGGCGCCGGAGCACCGTGACGAGGTGGCCGCGCTGCTCGTCGTCGAGCGGCTGATCTTCCGCGCGGAGGCCGAGGTCCGCTGGCTCGACCACTGCGAGGCCCGGCTGCTGCGGTTCGCGCGGGCCGCCGCGACCGAGCCGCCACAGGTCGGGGGCCGACCGTGAGGCCGTACGGGCTCAAGCAGCCGGATCGTGAACGGTGGATCAGGCTCCGGAGGGGGCACCACCGTGGTGTGGAGTATGCGTGCGAGAGAATGGCTGCATGGAGATGCCGAGGAACGAACGGTCGCCGGAGAACCCCCAGATCCTGGTCGTGGGCCAGGACGGAATGGCCATCGGTGGCGGAGGCGACGAGGACTCCCGCGAGGTTCCGGTGACAGAGATGGTGGAGCAGCCGGCGAAGGTCATGCGGATCGGAAGCATGATCAAGCAGTTGCTGGAGGAGGTCCGCGTGGCTCCTCTGGACGAGGCGAGCCGGGTCCGGCTCAAGGAGATCCACGCCAGCTCGGTGAAGGAGCTGGAGGACGGCCTGGCCCCCGATCTCGTCGAGGAGCTGGAGCGGCTCTCCCTGCCCTTCACGGACGACCAAATCCCCAGTGACGCGGAACTGCGCATCGCGCAGGCCCAGTTGGTGGGCTGGCTGGAGGGACTCTTCCACGGGATCCAGACGACCCTGTTCGCCCAGCAGATGGCGGCCCGGGCCCAGTTGGAGCAGATGCGCCGCGCTCTGCCGCCGGGTGTCGGCGACGAGCACGGCGACGACCCGCGCGCGGGTGGCCGCTCGGGTGGGCCCTACTTGTAGGCCCGTAGCGGCAGTACGTATGGGTGGGGCCCGGCACGACAAGTGCCGGGCCCCACCCATGTGACAGGTGCGCGCGGGCGGTCAGGCCCAGGTGATCAGCCGCTTGGGCTGCTCCAGGATCGCCGCCACGTCGGCGAGGACCTTGGAGCCCAGCTCGCCGTCGACCAGGCGGTGGTCGAAGCTCAGCGCCAGCGTGGTCACCTGACGCGGCTTCACCTTGCCCTTGTGGACCCACGGCTGGAGCTTGATCGCGCCGACCGCGAGGATCGCGGACTCGCCGGGGTTGATGATCGGCGTGCCCGTGTCGACGCCGAAGACGCCGACGTTGGTGATCGTGACCGTGCCGCCCTGCATCGCGGCGGGGGAGGTCTTCCCCTCGCGGGCCGTCGACACCAGCTCGCCGAGCGCCTGCGCCAGCTGCGGCAGCGTCTTCTCGTGCGCGTCCTTGATGTTCGGGACGATCAGGCCGCGCGGGGTGGCCGCGGCGATGCCCAGGTTCACGTAGTGCTTGAGCACGATTTCCTGGTTGGCCTCGTCCCAGGACGCGTTGACGTCCGGGTTGCGCTTGATGGCGACCAGCAGGGCCTTGGCGATGAGCAGCAGCGGGTTCACCCGCAGCCCCTGCAACTCCTTGTCCTGCTTCAGCTCCTCGACGAGCTTCATCGTGCGCGTCACGTCGATCGTCACGAACTCGGTGACGTGCGGCGCGGTGAACGCCGAGCCGACCATGGCCTGGGCGGTCATCTTGCGGACGCCCTTGACCGGGACACGGGTCTCGCGCGCCGCGTCGTACGCGACCGCCGGGGCCGGAGCGGCCACGGCTGGCTGGGCCGCCACCGGCTCGGGAGCCGAGGGAGCTGCGGGTGCCACGGGCGCCGCCGGTGCGGCCGCCGCGTGGACGTCCTCGCGCGTGATGATCCCGTCGGGGCCCGAGGCGACGACGGACGCCAGGTCGACGCCCAGGTCCTTGGCGAGCTTGCGCACCGGGGGCTTCGCCAGCGGGCGCTCGGCCGTCCTCGCGCCGTGCCCGTTGAGGTTCAGTTCGCCCTGGATCGCGGCCGGAGCCTCCTGCGCGGGAATCTCGGCGCCCTTGCGGGGCCGGCGCTTGGTGGAGGACTCGGCGACCCCGTACCCCACGAGCACCGGCGTGCGGCCCTGCGGCTTGGTCTCCTCGGCGGGAGCCTCCTGCACCGGAGCCTGAACCGGCGCCTCGGCAGCGGGAGTTTCGGCAACAGGAGCAGCCGGAGCCACCGTGCCCCCGCCCACGTTCACCGCGATGATCGACGTGCCCACGTCGACCGTGCTGCCCTCGGGGAAGCGCAGCTCGTGCACGACCCCGTTGTACGGGATCGGCAGTTCGACGGCGGCCTTGGCCGTCTCGACCTCGCACACCACCTGCCCGTCCGTCACGGTGTCACCGGGCTGGACGTACCACTTGAGGATCTCCGCCTCGGTGAGTCCCTCGCCCACGTCGGGCATCTTGAACTCGCGGAGCCCCGACGCGTTCTCAGTCATCGTCGTCACGACCCTCTCCTCAGTACGCAAGCGAGCGGTCGACGGCGTCGAGCACCCGGTCCAGGCCCGGAAGGTACTCCTCCTCCAGGCGCGCCGGCGGGTACGGGGCGTGATAGCCGCCGACCCGCAGCACGGGCGCCTCCAGGTGGTAGAAGCACCGCTCCGTGATGCGGGCGGCGATCTCCGCGCCCGTACCGAGGAAGACCGGGGCCTCGTGCACCACGACCAGGCGGCGGGTCTTCTCCACCGAGGCCTGGACGGAGTCGAAGTCGATGGGGGACATCGAGCGCAGGTCCAGGACCTCCAGCGACTTGCCCTCCTCCTGGGCGGCCGCGGCGGCCTCCAGGCAGACCTTCACCATCGGGCCGTACGCGGCGAGCGTCAGGTCGGTGCCCTCGCGCAGCACACGCGCGGTGTGCAGCGGGCCGGGGATGGCCTCGGTGTTGACCTCGGACTTGTCCCAGTAGCGCCGCTTCGGCTCGAAGAAGATCACCGGGTCGTTGCTCTGGATGGCCTGCTGCATCATCCAGTACGCGTCGGAGGAGTTGGAGGGGGAGACCACCTTGAGGCCGGCGACGTGCGCGAAGAGCGCTTCCGGGGACTCCGAGTGGTGCTCGACCGCGCCGATGCCGCCGCCGTACGGAATGCGGATGACGACGGGAAGCTTGATCTTGCCGAGCGCCCGCGCGTGCATCTTCGCGAGCTGCGTGACGATCTGGTCGTACGCCGGGAAGACGAAGCCGTCGAACTGGATCTCCACCACCGGGCGGTAGCCGCGCAGGGCGAGGCCGATCGCGGTGCCGACGATGCCCGACTCGGCGAGCGGGGTGTCGATGACCCGGTCCTCGCCGAAGTCCTTCTGGAGGCCGTCGGTGACCCGGAAGACACCGCCGAGCTTGCCGACGTCCTCGCCCATGATCAGGACCTTGGGGTCGGCGTCGAGGGCCGTGCGCAGCGACTCGTTGATCGCCTTGGCCAGCGCCATCTTTTCTGCAGCCATCGCTACTCGCCCTCCCCTTCGGCTACGAACGACGCCTGGTAGGCGGCGAACTGGGCGCGCTCCTCGTCGACGAGCGCGTGGCCGTCCGCGTACGCGTTCTCGAAGATGGCGAAGTGGTCCGGGTCCGGCATGGCACGCACCACTTCACGCACTCGTTTGCCCAACGCCTCGCTCTCGGCTTCGAGTTCCGCGAAGAATCCCTCGTCCGCGTGGTGTGCGGCCTCGAGGTAGGTGCGCAGGCGCAGGATCGGGTCCTTCGCCTCCCACGACTCGCGCTCCTCGTCGGCCCGGTACTTGGTCGGGTCGTCGGAGGTGGTGTGCGCGCCCATGCGGTAGGTGAACGCCTCGATCAGTGTGGGGCCCTCGCCGCGGCGGGCCCGCTCAAGGGCCCACTTGGTGACGGCGAGGCAGGCGAGGACGTCGTTGCCGTCGACGCGGACGCCCGGGAAGCCGTAGCCCTGCGCGCGCTGGTAGAGCGGGACGCGGGTCTGCTTCTCGGTCGGCTCGGAGATGGCCCACTGGTTGTTCTGGCAGAAGAACACCACGGGGGCGTTGTAGACCGCGGAGAAGGTGAACGATTCGGCGACGTCGCCCTGGCTGGAGGCGCCGTCCCCGAAGTACGCGATGACGGCCGAGTCCGCGCCGTCCTTGGCGATGCCCATGGCGTAGCCGGTGGCGTGCAGCGTCTGCGAGCCGATGACGATCGTGTACAGGTGGAAGTTGTTGGTGTTCGGGTCCCAGCCGCCGTTGTTCACACCGCGGAACATGCCGAGCAGGTTGGTCGGGTCGACCCCGCGGCACCAGGCGACGCCGTGCTCGCGGTAGGTCGGGAAGACGTAGTCGTCCTCGCGGGTGGCGCGGCCGGAGCCGATCTGGGCGGCCTCCTGGCCGAGCAGCGACGCCCACAGGCCCAGCTCGCCCTGGCGCTGCAGGGAGGTGGCCTCGGCGTCGAAGCGGCGGGTCAGGACCATGTCCCGGTACAGCCCGCGCAGCTCCTCGGGGGTGATGTCGGCGACGTACGGGTCGTACGTGGCGTCCGCGACCCGCTCGCCCTCCGGGGTCAGCAGCTGAACGAGTTCGGGCTCGCTGCCCGGCGTGCTCGGTGACTTCTTGGCACCGGTGCGCTTGGCAGCGGTGCTTCCGGCGCTCTTCGTACCGGCGCTGCGTCGCGGCTTGCGCGCGGCAGTGCTCTCCACGGTCACGTGTGCTCCTCCGTCGGTCCGGCCCCCGGGGTTGCCGGTAGGCCAGTGCGGCTCGCCTGGTCCCGATACCCGTGCACGGGGTGGGTGCACTCGGCCGGGAACAGGCGTGACAGGTGCCCCGGCGAGCGCCCTGCAACCTTCACGTTACCCAGTGCTCCACAATTCTGTGAAACCCCTCCTGACCTGCGTTTTTGCTTGGATTTCCAAGTACTTTTACTAGGGATTCCAAGTACATCGCGCAGGTTCGGAACAGTTGCTGGTCACAGCACTGGTTACAGCCTTGCAGGGGGCCGGAACACCGGCACGTTATCCCGGCCACCCCGGGCACGGGAAGAGTTCACTTTGAGCGGGTCATGCGGTCCTGTGTGAGACTGACCTCGTGCCCGAAGATGGAAAAATCACCGTATTTCTCCTCGACGACCATGAGGTCGTCCGTCGCGGCGTCCATGAGCTGCTCTCGGTGGAGGACGACATCGAGGTGGTCGGCGAGGCCGGTACGGCGGCCGACGCGATGGTGCGGATTCCGGCCACCCGCCCCGACGTGGCCGTGCTGGACGTACGGCTCCCGGACGGCAGCGGCGTCGAGGTGTGCCGCGAGATCCGCTCCCGGGACGAGAACATCAAGTGCCTGATGCTGACCTCGTTCGCCGACGACGAGGCCCTCTTCGACGCGATCATGGCGGGTGCCTCGGGCTATGTCCTGAAGGCGATCCGCGGCGGCGAACTGCTTTCGGCGGTCCGTGACGTCGCCGCCGGGAAGTCCCTGCTGGACCCGGTGGCCACCGCGCGGGTGCTGGAGCGGCTGCGCGACGGCGGGGGCTCCAAGGAGGACGACAGGCTCGCCCACCTCACCGACCAGGAGCGCAGGATCCTGGATCTGATCGGCGAGGGTCTCACCAACCGTGTGATCGGCGAGCGGCTGCATCTCGCCGAGAAGACGATCAAGAACTACGTATCGAGTCTGCTTTCCAAACTGGGAATGGAGCGCCGTTCCCAGGCGGCCGCCTATGTGGCCCGCATGCAGGCGGAGAAACAGCGCCGCTGAAATATTCGGGACTTACGTCCCGGGCGCTCGGGGCGGGATCCTCTTCTTCCCGCCCTTCCCGGTGCCGGACATTGGTGGCATGCCGACCGACGAACAGCTCGCCGTGGAACTGCTCGCGCGTACCGACTACGGACGGGTCGCCACCAGCATGCGCGCGCTGCCCTTCCTCGCGTTCGCCCGCCACATCACCGTGGACGGCCGCCTCCTGCTGCGCATGCACAAGGGCCTGGGCTACCACCAGGCGTGCGCCGGCAGCGTCGTCGCGTACGGCGCCGACAACCTGAGTGCCGTCCGGTCCGGCGAGGGACTGTGGACCGTGCAGATCGTGGGCCGCTGCGGGGCTCACGAGCCGACCGCGGACGAGCTCGACCGGTTCGGCCCTGCCCCGCACCGCGTGGACGGCGAGCCCTTCGACCCGGTCTACCTGAGCATCGAACCGGAGTTCGCCACCGTGCACTCCACGGACAGTGGCCTGGAGCACCGGTACACGCACCGTCCGTAATCGACCCGGGGCCAGGTGCCCTACCATCTGGCGCGTGCCGCGCTCATCTGTACCACCGTCCGTGCCCCATGTACGACTCCCCGTGCGCCTCGTACCACCCCCTGTGTCGCACACGCCCCCGCTGGGCGCCCTGCTGCGGCAGTACGCCGCCGGGTCCGCGCTGACCTGTGAACCCGTCGACCAGGGACTGCTGAACCGCGGCTACCGGGTCGCCACGACCCGCGGCCGGTACTTCCTCAAGCACCACTTCGACCCCGAGACCGCCGACCCCGCCGCCATCGCCCACCAGCACCGGGCCACCCAGCGCCTCGCCGACCTCGGCGTTCCCGTCGCCCCGCCGCTGACCGGCACCGACGGGCGCACGGTCGCCGTCGTCGGGGGCCACGCCTACGCCCTGCACCCCTGGATCGACGGCCGGCACCGGCACGGCGGCCAGCTCACGACGGCGCAGTGCACCCGGCTGGGGGCGCTCCTGGGCGTCGTGCACGCCAGCTTGGAGCGCGTCATGCCGGCGCAGGGGCGCGCGCCCGAGCCAGGGCGTGCGCCCGCGCATCGGTCCGACGGCGCCGACCCCGCCGACACCTTCGCGCTCATCGACGACCTGCTCGCCCGGGTGCGCCGCCACCGCCCCTGCGACGCCTTCGACGAGCTGGCCGGCCACCGGCTCCTGGAGCGGCGCGCCCTCCTGGAACGGCACGCGGACCGGCGGCCCCCGCAGGGCGGCTCGGAGGGCTGGGTGCACGGCGACTTCCACCCGTTCAACCTGCTCTACCGCGACGGCGAGCCGGCCGCGATCGTCGACTGGGACCGGCTCGGCGTGCAGCCCCGCGCGGAGGAGGCCGTCCGCGCCGCCGTGATCTTCTTCGTCCGCCCCGTCGGGACGCTCGATCTGGCGAAGGTACGGGCCTACGCGCGCGCCTACCGGCGTACCGCGGGCGCGGGCCCCGCCGAACTCGCGGCGGCCGTGCACCGCGTCTGGTGGGAGCGCCTCAACGACTTCTGGATACTGCGCTGGCACTACGAGCGCGGCGACACCCGCGCCGATCCGCAGTTCCCCGCGGCCTCGGCGCTGGTGGTGTGGTGGACACGGGAGTACGCGGCGGTGCGGGAGGCGTTCGCGGGGTGAGCCGACGAGAGATCGTCGGGTGAGCCCACGAAAACGGGGTCCACGCGCGCGTGGACCCCATTTTCGCTGCTTCGCTCAGTGAGCCGACGCGATCAGCCGCCGCCTACACCGGTCGTGGTGCCACCGTCGGCGGTGCCGCCGTCCGCCGGGTCCGACGGCGGCGTCACCGGGTCCTCCGAGGGCGTCGGGTCCTCCGTCGGCTCCTTGGTGGTCGGCGTCGACTTCGTCGGCTCGCTCGACGGCGTCGTGGGCTCCGTCGAGGGCTCGTCGCTGTAGCTCTGGGAGGGGGTGGAGGACGGCGACCAGCTGCCGGAGTTGTTGCCCGTGCCGGTCCCGGTGTCCGTGGAGTCGTCGCTCGGCTCGTCGCTCGGAGACGCGCTGGAGTCCTTGTCCTTGGTGGAGTGCGAGGTGGTCGGCGTCGGCGTCGTGTCGGTGCCGCCGCTGCCGTCATTGCCGGCCTTGTTGAGCGCGAACGCGACGCCCGCCGTGATGGCGATCACCGCGAGGACCGCGAGGATCCACAGCTTGCCGCGGCCGCCGCCCTTGTTGCCGTGCCCCTCGAAGCCGCCGTCGTCCCCGCCGCCGTACCCGGCGGGCAGGATCTGCTGCGGGATCTGCGAGGTGCCCGAGTCGCCGGGGTGCGGCAGCACGGTGGTGCCCGCGAAGCCCGCCGCCGGAGTGTGCCGGCCCTCGTGCATGGTCACGGGCCCGGTGTTCCAGGTGCCGGTGTGGCCGCCCTGGTCGTACAGCATCTGCAGCCCGTACTGGACGAGGCCGCGCATCTCCTCGGCGGTCTGGAAGCGATCGTCCGGCTCCTTGGCCAGCGAGCGCATGACAAGGCCGTCGAGCTCCGGCGGGGACACGCCGTCCGAGGTCTGGGACGGCGGTACCGGCATGTCCTGGACGTGCTGGTAGACCACCGACAACGGTGTCTCACCGGTGAACGGGGGCCGCAGCGCGAGCAGTTCGTAGAGCAGGCAGCCGGTCGCGTACAGGTCGGAGCGGTGGTCGACGGCCTTGCCGAGCGCCTGCTCCGGGGAGAGGTACTGCGGCGTGCCCATGACCATGCCGGTCTGCGTCATCGTGGACTGCGCGCCGTGCAGGGCGCGCGCGATGCCGAAGTCCATCACCTTGACCGCGCCGGTCTGCGTGATGATCACGTTCGCGGGCTTGATGTCGCGGTGCACGATGCCGTGCTGGTGGGAGTAGGCGAGCGCCTCGAGGACCCCGGAGACGATGATCAGTGCCTGCTCGGGCCCGGGGGCCTCGGCGTTGAGCAGCAGGTCGCGGATCGTGCGGCCCTCGACGAGCTCCATCACGATGTACGGCACGACTCCGTGGCCGACCGCGTCCTCGCCGGAGTCGTACACCGCGACGACCGCGTGGTGGTTGAGTCCGGCCACCGACTGGGCCTCGCGCGTGAAGCGGGCCTTGGAGACCGGGTCCTCGGCGAGGTCGGAGCGGAGCAGCTTGACCGCGACGGTGCGTCCGAGGCGTACGTCCTCGGCCGCGAACACCTCGGCCATGCCGCCCCGGCCGAGTCTGTGGGTGAGCCGATACCGGCCGTCCCCGACCAGTCCGCCGTTACCCCACATCTCCGGCGCATCTGACATACCGCCGCCAGTCGCCTCGGGGTCGGACGGGCCCTGAGCGCGCTGCTGCTGTGCCATCAGTCCTCGCCGTCGTTTCTGCCCGCGGTCTGCGCGGTGGTTGTTACGGTCTCCGTCGGGCCACGCTACAGGCTCTGTGCAAGGCGCCGGTCCGGGTTGGAATCGAGAAGGACCGGCCATCAAACCCGGAGCGGGGCCTGTCGTGCAAATTCTGTGTACCGGCCGTACGCCACCTGTAACGCTTCCGCGACGCTTCTTTCTCAGACGGTCACGGAACGGGCACCGAGCTTGACGTGTCAGTGGCCTACGGCAGACTTGGGCCGGAATAAGCCAATGGATCACGGACAATGGGCCGTTGATCATGGAGATACGGGACGCGGGAGCAACCAGCCGCGGCCGCCGCGCCGATGGGGGACGCAGAAGATGAGCCAGGACGGCGCACAGGGCCGGTACGCGGGGCGTGCGGTCGCCGGCGGCCGCTACCAGCTGCGTGATCTGCTCGGCGAGGGCGGCATGGCCTCGGTGCACCTCGCGTACGACTCGGTGCTCGACCGGCAGGTCGCGATCAAGACGCTGCACACCGAGCTCGGGCGGGAGCAGGCCTTCCGCGAGCGGTTCCGCCGCGAGGCTCAGTCCGTGGCGAAACTCACGCACACGAACATCGTCTCGGTCTTCGACACCGGCGAGGACGATCTCGACGGCATGACGACGCCGTACATCGTCATGGAGTACATCGAGGGCAATCCGCTCGGCTCGGTGCTCGACGCGGACATCCAGCAGTACGGCGCCATGCCCGCCGACAAGGCGCTGAAGATCACCGCGGACGTGCTGGCCGCGCTGGAGATCAGCCACGAGATGGGCCTGGTCCACCGGGACATCAAGCCGGGCAACGTGATGATGACGAAGCGCAACGTCGTCAAGGTGATGGACTTCGGCATCGCCCGCGCCATGCAGTCCGGGGTCACGTCGATGACGCAGACCGGCATGGTCGTCGGCACCCCGCAGTACCTCTCCCCCGAGCAGGCGCTCGGCCGGGGCGTGGACGCCCGCTCCGACCTCTACTCGGTCGGCATCATGCTGTTCCAACTGGTCACCGGGCGGCTGCCGTTCGAGGCGGACTCGCCGCTGGCGATCGCGTACGCGCACGTCCAGGAGGAGCCGGTGGCTCCCTCCTCGATCAACAGGTCCCTGCCGCCGGCGGTGGACGCGCTGGTCGCCCGTGCGCTGAAGAAGAACCCGAACGAGCGTTTCCCCAACGCCGAGGCGATGCGCGACGAGTGCCTGCGGGTGGCCCAGTCCTTCCAGGCCGCCGCGCCGAGCATCGTGCCGGGCGCCCCGACGGCGAGCGGTGCGGGCGTCGGCTCCGCCGTGTTCCCGCCCGTCGACCAGACGGCGCCGGGCCCCATGGGCCAGGTGCAGACGCCGTACCAGCCGGGCCCGTACGGCACCCCGACCCCGCCGCCCGCCACTCCGGCCCCGTCGTACGGCTACCCGCAGCAGGGCGGCTACCAGCCCCCGGCGCAGACCTCCGCGTACGCCCCCCAGCAGGGCGCGTCGACCCCGCCGCCGTACAACCTCACACCGCAGCCCACGACCCCGCACTCGAGCGGATCGGGCGGCTCCGGCAGTGGCAAGAGCAACAAGCCGGTCATCATCGGCTCCATCCTGGTCGCCGTCGTCGCCATCGGCGGCCTGATCACCGCCCTCACCCTGAACGGCGGCAGCGACGACGACAAGGGCGGCAACAGCGCGAGTTCCAGCTCCAGCGCCTCGTCCTCGCAGGCGTCGGGGCACCGGGGGCCGGACACGACGAAGACCATCGAGACGGCCAAGTGCACCGACCCGGTCGAGTCGTACAACGACCCGGACAAGATCGAGGTCCCGGACTTCACCTTCAAGAACATCGACTCGGTGAAGGCCTGCATGCGGGCAGCGGGCTGGACGTGGACGATCAAGCACCAGGACGAGAACACGTACGGCGAAGGCACCGTCATGGCGCAACTGCCCATCGGCGGAACCGATGAGGACCCGAAGAACATGCCGGACATCCAGCTCTTCGTCTCGACGGGCGACCCGGCCTAGGGACCTGTCGACGGGCGACCGGGCCCAGGGACTTTCGCGGTCCCGCACGAACGGCAGAAGGGGGCCGACCGCGACGAGCGGTCGGCCCCCTTCCCCGTGTGCGTGACCTACAGGGCGAAGCCGTAGTTCATGATCTTGGTGGCGTCCGACTCGCGGGCCGGGATGGACGTGGAGGCGAGGACGGTGCCGATGACCGTCTTGCCGCCCCGGGTGGCGGCGAAGACGAGGCAGTACTTGGCCTCGGGGCCGGAGCCGGTCTTCACGCCGATCGCACCGCTGTAGCTGCTGAGCAGCCCGTTGGTGTTCTTCCACGTGTCCATCGTGCGGATGCTGCCGGTCTTGGTGACCGTCTTCGCCTGGTACGCCTTGGTCTTCACGACCGTGCGGAACGTCGAGTTCTTCATCGCGCTGCTGGCGATCTTCGTCAGGTCGCGCGGCGTCGAGTAGTTGGCGCCGTTGCCGATGCCGTCGAACGAGTCGAAGTGCGTGTTGTGCAGGCCGAGGCTCGTCGCGGCGGTGTTCATCTTGCCGATGAACGACTTCACGCGCGCGGCACGCGTGGTGCCCGAGCCGTACTTGTCGGCCAGCGCGTACGCGGCGTCGCAGCCGGACGGCAGCATCAACCCGTACAGGAGCTGGCGGACGGTGACCTTGTCGCCGACGATCAGGTGGGCCTGCGAGGCGTTGTTGGCGACCACGTAGTCGCTGTAGGCCTTCTGGATCGTGACCTTGGCGTCGAGGTTCAGGTTCGACTGGGCCAGGACCACCTTGGCGGTCATGATCTTGGTGGTGGAGCCGGTCGACCGCTTGGTGTCCGCGGCCTTGGTGTAGAGCGTGGTGCCCGTGCCGTTGTTCATGGCGTAGCCGCCGACAGCGGCGATCGTGGGCTTGGTGACGGCGGTCGCGGGAGTCGCGCCGAGGGTTCCGGCCGCGATCAGCGCGCCCGTGGTGATGACGGTGGCGGCAGCTCTACGGAGGCGCACACCCTGCATGCCAGTTATCAAGTCGAGTACCCCGAATACGTTAAATGCCCCAAGAGTGCGGCCACATGGGGATGCCGCTTCTCCTCTGACACGTAAGTAGCACGAATGGTTGTGCGGTTCGTGGGCGGGGTCCGAGTTGAAGGGATTGAAGGGAGGGGGAGAAGAGGCGCATGGGGTCCGTTGCGACCTCCGTGAAGTCCGGATATTGGACGGGTGCTGCCATGCGTACGTGTTGTATCTATGCTGTGCGCATGCCTGCCGTCGCCCCCGTGTCTTCCGCGCCCGCCGAGGGTGAAGTCTCCGCCGAGTCGACGGGATCTGCCGGTCCCGCCGGTGCTGTTGTTCCCGCCGTGAAGCAGCCCCCCGCCGCCGAGCGCGTCTACGCGCACGTCAAGCAGGGTGTCCTGGAGCGCCGCTACGAGGGCGGGACACTGCTCACCGAGGGCGAGCTGGCCGAGGCGGTCGGGGTCTCGCGCACCCCGGTCCGCGAGGCGCTGCTCAAGCTGGAGGTCGAGGGGCTGATCAAGCTCTACCCGAAGAAGGGCGCACTCGTCCTGCCCGTCTCCGCCCAGGAGATCGCGGACGTGGTCGAGACCCGGCAGCTGGTCGAGGAGCACGCGGCGCGCAAGGCCGTCCCCGCCGCCCCGCAGCTGATCGCCCGGCTCGAGGAGCTGCTGGCGAAGCAGAAGGAGCAGGCCGCCGCCGGGGACCTGGCCGGCGCCGCCGTCACCGACCGCTGCTTCCACGCCGAGATCGTCCGCAGCGGAGGCAACGAGATCCTCTCGCGGCTCTACGACCAACTGCGCGACCGGCAGCTGAGGATGGGCGTCGCCGTCATGCACGCCCACCCCGACCGGATCACCAAGACGCTCACCGAGCACGAGGAGATCCTCGAAGCGCTGCGCTCCGGCGACGCGGAGGCGGTTGTCGGCATCATCCACCGGCACGTCAGCTGGTTCTCCAACCTGGCCCGGGGCGAGGTCCGATGAGCTTCCCGAAGAGTTCCGGGGGGTCCGTCGCCCTCCCCGGCGATCCGCCCGGCGGCCGCCGGGCCGTCGCCGTCTGGGGCATCGGCGTCTCCGTCTACTTCGTCGCCGTCATCTTCCGTACGTCACTGGGCGTGGCCGGACTCGACGCGGTGGACCGCTTCCACGTGGGCGCCTCCGCGCTCTCCACCTTCTCGATCCTTCAACTGCTCGTGTACGCGGGCATGCAGATACCCGTCGGCCTGCTGGTCGACCGGCTCGGCACCAAGAGGGTGCTGACCATCGGCGTCGTGCTGTTCACGGCGGGGCAGCTGGGCTTCGCCTTCTCCGCCTCGTACGGCATGGCGCTGGCGTCGCGCGCGCTGCTCGGCTGCGGCGACGCGATGACCTTCATCAGCGTGCTGCGGCTCGGCACCCGGTGGTTCCCCGCCCGACGCGGCCCGATGGTCGCGCAGTTCGCCGGTCTCGCGGGCATGGCGGGCAACCTCGTCTCGACGCTCGTCATCGCCCGGCTGCTGCACGGCGTGGGCTGGACGGCGGCCTTCGCGGGCAGCGCGGCCGCCGGCGTGGTGGTCCTCGTACTCCTGCTGCTGTTCCTGAAGGACCACCCCGAGGGCCACGAGCCCGAGCCGTTCCCGCACCGGGGTGCCGCGTACGTCCGCCGGCAGATCCTCGCGTCCTGGCGGGAGCCCGGCACCCGGCTGGGCCTGTGGGTGCACTTCACGACACAGTTCCCGGCGATGGTGTTCCTGCTGCTGTGGGGGATGCCGTTCCTCGTCGAGGCGCAGGGGCTCTCGCGGGCCACGGCCGGTGAACTGCTGACGCTCGTCGTCCTGTCCAACATGCTGGTGGGACTGGTCTACGGGCAGGTCGTGGCCCGGCATCACGCGGCGCGGCTTCCGCTGGCGCTCGGCACGGTGGCCGCGACCGCCGTCGTCTGGGCCGGCGTGCTGGTGTACCCCGGGGAGCACGCGCCGATGTGGGTGCTCGTCGTGCTGTGCACGGTGCTCGGGGCGTGCGGGCCCGCGTCCATGATCGGGTTCGACTTCGCGCGGCCCGCCAATCCGCCGGAGCGGCAGGGGACGGCGTCCGGGATCACCAACATGGGGGGCTTCGTGGCCTCCATGACCACGTTGCTGGCGATCGGGGTGCTGCTGGACGCCACCGGTGACAACTACCGGATCGCCTTCGCCGCGGTGTTCGTTCTTCAGGCGGTGGGGCTGAGTCAGATCTTCCGGTTGCGCGGGCAGGCGGCTCGGCGGGAGCGGGAGCGGCTCGTCGCCAGTCGGGTGGAGACGGTGCACGTGCCGGCGTAGGCGCCCGGGGGCGGTGCGGAGCGGGCGGGGTGCGCGAATCGGCGCCTACGAGATGCCGCCTGCGCCCACCCGTGCCGCCGCAGGCTGCCTACTTGGTCACCGCGAAGTTCCGCAGGATCGCGCCCGCCAGATCCGGGTCGCCCTCCGTCTTGATGCGGTCCGCGACGGCGTCGGGGGAGACGCGGCCGCAGGCGAGGCGGACGTAGGTCTCCCAGTCGAGGGTGAGGGTGGCGGCCGGGCCGAGGGAGGGGGCGCCGTCGACCGAGCCGTTGCCCTCCGCGTCGACGCGGACCGTGCGGAGGAACTCGACGGGACCGTGGACGTCGAAGACGACCGCCGAATTCGCGGGCGCACCGGCGTCCTTGGCGACCACCCCGGCCAGCGCGGCCAGCAGCTCGTCGCGGGCGATGTACGCACCCGGCGAGTCGAGGTTGCCCGGGCGGCCCAGCGCCGCACGCAGGTCCTGCTCGTGCACCCACACGTCGAACGCCCGCTCCCGCATGGCCTCTTCGAGGGTCCACTCGCTGCCGAGCGGGCCGCGCACCTTCTTGTCCGGCAGCCGCGACTCGTTGCGCAGCTGGCGGTTGCGGCGGATGACCGTGTACTCCAGCTCCGACGTCATCTCCGGCGCCGTGTGATGGCGGCGGACGTCGACCTGCATCTCCATGTACCGCTGGTGCTCGTTCGTCACGTGGTAGAGGTCGCGCGGGAGCGTGTGGATGGGGCGCGGGTCGCCGAGCATCTCGCAGTCGAGACCGATGACATGGGAGACGATGTCGCGCACCGACCAGCCGGGGCAGGGCGTCCGCCGGTTCCACTCACCCTCGACCAGCGGCGTGACCAGCTCGGTTATCGCTTCGATCGAGTGGGTCCAGGCGTCGGCGTAGGACTGAAGGCTGGGATGCAGACTCACGGAACGGGACCCCTCGGGCGGTTGGTACGCGGGCAGTGCACGGGCAGCGGGTGTCTTGAAACGCTAAGTTACGCTGCTGTGAGGCACCCCGGCAGTGCTTTGGTGTGACGATCGTAGGCCTGTATGGACGGCTCGAATGCCAGGACGGTGGTAGTGTGCGCGCCTCTCTCATCCAGATCGCCGTAGACGAGGGTGAATCGGTCGATTCCCGCAGGCAGCGCGTGGCGGCTCTGGTGCGGGACCACGTACGCGAACAGGGCGGAGTCGATCTCGTCGTCCTGCCCGAGCTGTGGACGACCGGCGCGTTCGCCTACGAGGCGTTCGCCGCGGAGGCCGAGCCGCTCGACGGGCCCACCCACGAGTTGATGGCGAAGGTGGCGAGCGACGCGGGCGTCTGGCTGCACGCGGGCTCGATCCCCGAGCGGGACCCCGAGGGCCCCCTCTACAACACCTCGCTCGTCTTCTCGCCCGCCGGTGAACTCGCCGCCGCGTACCGCAAGATCCATCGCTTCGGCTTCGACAAGGGCGAGGCCGTGCTGATGGGCGCGGGCACGGACCTGGTGACCGTCGCGCTGCCAGAGACCACCCTTGGCATCGCCACCTGCTACGACCTGCGCTTCCCCGAGCTCTTCCGCGGGCTCGTCGACGCGGGCGCCGAGACCCTCGTCCTCTCGGCGGGCTGGCCCGAGCGGCGCCGCTCCCACTGGACGCTGCTGGCACAGGCGCGGGCCGTGGAGAACCAGGCGTTCGTGCTCGCCTGTGGAACGGCCGGTACGCACGCGGGAGTTCCCCAGGCCGGGCACTCGATCGTGGTCGACCCCTGGGGCGAGGTCCTCGCGGAGGCGGGCGGTGACGAGGAGATCCTCACGGTCGAGTTCGACCCCGGGAAGGTCGCCGAGACCAGGGAACAGTTCCCGGCACTGAAGGACCGGCTGCTGGGGCTGGCGACGCCCCGCCGCTGACCTGGGGCCGAGCCCGTCAGTCCTCCCCGCGCTCCTTCTCCGCCAGGTGGATCACACACACCGCCACCGCGATCAGCAGCGCCGGGTCCGCGTCGTCGCGTACGACGTCGACGCCGTACGTCTCCCGGACGTGCAGCCAGCGGCGGGAGATCTGGGCGAGGAGTTCACCGTCGTAGTCGACGGCGAACTCGCGGTCCAGGATCTTGCCGCTGACGTCGAGTTCGGTGCCGTCGACCAGGCACACGCGGTAGTGGTTGCGCAGCAGGGAGAGCCGCTTGCGCTTGATGGTCGCGAGCGGGTCACCGTCCCGCTCGATGATCATCGTGTCGCGCAGCGCGAACATCTTCTGGTGGATGTCGATGAGGACCCGCCCGTGCGTGTCCTTCAGCTCGAAGGTGTCGCGCAGCCGCATGGCCTTGCCGTCGACGAGGAAGACCTTGTCGCCGTGGTCGTTCTCGATCCAGTAGTCGTCGCCGAAGCCGAGGAGCCGGTCGCGTACCAGGAATCTCATACGGCGAGCCCTTCCCCGGCAGCCGGTCCGAAACGCCGCCGATAGGCCGACGGGCTGAGTCCCGTCTCCCGCCGCAGCCGCGCCCGCAGGTTCGCGGCGCTGCCGAGACCGCTGCGGGCGGCGACCACGTCGAGCCGCTCCTCGCCGCGCTCGATCAGCCGGCAGGCCAGCGCGACCCGCTCCCCGGTGAGCCAGGCCAGCGGGGTCGTGCCGAGCTGGGCGCGGAAGCGGCGGTGCAGGGTGGCGGGGGAGACCGCCGCGCGCTCCGCCAGGTCCACGACGGTGAGTGGTTCGCCGATCCGCTCCTGGGCCCACGCCAGCAGCGGCGCGAGGGACTCGTCCGGTACGTCGGGTACGGGCCGTTCCACGAACTGCCGCTGTCCGCCGTCGCGATGGGCCGCGAACACGAGCCTGCGCGAGACCGCGTTGGCGATCTCGGCGCCGTGGTCCCGCCGTACGACGTGCAGGCCGAGGTCGAGTGCCGAGGCGCTGCCGGACGCGGTGAGGATGTCGCCGTCGTCGACGAAGAGGACGTCGGGCTCCAGGCGGACCCGGGGGAAGCGGGACCGGAAGGACTCGGCCCACATCCAGTGACAGGCCGCGCGTCGCCCGTCGAGCAGCCCCGCCTCGGCGATGGTGAACGCGCCGGAGCAGAAGCCGATCAGCCGTGCGCCTCGCGCGTGCGCCCGGCGGACGGTGTCCAGGACCTCGCGGGAGCGCGGGGCGTCGGTGTCGGGGCGGTTCGGCACGATCAGCGTGTCCGCGTCCTCGGCCGCCGCCAGCCCGGCGACCCCGGTGAGCGTGAAGAACCCGTCCCGCATCCGGGTCAGCTCATCCGCCGCGCAGAGCGTGAAGTCGTACAGCTCACGGCCGAGTTCGGGCCGCCGCAGTCCGAAGACCTCGATGGCGCAGCTCATCTCGAAGGGGTTGGAGTTCTCGTCGACGATCAGGACGACCCGGTGCGGGCCCGTCCGCTGAGAGGATCCTTGCGGCATATGCGATTTCTAGCACTCGTACGGGCGCCGGACCACCGCCGAGGATGACGGCATGACCACCGAACCCACCTCCAAGAGCCCCGGACCCACCTCCACAAGCCCCGAACCCGTCTCCCTGGCCGAGGCCCTCGCCTCCTTCGACGACCTGTGGAGTCCCCGCATCGTCACCGCCGTCAACGACTACGACGTACGCGTCGCCAAGGTCGAGGGCGAGCACCTCTGGCACACCCACGACCACACGGACGAGTTCTTCCTGGTGGTGGAGGGCGAACTGCACATCGCGCTCCGGGAGACGTCCGGCGAGCGCACCGTCGTCCTCCCCCGGGGCTCCGTCTTCACGGTCCCGCGCGGCACCGAGCACAAGCCGAGCGCCCCGTCCGGCGCCTCGATCCTGATGTTCGAGCCCACCGGCACCCTCACAGTCGGCGACCGCCACGACGAGATCCCCGACCACGTGGACGCCACCACGGGCCACGCGCTGAGCTGAGAGCCTGTGTCACATCCCCGGCCGGGCGCCCGCCGCCTGGCACGCACGCTCGCCGCGTTGCCGAAACGTCCTAGTAGCTCCGCTACGAGGACGCTCCGGCGCCTTGCGATCGCACGCACCAGACGACGTGCGCTGATCCGGCCGGGGATGTGACACAGGCTCTGACTGTCGGTGGCGGGTGGCACCCTTGTTTTCATGAACGACTCCGCCCCGGCACCCGCACCCCGCCGAGCCCGTGTCCGCGCCCCCGAGCTGATCGGCAAGGGCGGCTGGCTGAACACGGGAGACGCTCAGTACACCCTCGCCGACCTGCGAGGACGTATCGTCATCCTGGATTTCTGGACGTTTTGCTGCATCAACTGTCTGCATGTCCTGGACGAGCTGCGGGAGCTGGAGGAGAAGCACCGGGACACGGTGGTGATCATCGGGGTGCACTCGCCGAAGTTCGTCCATGAGGCCGACCACCGGGCGGTCGTGGACGCCGTGGAGCGGTACGGCGTCGAGCACCCCGTCCTCGACGACCCCGAGCTCGCCACCTGGAAGCAGTACGCGGTGCGGGCCTGGCCGACGCTCGTGGTGATCGACCCCGAGGGGTACATCGTCGCGATGCACGGCGGCGAGGGGCATGTGCACGCCATCGAGAAGCTGGTGCAAGGACTGGAGACCGAGCACGCGGCGAAGGGCACGCTACGGCGCGGGGACGGGCCGTACGTGGCGCCGGAGCCCGAGCCCACGGTGCTCCGCTTCCCGGGCAAGGCGCTCGCCCTGCCGAACGGGAACTTCCTGGTCAGCGACACGACCCGGCATCAGCTGGTCGAGCTGGCGGCGGACGGCGAGAGCGTCGTGCGGCGGATCGGCTCCGGGGTGCGCGCATTCGCGGACGGTACGGCCGAGGCGGCCGGGTTCAGCGAGCCGCAGGGGCTGGCGCTCGTCGAGGACGGGACCGCGGTCGTCGTCGCCGACACCGTGAACCACGCGCTGCGCCGCCTCGACCTCGCGAGCGGTGACGTGACGACGCTCGCCGGGACCGGGCGGCAGTGGTGGCAGGGCTCGCCGACGTCCGGGCCCGCGCGCGAGGTCGACCTGTCCTCGCCGTGGGACGTGGCCGAGTTCGGCGGCCGGGTGTGGATCGCCATGGCCGGGGTGCACCAGCTGTGGGCGTACGACCCGGCCGACGGGACCGTCGCCGTCACGGCCGGTACGACCAACGAGGGGCTCGTGGACGGGCCGGGCGACGAGGCCTGGTTCGCACAGCCCTCCGGGCTCGCCGCCACCGCCGACCGGCTCTGGTTCGCCGACTCCGAGACGTCGGCCCTGCGCTGGGTGGACCTCGAAGGCGCCGTGCACACCGCCGTAGGCACCGGCCTCTTCGACTTCGGGCACCGGGACGGTGCCGCCGAACAGGCCCTGCTCCAGCACCCGTTGGGTGTCACCGCGCTGCCCGACGGCTCGGTCGCGATCAGCGACACGTACAACCACGCGCTGCGCCGCTACGACCCCGCGACCGGCGAAGTCACCACGCTGGCCACGGACCTGCGGGAGCCGAGCGACGCCGTCCTCGTCGGGGACGACATCGTGGTCGTCGAGTCCGCCCGGCACCGGCTGACCCGGCTGCGGCTGCCCGAGGAGGCCGTACGGGTGGAGTCGGTCGCCCATCGCACCCAGCGCGCGGCGACCGAAGTGGCCGCCGGCGCTCTCCGGTTGGACGTGGTCTTCCAGGCCCCGGCAGGGCAGAAGCTCGACATCCGGTACGGGCCCTCGACCCGGCTGCTGGTCTCCTCCACCCCGCCCGAGCTGCTGCTCGGCGGCGAGGGCGCGGGGACCGATCTCTCCCGCACCCTGGAGCTGAACCCGGCGGTGGCGGAGGGCGTCCTGCACGTCTCCGCGATGGCCGCGTCCTGCGACGACACTGCATCCAATAGCGGCTCCGCCGCGGGTGCCAACGCATACCCGGCGTGCCATGTGCACCAGCAGGACTGGGGTGTTCCGGTCCGCCTCACCGAGGGCGGTGCGGACCGGCTTCCGCTGGTGCTGGCAGGCATGGACGGCTGAGTCGGGGGATGGCTCAGCCGTCCATGCGGCTTGTGGACGGCTCCGTACGACTCAGAAGTTGTACGGCTTGGCCGTGTTCCAGTTGGTCACGGCCAGGTCGGGGCCCGAGGTGACGCTCGACTTCAGCTTCTGCGTCACCAGGTTCTGGGGGGCCGAGTCGGTGCTGCCGGTGTCCATCGACAGGCGCACGAGGTCCCAGGAGTCGCCGCCCTGCTTCGTGGGGTCGAGGACGATCGCCGAGTAGACCTTGTTGCCGGAGGCCAGGACGATCCGCTGGGCGGCGTTGTCGTCGCCGGAGTGCGGCACGTCGCCGTTCATCTCGCCGGGCGTGACGATCGGGATGCCCTTGACGACGCACTTGGGGCCCGTGTTGGTGGCCGTGATCAGAAGGTGCGCCGACTCGGTGCCCTGCTGCAGCTCCTCGAAGACGAAGTCGAGGTCGTTGGCCTTGCACATGGCCGTCCCGGCGGTCGTGGTACCGGCGTTCGCCGACCCGCTGCCGCCGGTGGCGCCGGAGGAGGACGACTTGTCGGCGGTCGTGGACCCGCTCGCGTCGACCGACGTGGAACCGGAGGTGCCGGAAGAACCGGTGGACCCGGCGGTCGACGACGAGTCGGCCGACTTGGTGCCCTTCGAGCTCTTCGTGTGTGTCGCGCCCGACGCGGAGTCGTCTCCGCCGCAGGCCGTCAGCGAGAGCGAGAGGGCCGCGACGGCGGCGAGGGCGAGGACGGTGTTCTTGCGGAGTGCGGTACGCATGATGGTGTTTCCCCCGTGGCAACGGGCTGCTCCCGCTGTGCGGCGGGATGCCCGTGGAATGGCTTGTGCGGTCTGAAGTCCGCATTGCTGCGGCCCGGAGACAACCTTGCCGAGCGGGGTCGCCGTTTCGTCGCCCTCGCGCTATCGCCCCGTCGCCGTTCCGTTGCCGTACCCCCTGAGCTGGGCATTCGCGTCGCGTACGGCCTTGTCGAAGCCCCGTTCGGCGGCCTCGTCGCGGGCTTGGAGGAAGGCGGCGCGGGCCTCCTCCGGCTCGCCGAGCGCGGCCAGTGCGGTGCCGCGGGCGATGCGGAGCGTGACCTGGCGCAGCACCGCGAGGCCCTCGCTGCCGACGCCGTCCAGTGACAGTCCCCGCTCGGTGCAGGCGAGGAGGGCCTTGTGGTCGTCGCGGGCCAGGAGCTGGCGGGCCTGGTGCTCCAGCGCGAGGAGTTCGGTGAGGATGTCGGCCTCGGCGCGGGCCAGGTCGAGGGCGCGCTCGACATGGCCGAGGGAGGCGTCGCCCACACCGCTGCGGTCGAGCGCGATGGCGAGGTTGACCAGGGCGGTGGCCTCGCTGCACGGGTCGCCGGCGCGGGCGGCGAGGCCGGGCGCCAGCTCCAGGTGGGTGAGCGCCTCCGGCAGCCGGCCCTCCTCGGTGAGCACCCAGCCGTACAGGGCCCGCACCTTCGACTCGGCGTCCGGGTCGCCGACGGCGACGGCGGCGGCCAGGCCCTGCTCGAGCAGCGGCGCCCATTCGTCGCGTACGTAGCCGCAGATGTACGGCCACTGCAGCACCACGAGCCGCCAGGCCCGCTCGTCGAGCCCGGCGGCCCGCGCGGCGCCGGTCGCGGCGGCGAGGTTCTCGCGCTGGGCCTCGTACCAGGCGAACGCCTCGGCGCGGCCGGTGAACCGGGGAGTGCCGTGGTCCTCCCGGGCGTCCTCGGGGAGTGCACAGCAGGGGCGGTCGTCGGGCTCCGCGGCGGCGGCCGCGGCGAGGGCGGTGCGTAGGTAGTGGTCGAGGAGGCGGGGCAGCAGGTCGGGGTCCGCGCCGTTCCGGTCGGCCTCCTCGGCCAGGCGGCGCGCGTAGAGCCGTACGAGATCGTGCATCGTGTAGCGGCCCGGGGCGGGCTCGTTCAGCAGATGGGCGTCGGCGAGGCGGGCCAGGGACTCGGCCGCGGCGGCAGGCGTGGTGGCGGCGATCGCGGCGGCCGCATGGCGGTCGACCTCGGTGCCGGGCAGCGCGCCGAGAGCGCTGAACAGGTCGGTCGCGTGGCCGGGCAGGGTGCACAGGGTGAGCCGGAGAGCGGCGGCGACACCCGTGTCGTCGACCTCCAGGAGCGCCAACCGGCGCTGCTCGTCGGCGAGTTCGGCGGCCAGGTCGGCGATCGGCAGCGAGGGCCGGGCGGCGAGCCGGGCCGCCGTGACGCGCAGCGCGAGCGGCAGTCCGGCGCAGAGGTCGGCCAGCCGCGCGGCGGCGCAGGGTTCGGCGGCGAGCCGGGCCGCGGTGTCGGCGCCGGTCGCGGCGGCGAGCAGGGCGGCGGACGCGGAGGGGTCGAGGACGTCGAGGTCGATGGTGCGGGCCAGATCGCTGACGGCGAGCCCGTCGAGGCGCAGCCGGGAGGTGACCAGGGCGGCGCAGCCGGGCCCGGCGGGCAGCAGCGGGCGGACCCGGGCGGTGGCGGGGGCGTTGTCGAGGACGACGAGGAGGCGGCGCTGCTCGGTGAGCGCCCGGTAGCGGGCGGCGAGGGCGCCGGGCGTCTCGGGCAGTTCGCGTGGGGCGACACCGAGCGCGATGAGGAACTCCCGCATGACGTCGCCCGTCTCGGGCACGGCGTGGTCGCCGCTGAAGCCCCGCAGGTCGGCGAAGAGGACACCGTCGTAGCGGCCGGCGTGCTGGTGCGCCCAGTGCAGGGCGAGGGAGGTCTTGCCGACTCCCGCGGGCCCGGTGATGACGACGACGGCCTCGGGGTGCCCGGCGGCGCGGGTGAGTGCGTCGAGTTCGGCGGCGCGACCGGTGAAACCGCGGGGCGGGCGGGGGAGGAGGTCGGGGGTGACCGTCCTGTGGAGAGGGGTTGGGGGCGATATGTCAGGTTCACCGAGCGCATTCTGCGGCTCGGGCGCCACAGCAGCCGCGTCAGAGGCCTCCGCCACAGGGGCATCACCCGCCGCAGCGTCGTCTCCCTCCCCCGCCAGGATCTCCGTGTACGCCTCGCGCAGCGCCCGTCCCGGGTCCACGCCGAGTTCGTCGGCGAGGAGCGTGCGGGTGCGGTGGTAGTGGTCGAGGGCGTCGGACTGGCGGCCCGCCCGGTAGAGCGCCCGCATCAGCGCGGCGGCCAGGGACTCCCGCATCGGATGCGCCACCGACTCGGCGTGCAGCACCGCCGCGGCCTTGGCGTGGTCGCCGGACTCGTCGTAGCGCAGGGCGAGTTGCTCCACGGCGGACAGCCGCGCCTCTTCCAGGCCGTGTGCGGCCACCCGCAGCGGGCCGCTGGTGGCGATCCCGACGAGGGCGGGCCCGCGCCACAGGGACAGCGCCTCGCGCAGCATTCCGGCGGCGTCCGAGGCGTCGCGCTGGTCGCGGGCGAGCCGGACGAGTTCCTCGAAGCGGTGGGCGTCGAGGAGCGACTCGGGCATTTCCAGGACGTACGCGTGGCCGCGCGTGACGAGGTGCACGCCGTAGTGCTCGGCGCCGCCCTGTGCGAGCAGTGCCCGCAGCCGTGAGATGTGGCCCTGTGCGACGGTCCGGGCGCGTGCGGGCGGCTCCTCCGGCCAGATGGCGTCAATCAACTGGCCGAGCGGGACGGCGGTGTTGGGGCGCAGCAGCAGGGCGGCGAGCAGGCTGCGCCGCTTGGTCGGGCCGAGCGGCAGCTCGCCGCCTCCGGTGGCCACGGCGACCGTTCCGAGCAGCCGGAACTCCACGACAGCGCTCCCCCTCTGTGCTTCGCATCCCGCGCGGTGAACGGCTCAGGATACGTGGCGGTTGCAACCGTCGCGGGTCGGGATTGGTGGGCCGTGGCCGGATGGACGGGGGCGCCGCCGGGACCGGGGCTGCCGGTCCCGGCGCCCGTGCCGTCCGCCTCTCGTCACATCCCGTAGCCGTCGTTGTAGCCGTCGCGGTAGTGGTGCCGTTCCTCCTCGATCACCGGCGCGGTGGGCGGTACGACCACCCGCCTGCGCCTGGCGATACTGCCGAACGTCGCCACACCGATCAGCCCGACGATCATGAAGATGACGCCGACCAGGTCGAGGTTGACCCCCTGCATGTCCCAGTCGGTCGCGAACGTGAGGATCGCCCCCACGGCGATCAGAATGATGCACCCTCCCAGGCCCATGGGTGCTGCCTCCCTCCAACGGATGCCGAGTGGTTCCAGGAGCAACCCGGGTACCCGGCACCGCCGCAGGCATGCGGTGGCTATCCCTCCAGAAACGCCACGAGCGCGTTGGCCAGCAGGAACGGGTCGTCGGCGCCGCAGAGTTCGCGGGCGCTGTGCATCGAGAGGATGGCCACGCCGATGTCGACGGTCTTGATGCCGTGCCGGGCCGCGGTGATGGGGCCGATGGTGGTGCCGCAGGGCATGGAGTTGTTGGAGACGAACGACTGGAACGGCACGCCGGCCTTCTCGCAGGCGGCGGCGAAGACCGCGCGGCCCGAACCGTCCGTCGCGTAGCGGTTGTTGACGTTGACCTTGAGGATCGGGCCGCCGCCCGCGCGCGGGTGGTGCGTCGGGTCGTGCCGCTCCGCGTAGTTGGGGTGCACGGCGTGGCCGGTGTCGGAGGAGAGGCAGACGGTGCCGGCGAACGCGCGCGCCCGGTCCTCGAACGAGCCGCCGCGGGCGAACACCGAGCGCTCCAGCACACCGCCGAGGAGCGGCCCGTCGGCGCCGGTGTCGCTCTGCGAGCCGTTCTCCTCGTGGTCGAAGGCGACCAGGACGGGGATGTACGGCAGCTCGCCCACGGCCGACACGGCGGCGAGGGCGGCCGTACAGGCGTGCACGGACAGCAGGTTGTCCATGCGCGGGCCCGCCATCAGTTCGTTGTCACGGCCGAGGTAGGCGGGCGGCTCGATGGAGTGGGTCATCAGGTCCCAGCCGGTGACCTCGCCGGCGGCCAGCCCGCACTCCTCCTCCAGGAAGGCGATCAGGTCACCCTCGCGCGGGTCGCCGAGGCCCCAGATGGGCTGCAGGTGGCGCTGCTTGTCGAGCTTGAGCCCGTCGGTGGTGACGGACCGGTCGAGGTGGACGGCGAGCTGGGGGACGCGCAGCAGGGCGCGGTCGATGTTCACCAGCCGCGTCGAGCCGTCCCGCAGCGTCAGACGCCCCGCCAGGCCCAGGTCGCGGTCCAGCCAGGAATTGAGCAGCGGCCCGCCGTAGATCTCGACCGCGATCTGCCGCCAGCCGTGCGCCCCGCTGTCCGGCTGCGGCTTGACGCGCAGGTTGGGGGAGTCGGTGTGCCCGCCGACGATCCGGAACGGCGTGTGCGGTTCGGCGCTCTCCGGCACGTACCAGGCGACGACGGCGCCCCCGCGCAGCACGTACTTCCCGCCCTTGCTCCCGTCCCAGGCATCCGTCTCGGCCACCTGGCGGAATCCGGCCTTCTCCAGTCGCTCGGCGACGTTCGCCACGGCGTGGTACGGCGAAGGACTCGCCGCCAGGAAGGACATGAGGTCGTCGGTGTGGCCGCGGTCGAAGCGGGGGGGTGTGCGCATGGGGTTCACCTTAACGACGCGCGAAGGCCCGCTCCCCGGGATGGGGAGCGGGCCCTCGTAAGGAGGATGTGAAGGGCGGACACCTGACGGGACGGACGTGGACGGACGCGGACGGAGGGGTCAGATCCTGCGTCCGGCCGGGGTCGGGTCCGGTGTCCGGTCCGGCGTTCGCCGGGTCGGGAAGCCCTCCGCGGAGGGTCCTAGGAGGGTCCTAGAACGCGGCCTCGTCCATCTCCATCAGGTCCAGGTCCACGCCCTCGGCGAGCTTGCGCGCGCCGGTGACGCCGGGCAGGACGTTGGCGGCGAAGAACTTCGCGGCCGCGATCTTGCCGGTGTAGAACGCCTTGTCCTTCGGGGAGGCGGTCTCCAGCTTCTCGGCGGCGACGGCCGCGCCGCGCAGCAGCAGGTAGCCGACGATCGTGTCACCGGAGGCCATCAGCAGGCGGGTCGTGTTGAGGCCCACCTTGTAGATGTTCTTGACGTCCTGCTCGGTCGCCGCGAGGTCGGTCAGCATGATGCCGACGATGGCCTCCAGCTCGACGGCCGCCTTGGAGAGCTGCTCGCGGGCCGTCGCCAGCTCCTCGCCGCCCGGGCCGACCGCGAGGAACTTCTTGATGTCCTCGGCGACGGAGTTGAGGGCCGCGCCCTGGTTGCGGACGATCTTCCGGAAGAAGTAGTCCTGCCCCTGGATGGCGGTCGTGCCCTCGTACAGGGTGTCGATCTTGGCGTCGCGGATGTACTGCTCGATCGGGTACTCCTGAAGGAAGCCGGAGCCGCCGAAGGTCTGCAGCGACTGGGCGAGCTGCTCGTAGCCCTTCTCGGAGCCATAGCCCTTCACGATCGGCAGGAGCAGGTCGTTGAGGGCCTCCAGGGTGGCGGTGTCCTCGCCCGCGGCCTCCTTGACCTGGATGTCGTCCTGCACCGACGCGGTGTACAGCACGAGCGAGCGCATGCCCTCCGCGTAGGCCTTCTGCGTCATCAGCGAGCGGCGCACGTCCGGGTGGTGCGTGATGGTGACCTTGGGCGCGGCCTTGTCCATGAACTGCGCGAGGTCGGGGCCCTGGACGCGCTCCTTGGCGTACTCCAGCGCGTTCAGGTAGCCCGTCGACAGCGTGGAGATCGCCTTGGTGCCGACCATCATGCGGGCGAGCTCGATGATGCGGAACATCTGGCGGATGCCGTCGTGCTTGTCGCCGATCAGCCAGCCCTTGGCGGGGTGCTGGTCGCCGAAGGTCATCTCGCAGGTGTTGGAAGCCTTCAGGCCCATCTTGTGCTCGACGTTGGTGGCGTAGACGCCGTTGCGCTCGCCCAGCTCGCCGGTCTCGAAGTCGAAGAGGTACTTCGGTACGAGGAAGAGGGACAGGCCCTTGGTGCCGGGGCCGTGGCCCTCGGGGCGGGCGAGGACGTAGTGGAGGATGTTCTCCTCCATGTCGTGCTCACCGGACGTGATGAACCGCTTCACGCCCTCGATGTGCCAGGAGCCGTCCTCCTGCTGGATCGCCTTGGTGCGGCCCGCGCCGACGTCCGAACCCGCGTCGGGCTCGGTCAGCACCATGGTCGAGCCCCAGGTCCGCTCCACGGAGATCTTCGCTATGTGCTTCTGGACGTCGTTGCCCTCGTTGTAGAGGATTCCGGCGAAGCCCGGGCCGGAGGAGTACATCCACACGGCCGGGTTCGAGCCGAGGAGCAGCTCGCCGTACGCCCAGATCAGGGAGCGGGGCGAGGTGGTGCCGCCGATCTCCTCGGGCAGGCCCAGGCGCCAGTACTCGGAGTCCATGAAGGCCTTGTAGCTCTTCTTGAAGGACGCCGGGACCGGAGCGGTGTTCGTCTCCGGGTCGAAGACCGGCGGGTTGCGGTCGGCGTCGGCGAAGGACTCGGCCAGCTCGTTCTCCGAGAGGCGGGTGATCTCCTCGAGGATGCTCTTGGCGGTCTCGACGTCCATCTCCGCGAACGGGCCGGTGCCGTACAGCTTGTCGCGCCCGAGCACCTCGAAGAGGTTGAACTCGATGTCGCGGAGATTCGACTTGTAATGCCCCATGGCGACGGCTCCGTAAGGATCGGGGAGGTGGTGATGGGTCGGACCTGGTGCGATGCCTCGTGCGTGACCTGGTGCGACACCTGGCGCGCATCTGGTTTACGTACCAACTAGTAGCTAAGATGATGCTACCCGTCGGTAATAAGACGCAACCCCAAACCGCCCAAGTGTGAGCAGGGTCTACCTTCCGGTACCGCGCCTTAGTCCTTCTTGCGTCCCGACCGCAGTTCTTCTTGCGTCCCGGCCGCACCCGGTGGCGAGACGGTGCCCCCGGCCCCTGGCGCGCTCGGTACGCTGTCGCCCATGTACGGCTACGAGCAGAACGCGGGCGCGCAGCAGCAGTACGCCCCGCCGCAGCAGCAGATGCCCGGCGCGTACGGCCAGCAGCCGCCGCTCTACCCCGAGCCGTCCCCGCCGTCCCTCGCGGACGCGGTCCGTGCCTTCACCACGGGGTCCATGTCCGCAGAGGACTTCCAGCAGATCTTCGCGAGCTCGAAGGTCTACTGCCCGCGCGGCGACAATCCCGGCTTCCTGGCCCTGCACAACACCCAGCAGCCGGTCATCCCCATGTTCACCTCGCTCAAGGAGCTCCGCCGGTACGCCGGCAAGGAGTCCAAGTACTTCGTGATCACCGGCGCCGAGGTGATCGACCTGCTCCCGACGGGGTACGGCTTCGTCCTCGACATGGAGGGCGAGCACCGCATGGTCTTCGATGCGAAGGCGGTCGAGCAGATGGTCGACTTCGCGATGCGGCGCATGTACGGCTGACGTAACCCACTGCTTGCCGGACGCCCGGAGGGAATGCCCTCCGGGCGTCCGGCGTTGTGGGTGGCAGAAAGTTCAACAATCAACTAAACTCGAAGCACAAGGAGGTACCGACATGCCTGCAGTGACCGTCGAGAACCCGCTGACCCTGCCCCGTGTGGTGGCGTCGGCCGACGCCGTGGCCCGTCCCGTGCTTGCCGTGACGACCGCGCCCAGCGGCTTCGAGGGTGAGGGCTTCCCGGTGCGCCGCGCGTTCGCCGGGATCAACTACAAGTACCTCGACCCGTTCATCATGATGGACCAGATGGGCGAGGTGGAGTACGCGCCGGGCGAGCCGAAGGGCACCCCCTGGCACCCCCACCGCGGCTTCGAGACCGTCACGTACATCATCGACGGGATCTTCGACCACCAGGACTCCAACGGCGGTGGCGGCACCATCACCAACGGCGACACCCAGTGGATGACCGCGGGCGCCGGCCTGCTGCATATCGAGGCCCCGCCGGAGGCGCTGGTCATGTCCGGCGGCCTCTTCCACGGCCTGCAGCTGTGGGTGAACCTGCCGGCCAAGGACAAGATGATGCCCCCGCGCTACCAGGACATCCGCGGTGGCCAGGTCCAGCTGCTCAGCACGCCGGACGGCGGCGCGCTGCTGCGCGTCATCGCCGGTGAGCTCGACGGCCACGAGGGCCCGGGCATCACGCACACGCCGATCACCATGGTCCACGCGACGGTGCGGCCGGGCGCCGAGCTCACGCTGCCGTGGCGCGAGGACTTCAACGGCCTGGTCTACGTCCTCGCCGGCCGCGGCACCGTCGGCACGGACCGCCGCCCGGTCCACAAGGGCCAGACCGCCGTCTTCGGCGCGGGTTCCTCCCTCACGGTCCGCGCGGACGAGCAGCAGGACGGCAACGAGCCCGACCTTGAAGTCGTGCTCCTCGGTGGTCAGCCGATCCGCGAGCCGATGGCCCACTACGGCCCGTTCGTGATGAACACGCAGGCCGAACTCCAGACGGCCTTCGATGACTTCCAGAAGGGCCGCCTGGGCACGATTCCGGCGGTGCACGGGATGACCGAGGGCGGGCTGTAAGGACGCATCTCCTGACACTGCGTCACCCGGGCGGGCCGTCCTGAGAGGACGGCCCGCCCGTCGCGTGTTCGGGTGGGAGTGTGCATCTCCTCCCCGAAGGCGTGCGGCGGTTGGTCGCCTGGTGTGTCGTCGTGCTTCTTGTTGCCGCCGTGGCGTGGGTCGGGATCGTGCTGTGCGGGGAATTCCGTACGGCTGTCACGCCGGTGCTGCTGGCGTTGCTCGGGACGGCGTTGCTCGGGCCGTTGTACCGGCGGCTGGTGAAGGCCCGGGTCAATCGGTCTCTTGCGGCGGGGCTCACCTGTGTGGCCGTCGTGGCGGTGGTCGGCGGGGCCGTGTACATCGTCGTCGCCGCGCTCATCGACACCGGCGACCAGATCGTGTCGTCGCTCAAGGACGCCGCGCAGTCGGTCGCCGAGCACTTCGGTGCGGCCGGGACCTCGCTGGACGACCTGGCGTCCAACTCCAAGGATCTGCTGACCAGGTTCGGGGGGACCGCCGCCTCCAACGTCATCAGCGGGGTCAGCGTCGTCGGCGAGGCCCTCGCCATGGCCGTGCTCGCGCTGCTGCTCGTCTTCTTCTTCCTGCGGGACTCCGACCGGGCGATGGACGCGCTGCGCTCGCTCGCGCCGCGCGGTACCGCCGACATCGTCGAGGCCATGGCGCGCCGGGCGTTCGAGGCCGTCGAGGGCTTCATGCGGGGGACGACCCTCATCGCGCTCATCGACGCCACCTGCATCACCGTCGGGCTGCTGATTCTCGACGTGCCGGGCGCCGTCGGGCTCGGCGCGCTCGTCTTCGTGGGGGCCTACATCCCCTATCTCGGGGCCTTCGTCTCCGGGGCCGTGGCCGTGCTCGTCGCGCTTGCGGACCGGGGGGCCGTCATCGCGCTGTGGGTGCTGGGGGTGGTGCTTGCCGTGCAGGTCCTCGAGGGCCATGTGCTTCTGCCGATGATCCAGAGCCGGACCGTGCAGATGCACCCGGCGGTGGTGATGCTGGCGATCACGGCGGGGGCGTCGGTGGCGGGGGTGCTCGGCATGCTGCTGGCCGTGCCGCTGACGGCGGCCGCCTTCGGGGTGATCTCCGAGCTGCGGACCCTCTACGGCACCCCCGGCCCGTCCACTTCTCCCGGCGCTTCCGGCTCCTTGGCGGACGACTCGTAGAGCTCGAACCAGATGCTCTTGCCCTCGCCCCGCGGGTCCACGCCCCACGCGTCCGCGAGGAGTTCCGTGAGCACCAGGCCCCGCCCGGAGGAGGCGAGTTCGCCGGGGTGGCGGCGGTGCGGGAGGTCGTCGCTGGCGTCGGTGACCTCGACGCGCATGCGCCGCTCCCCCGGGGTGCCCTCGGCGCCCGGCCGGCCGGTCACCTCGGCGACGAGCAGCGCGTCGGCGTCCGTGTGCACGAGGACGTTCGTGAGCATCTCGGAGACGAGGAGGACCGCCGAGTCGACCTGGTCCTCGGACATCCAGTCGTGGAGCAGTTCACGCAGCTGCTGCCGGGCCCCGGCGATCCGCTCGGGCTCGGCCTGCGCGATGGTCAGCATCGTGCGCCGTACGGAAGGAATCGTGGTCGCCTCGGCGTCGCAGCCGCATCCCTCGCTCACCCGGCACAGCAGCAACAGCGCTATGTCGTCCTCGCGGCGGTCCACCAGCGGGCCGGTGGTGTGGTGCGAGGAGGGCCCGTGCACGGCCTGGACGAGCGCGTCGGCGAGGGCTTCCATGTCGCCGTTGTGGGACTCCAGGGTGCGGCGGATGCGCCGCCAGCCGGTGTCGAGGTCGTGGCCGCCGGTCTCGATGAGCCCGTCGGTGCAGATCAGCATGGTCTCGCCGGGCTCCAGGACGAGCCGGGTCGTCGGATAGTCGGCGTCCGGGTCGATGCCCAGCGGCAGCCCGCCCGCGGTCGGCCGCATCAGCACGGTCCCGTCCGCCATCCGTATCGCCGGGTCGGGATGCCCGGCGCGGGCGATGTCGAGCGTGCCGGACGCCGGGTCGACCTCGACGTACAGGCAGGTCGCGAAGCGCACGTCGCCCGCCTCGGGACCGCTCTCCCCGTACGTCACCGAGTCCGTGACCCCGTACAGGAAGCGGGAGGCGCGTGAGAGGACGGCGTCGGGGCGGTGGCCCTCGGAGGCATAGGCGCGCAGGGCGATCCGCAGCTGGCCCATCAGCCCGGCGGCCCGTACGTCGTGGCCCTGGACGTCGCCGATGACCAGCGCGAAGCGGCCGCCCCCGGAGTTCGCCGGGGAAGTGCCGCCGGGCAGCGGGATCATGTCGTACCAGTCGCCGCCGACCTGGAGCCCGCCGCCGGTGGGCACATAGCGGGCGGCGACGGTCATGCCGGGGATCTCCGGGCCGAGCGTCGGCATCATCGAGCGCTGGAGCCCGTCGGTCAGCTCCCGCTCCGACTCGGCGGCACCGGCGCGCGAGAGGGCCTGCGCCAGCATCCGCGCCACGGTGGTGAGGACCGAGCGCTCGTCGGGCGTGAAGCTGACGGGATACGTGAAGGCCGCCATCCACGCGCCCATCGTGCGCCCGGCGACGGTCAGCGGCAGGAACGCCCAGGACTCCCGCCCGAAGTGCTGGGCCAGCGGCCAGGACGCCGGGTAGCGCGCCTTGTAGTCCTCGGGGGAGGAGAGATAGACGGCCCGGCCCGTGCGGACGACCTCCGCGGCCGGATAGTCCGTGTCCAGGGACATGTGGGAGAACGGTCCCTCGTCCCCCGGCTGGTGCCCGTGGTGGCCGATGATCGTCAGCCGGTCGGCGGCGGCGCCGAAGACCGCCAGCCCGTCCGGGGAGAACCCCGGCATCGACAGGCCCGCCGCGACCCGCAGCACCTCCTCCGTGGACCGTGCCTCGGCCAGCGCGCGCCCCGCGTCCAGCAGGAACGCCTCCCGCGAGCGGCGCCAGTCGCCCGTGACGGGGCTGCGCGCCGCGACGCCCGGCGGGGGCTCGGTGACCTCCTGGATGGTGCCGATCAGCTCGTACGCCTTCATCTCGTGGTTGAAGGACGGCTTGGAGCGGCTGCGCACGGTGCGCACGACCCGGCCGTGCTCGTCCATGATCCGCACCCGGACCTCGGCGAGGGTCTCCTCCATGACGGCGAGCTGGACGACGGAGACGATCTCGTTCCAGTCGACCGGGTGCAGACGGGCGCGTGCCGTGGCCACCGTGAGCGTCGCCGGCTCGGGGGGCAACCCGAGGAGCCGGGCGGCCTCGGCGTCGACCGTGACCTGCCCCGCGGCGTTGTCCCAGTGCCACAGACCGGTCGCGAGAGAGGCCAGGACGGCCCCCACGGCGGGCAGGGGCTCACCAGTGCGCATTGACCCACTGTAGGGAGAGGTGATCGAGAGCTGCCACCGAAGGGGGGCGCAGAGGTAATGGGGAGAGGCCATGTGGGGCGGCCGGTACCCTGGGGTGTGTTTCACGTGAAACACTCCCCGATCCGCGAAGGCTGGATGAACGACGATGCATCGGTACAGGTCCCACACCTGCGGCGAGCTCCGCGCCTCTGACGTCGAGAGCGACGTCCGGCTGAGCGGCTGGCTGCACAATCGCCGAGACCTGGGCGGCATCCTCTTCATCGATCTGCGCGATCACTACGGCATCACGCAGCTGGTGGCCCGCCCCGGCACCCCCGCGTACGAGGCCCTCGACAAGATCTCCAAGGAGTCGACGGTCCGCATCGACGGCAAGGTCGTCTCCCGCGGCGCCGAGAACGTCAACGCGGAGCTCCCCACCGGCGAGATCGAGGTCGAGGTCAGCGAGGTCGAGCTGCTCGGCGCGGCCGCCCCGCTCCCCTTCACGATCAACGCGGAGGACGGGGTCAACGAGGAGCGGCGCCTGGAGTACCGCTTCCTCGACCTGCGTCGCGAGCGCATGCACCGCAACATCCTGCTGCGTACGGCCGTGATCTCCGCGATCCGTCACAAGATGACGGCGCTGGGCTTCAACGAGATGGCGACCCCGATCCTCAGCGCCACCTCCCCCGAGGGCGCGCGCGACTTCGTGGTCCCCTCCCGTCTGAACCCGGGCAAGTTCTACGCGCTGCCGCAGGCGCCGCAGCAGTTCAAGCAGCTGCTGATGATCTCCGGCTTCGACCGGTACTTCCAGATCGCACCCTGCTTCCGCGACGAGGACGCCCGCGCGGACCGCTCGCCGGGCGAGTTCTACCAGCTCGACGTCGAGATGAGCTTCGTCGAGCAGGAGGACGTCTTCCAGCCCATCGAGAAGCTCATGACGGAGCTGTTCGAGGAGTTCGGCAAGGGCCGTCACGTGACGTCGCCCTTCCCGCGCATCCCGTTCCGCGAGGCGATGCTGAAGTACGGCTCCGACAAGCCGGACCTCCGTGCCCAGCTGGAGCTCGTCGACATCACCGACATCTTCGCGGGCTCGGAGTTCAAGGCCTTCGCCGGCAAGCACGTGCGCGCGCTGCCGGTGCCGGACACCGCGGGCCAGTCCCGCAAGTTCTTCGACGGCCTCGGTGACTACGCGGTCGAGCAGGGCGCGAAGGGCCTGGCGTGGGTGCGGGTGGCCGAGGACGGTTCGCTGACCGGCCCGATCGCGAAGTTCCTCACGGAGGAGAACGTCGCGGAGCTGACCAAGCGACTCTCCCTCTCCGCCGGGCACGCCGTCTTCTTCGGCGCGGGCGAGTTCGACGAGGTCTCGAAGATCATGGGCGCGGTGCGGGTCGAGGCCGCCAAGCGTGCCGGGCACTTCGAGGAGGGCGTCTTCCGCTTCTGCTGGATCGTCGACTTCCCGATGTACGAGAAGGACGAGGAGACCGGCAAGATCGACTTCTCGCACAACCCGTTCTCGATGCCGCAGGGCGGCCTGGAGGCCCTGGAGACCCAGGACCCGCTGGACATCCTGGGCTGGCAGTACGACATCGTCTGCAACGGCGTCGAGCTGTCCTCCGGCGCGATCCGGAACCACGAGCCCGAGATCATGCTCAAGGCCTTCGAGATCGCGGGCTACGACCGTGACACCGTCGAGGAGCAGTTCGCCGGCATGCTCCGCGCCTTCCGCTTCGGCGCCCCGCCGCACGGCGGGATCGCCCCGGGTGTCGACCGCATCGTCATGCTGCTCGCGGACGAGCCGAACATCCGCGAGACCATCTCGTTCCCGCTCAACGGCAACGCGCAGGACCTGATGATGGGCGCACCCACCGAGCTGGACGAGACCCGCCTGCGCGAGCTGCACCTGTCGGTGCGGAAGCCGCAGCCGAAGTAGCACCTGGCAGTCGTCGCATGTGGAGTGGCTCGGAACCGGCGTCGGTTCCGGGCCACTTTCGCGTGCGCACCCGAATCCACAGTCCCTACCCACGCTCCTGACAGGTGCGCTTCATAGCGTCCGGGTCCATGACTGAGACCCCCAAAGGACCGGCACACAAACGGGATCTGACGCGCCGCAGGGTTGTCGTCGCAGGTGGAGCGGCCGTCGCGGCCGTGGGCGTGGGCGGCGGGCTCGCCATGAACGCGTTCGCGGGCGAGACGACCGCGGACACCGAGGCGACCGCGTCGGAGACGTGTTACACCCTCACCACGGAGACCACCGAGGGCCCGTACTACATCGACGCGGACAAGATCCGCCAGGACATCACCGAGGACCAGGAGGGCATCCCCCTGACCCTCAAGCTCAAGGTGATCGACGCGGAGACCTGCAAGCCCGTCAAGAACGCGGCCGTCGACATCTGGCACTGCTCCGCGCTCGGTGTCTACTCCGGCTACGAGGCGATGAGCAACGGCGGCGGTGGCGGCACCCCGCCGTCGGGCTCCCCGTCCGACGCGCCCTCGGGCACGCCCACCGGTGAGCCCCCGTCCGGCGCGCCCTCCGGGGGCACGGGCGGCGGCCACTCGGAGCCGACGGACGACGAGCGCTATCTCCGGGGCACCTGGAAGACGGACAGGCACGGCTACGTCACCTTCAAGACGGTCTTCCCGGGCTGGTACCAGGGCCGCTGCGTCCACATCCACGTCAAGGTCCACGTGGACGGCGAGTGGACCGACGCGGGCTACGAGGGCGGCCACACCTGCCACACGGGCCAGCTCTTCTTCGACGAGAAGTCGGTCCTGGCTTCGGCGGCGGTCTCCCCGTACTCCACCAACACCACCACCCGCACGACCCTCGACGAGGACACGATCTACCCGGACAACGGCCACGAGGGCGGCCTGCTGTACCTCAAGTACGACAAGAAGCACATCGCCAAGGGAGTCCACGCCCACCTGACGATGGGCGTCGCCCCGGACGAGACCCACGACAGCACGGACACGCAGCCGAGCACGTCGGCGTCGGCTTCGGCGTCGTAACTCCCTCCCCCTCCGCGAAGGGCCCGGAACCAGCGCGGTTGCGGGCCCTTTCGCTGCGGATGAGTCACTCTCGATCCGGTTCCTCGGCGAAGAGATCCTCCGTGTGCGTGACGGTGCCGGATCGCTCCAACCAGTCGGCGAGCCTGTCCAGATCGGTGCAGGTGATGATGCGCTCGCGCGCGCTGTCGGAGATGGGGAGGCCGCGTACTTCCAGGACGCGCAGGATGCCCTTGGCCTCTCCCTTGGCTTCGCCCTCGGCCTTGCCTTCCAGATAGGCCGTCTCGCGGACCGTACCGCGGCCGGGGAAGTAGGTGATGAAGCTCAAGATGTCCCTCCACTTGTCTCCGGCCGGGGTGTCCCCCAGGCCCACTTCGAGAAAGTCGTAGTAGTACTTCGCGGACTTCCCGTCCGTCGCCTGGAGGGCGCGGGCCAGTGCGTCCAGTATGACCGTCGCGTCCGGGCTGCGGCCATGCGTCACGGCGGAGAAGGCCGCCATCGCCAGGTTCTCCTCCACCGCCCTCTGGTCGGTGAGCACGGGTACGTTGTCGGGTCCGACAACCAAGGGATACGTGGTCTGCGCGGGCCAGCCACGGGCCCCGCACGAGAAGGGGCCCGTGGCCCACTTGGCCGTGGCCCTGTCCTGGCAGATCACCAGCAGCAACACCGGCAGACGGAACTTCGCTCTGAGGTACGCCACGTAATACGCCCAGCTGTTCTCCTTGTCCGTGTCACGGCGTCCTTGCGCCTCGATCGCGAGCAGGAATCCGTCTCCGTCGGACGGGCCGACTCGAAGCACGCTGTCGACTCGGCGCTCAAGCGGGTGTAACTCCGTCACGTCCGGGGTGAGTACGTCCACCGTCGCCTTCTCGGGCAGTGGGATGCCCAGGATTCCGAAGACCGGTGTCAGGATCTCCGGCCGTTCCTGGAAGATCCGGTGAGACGCCTCGTGAGCTGATGTGACCATGTGCGCAACCTAGGTGGATCAAGGGCCGGGGTATCCGGTCGATGCGGACGCGTTCACTCTTTCGAGGGCGGCAAAACGTTCACGCCGCCGCGGCCAGCTCGCACCACACGAGCTTGCCGTTCCTGCCGGGGACTTGGGCCGTCCCCAGCACGTACCAGCCCCACTTGTCCGTGCACTCCTCCACGAGAGTGAGGCCGCGACCCGACTCGTCCGTGGGGGTGGGGGCGGTGGTGAGTGCGGGCGGTCTCGGGTCCGTGTCCCAGACGCCGATGCGCAGGATCGGGGCCGACCAGCGGAGCCGTATGGCCGCGGGGCCCTTCGTGTGCTGTACGGCGTTGGTGACCAGCTCCGTCGCCACCAGCTCGGCGGCCTCCGTGAGGTGGGGCAGGCCGTGCAGGGCGAGGATCAGACGGAGGGTTCGGCGGCAGATCGTGACGGCTCGGGGGTCGTTGGGGATGGAAAGGGTGTAGTTCCAGCTCTCGGGCATGCGGAACTCCTGGTCAGGGAGGCGGAGTTGGCGGGATCCGCGGTCGTCGGGCGGTGGCATTGGCGCCCTCGCCATGGCAGGGCGGGGCGGTGCGCTTCCGGGTCCCCGGGTTCCGCAGCGTGTGCGTCGCGATACTGACGGTAAGGGGAAATTTTTATCCCTTGCAAGCCGCTCGCGTAATCTTGCACCCGATCGGGGCGCTACAACCCCGCCTGTGGGCCGCGTCGTTGGGAAAGCGAGAACCGTATGCCGGCGAGGATTCAGCCGACCGTTCGTCAGGTCCGCCTTGGCGTTGAGCTGCGCAAACTGCGCGAGGCCGCAGGCCTGTCGTCCCGCGACGCGGCTGGACTGCTGGGAGTGAACCCGGCGCAGATGAGCCAGTTCGAGGCGGGGAATGCGGGAATCAACGAAGAGCGTGTGCGCAGACTGGCGGCTCACTACTCCTGTACCGACGCCGACCTGATCGACGCGCTGGTGGCGATGGCGACAGACCGTACTCGCGGCTGGTGGGAGGAGTATCGGGGCGTACTACCGCCTGCGTTCCTGGACTTGGCGGAGTTGGAGCATCACGCGACGTTCGTGGAAGAGATCTCGAACGCCCATGTCCCGGGTCTGCTCCAGACCGAGGAGTACGCCCGAGCGGTGTTTGCCTACTGGCGCCCGGAACTCCCGGAGACGGAACTCGAACCGCGTGTGGAGCACCGCATGCGCCGCAAGGTCATCCTCGGGACACGTCCATACGAGGTGGTCCTGCACGAGCCTGTGCTGCGCACGCGGGTTGCCGACCGGCAGGTGGCGCGAGCCCAACTCGACGCGATCTTGTCACGATCGGAGGCGTCGAGCGTTTCGGTGCGGGTTATCCCGTTCGATGTGGACGGGTTCGCGGGGGCGAGTGCGGAGCTGCTCTATGCGGGTGGCCAGGTCTCCGCATTGGACACGGCCCACCGGGACACCCCTCAGGGGGCGGCCTTCATGGACGCGGCGGCGCAGCTGCAGTCCATGCGAACGCTCTTTCGTAAGGTGGAGGGGGTATCCCTCGACCCCATCCGGTCCCGGGACTTCATCCACCGCCTGTCGAAGGAGCTGTAAGAAGTGATCCAATGGCAGAAGTCGACCTTCTCCAGCGGAAGCGACGGAGCCAACTGCGTGGAACTGGCCGCCGAAGAAGGCACGTTGCTCCTCCGCGAAAGCGACGCCCCCACCCGAATACTCCCCGTCACCCGGGACGGGCTGGCCGCCCTGCTCAAGCAGATCCGCACGGGCCGCCCGTGACCGCGGACGACGAGTTCCTGCGCGCCCTCGAAACCGTCCTCCGAGACCTCCGCGCCCAGAGCGCCGTACAGCCCGATGTCCGGGAGCCGGAGGACGACTACCCCGGGGTCATCCTCTACGCCCCCGACGGCTCCGGGCAGGGTGTGTACGCGTGGCCGGACGAGCGGCGCGGTGTGCGGCTTGCCGAGGTGGCGGACCGGGCTCAGGAGTGGGCCGTCGAGGCGCTGTGGGGTGAGGGGGAACCCGCCGTGTGGCCGCACTGTCCGGCGCATCCCGACTCGCATCCGCTCGGCGCGACCGTCGTCGACGGCGTCGCGGTGTGGGTCTGCCCCCGGGGCGATGGCCGGCCGGTCAGTGTCATCGGGGAGTTGCCGACCGTCTAACGCCGAACTCCCGGTGGCGAGTTGGGGTGGGAGAGGGAACAACCCGCGGCAACCAATTCCAAACCGGCGACCACTGATGAGTCGTAAGCCCCTTCACGGCGGCTTCACACCCTGCACGTGCACCACAACCACGTAAGGACTCATCGTGGCATCCCCCTCCCATCGCCGGTCCCTCCGCCGACGACGCACCGTCCTCGTCTCCGTCGCGGCCGTCGCGGCCACCGGTCTCGGCGCCGCCGTGTTCGTGATGAACGCGAACGCGGGCCCGGTCGACCTGGCCCACCAGACGCTGCCCGCCAAGGACGGCTGGGCGGCCTCCGGCTCCGGTACGACCGGTGGCTCGCAGGCCGACTCCGCGCACGTGTTCACCGTGAGCACCCGGGCGCAGCTCGTGAAGGCGCTGGGCAGTGCCTCCGACTCCACGGCGAGGATCATCAAGGTCAAGGGCACGATCGACGCCAACACGGACGACGCGGGCAAGAAGCTGACCTGCGCCGACTACGCGACGGGCACCGGCTACTCGCTGGCCGCGTACCTGAAGGCGTACGACCCGTCGACGTACGGCCGTTCCAAGCTGCCCAAGGGCACGCAGGAGACGGCCCGCGCCGCCGCCCAGACCAAGCAGGCGAAGAACATCGTCTTCAAGGTGCCCGCCAACACCACGATCGTGGGCGTGCCCGGCACCAAGGCCGGCCTCACCGGCGGCATGCTCCAGATCCAGAACGTGGACAACGTCATCGTCCGAAACCTGGCCTTCGCCGCCACCGAGGACTGCTTCCCGCAGTGGGACCCGACCGACGGCGACGACGGCAACTGGAACTCCAACTACGACTCGGTGACCCTGCGCGGCGCCACCCACGTCTGGGCCGACCACAACAGCTTCACCGACGCGGCGCACTTCGACAGCGTCAACCCCAAGTACTACGGCCGCGAGTACCAGATCCACGACGGCGAGCTCGACATCACCAAGAGCTCCGACCTGGTGACCGTCTCGCGCAACCAGTTCACCAACCACGACAAGACGATGCTGATCGGCAGCAGCGACAGCGAGCCGTCCGGCAAGCTGCGGGTCTCCATCCACCACAACGTGTGGAAGGGCATCGTCCAGCGCGCCCCGCTGACCCGCGTCGGCCAGGTGCACATCTACAACAACTACTACGACGTCACGACCCTCAACGCCTACGCGCCGCTGTACAGCATCAACTCACGCGCCAAGGCCCAGGTCGTCGCCGAGAACAACTACTGGAAGGTCCCGTCGGGCGTGAAGGTCGCCAAGCTGCTCAGCGGCGACGGCACCGGCGCGATCAAAGGGTCGGGCAACCTCGTCAACGGCACGGCGACCGACCTCGTCGCCGCGTACAACGCCGCGAACTCCAAGAAGCTCAAGACGACGGTGAACTGGACGCCGACCCTGACGGCCGGTCTCCAGACGTCGGCCAAGAACCTGCCGACGGAGCTGGCCACGACAACGGGTGCCGGAGTCCTTTCATAGCCATGGCTGACGAGGGAGCCCGGGAGCGGACGCGTTCCCGGGCCCCCTCGTGCCGACCGGAGCGGTCACGGCCGGTGGTAGTCCTCGATGGGAACGCGGGCCTCAGCGAACAGGGCCGGGCCCTGCTGCGGCACCGTCGGCCAGGCGCCCGACTCCGGGTTGAGCTCGATGAGTTGGTCGGTGGCGAGGGCGTAGACGACGCGGCCCAGTCCGGAGCGGATGATGCCGCCGGTGCACATGCCGCAGGGCTGGCAGCTGGTGTACATGGTGGTGCGGGCGGCCGTGGCAGAGTCGAGTTCGCGGGCCGCCCAGCGGGCGAGTTTCAGTTCCGGGTGGGCCGTGATGTCGTCGTCGCGCCGCACCGTGTTGTGGGCCTCGGCGAGAATCGCGCCGTCCGGGCCGACGAGCAGGGAGGCGTACGGTGCGTCGCCCAGGGTGACGGCGCGGGCGGCGAGATGGATCGCGCGGCGCAGGAGATCCTCGTCCTCGGGGGTGATCACGATGGTGTCCTCCAGTGGGTGGCAACGGCGGTGAGTGCTCGCCAGGCCGCGTGTGGCCGACGGGTCTCCTCCGGATCTCCGTGGTAGGGGTCGAGCAGGACGGTGTCGGCGCCGAGGCGGTGAAGCTGGTCGAGGTCGTCGAGGATCTGCTCGATGGTGCCGGTGCCGGCGGGCCGCTCCGGGTCGGTGACCGGCGAGGTGGTCAGTCGCAGGGCGATGCGGGGCGCGAACGCCGGTAGCGAGTGGTTCGCCAGGGCGGAGCGCAACCAGGGGAGGGTGACCCGCAGCGGGTGCCAGGCGTCGCCGAACCTGATGGCGCGTCGGATCGCCGCCTCGCTGTTGCCGCCGACCCAGACGGGAATCGGGGCGGTGTGCTCGTCGGCCTCCTCGCGCCAGGCCTTCCGCAGGGTGACGAGGTGCTCGTCGGTCAGCCTGCCGCGCGCGGTGAACGGCACACCGAGCGCGTCGAACTCCTTGCGTGCCCAGCCGACGCCCACCCCGAGGACGAGGCGGCCGCCACTGAGCTGGTTGAGGTTGGCGGCCATGCGCGCCACCAGCAGCGGATGCCGGTAGGGGAGCACGAGCACCGTGGTGCCGAGGCGCAGCGTCGTGGTGATGCCTGCCAGCCAGGACAGCGTGGTGAACGGCTCGTAGAACGGCGCCGGGTACCGCTCGGCCACGTCCGGGGTGACGGCCACATGATCCGACACCATGAGGAGGTCGAAGCCGAGCCCTTCCACGGTCCGCGCCCACTCGCGCAGCACGCCGGGATCGGTGCCGGGTCCGAAGTTGGGTACGTTGACGCCCAGTTGCATGCCGTGACGCTATCCCGGCGATCAAGGAATGTGGAACCTGCTTCTCCCGGCGTTACCCGCCTTCTGTCATCAATCTCCCGGTAGAATCGCGAAATGGCCGGGAACCTTGACGACGTCGACTGGGCGATCATCGACGAGTTGCAACGGGAGGCGCGCATCTCGCTCAGCGAGTTGGGGCGGCGCGTGAATCTCGGCTCGTCGGCCACCACGGAACGGGTACGGCAACTGGAGGCGATGGGAGTCATCTCCGGCTATCGCGCCGTGGTCGACCTGTCCAAGGTCGGCTACCCCGTGCTCGCCGTCGTCCGGTTGAAGTACCCGGGCAACCATCACCAGCCGTTGCGCCGACTGCTCGCCGAGCGGCGCGAGATCCTGGAGTGCCTGCGCACCACCGGCGACGACTGCTACACCCTGAAGGTGGCCGCGACCTCCATGGAACATCTGGAGACGCTCATGGACGAACTGGCCGGCTTCGGCTCCACGACCACCAGCGTCGTCTACAGCCAGACGCTTCCCTATCGCGGGCCGACCCGGCCCTGACCGCAACTCCGGGCGCGCGGACCCGTTACGCCTCGAACTCCGTGAGGTCGATGGAGTGGACGACCAGCGGGACGCCGTGGACCGGGTGGTTCATCTCGCCCGTCGGGGCCAGGCCGAGCTTGCGCAGGACGTTCTCGGAGGCGGCGTCGCCCAGCCGGGGGACGCTGACGACGCGGTCGAGGCCGCGGTCCTGGAGGGCGAACTCAAGGGTCGCGTGGGCCGCTTCGGAGGCGTAGCCCTGGCCCCAGAAGTGGCGGGCGAAGCGCCAGCCGATCTGTACGTCGGGCAGCGCGTCCTCCGGCAGGAACTCGGACACCGACAGGCCCGTGACACCGGCCAGTTCGCCGGAGCCGAGGAGTTCGACGGCGAACAGGCCGAAGCCCTCGTCGTCCCACTCCTCCTCCCACCGCTCGATGTCCTCCGCCGTCCGCTCCAGGTCGCGCACCGAGCCGTCGTCGACCCAGCGCATCACCTCGGGGTCCGCGTGCAGCTCGGACAGCGGGACAAGGTCGTCGTCGGTCCAGCGGCGGAGGAGCAGGCGAGGAGTGTGGATCTCGGTCATGCCGCCATTTTGCCTGGTCGCAGGTCGCCGCGGACGACTCAGGTGTCGTACGTGCCGTCCCAGGGCGCGCCGAAGGCCAGATGGTCCGGGTAGAGCTCGGCCCAGTCGCCGCCGTCCTCCTCGTCGTCCTCCCGGACCACCAGGCCGAACAGCACGCCGTCGACGGTCAGTTGGAAGGGGCGGATCGCGATGCCCGTGTACGCCCGCCGGGGCAGGCTGCGCAGCAGTTTCCCCAGGTGGGCGCGGGCCCGGCCGAGCACCGAGTCCGGTCCGTCGGGGCTGCGCTGCTGCTCCGCCCAGGTGCCCGCACACCAGATCTCCGACTCGCGGTAGCGCCCGTCGGCGTCGAAGGTGTGCAGCACGGTGTAGAGGCGCTTGTGCTCTTCCCAGCCGTCGTCGAGACGGAACCCCTGGGGGAAGGCGTATGTGATCGACGCCAGGAACTGGCCGTCCGCGTACCGTCCGATGGTCTCGGTGCGGTGCTTGGGCTCGTAGGCGATCGGAATGACCTGAGGGACTGCCATGGCGGAAACCATACGGGTGGATGCGGTCATGTCAGCAGCAGGGGCCGCCCAGGATCGCGTACGGGCGATATCGGGGCCGTCCTACGAGGACGTGGGCGACGTCGCGCCGTTCAGCGGGGTGCGGCGGGCCGTGATCCTGCGGTGCGCGATGCGCCAGCCCTCCGGGCCGCGGACCACCGTGTCGTCGTAGGACACGGAACCGCACGAACCGTCCGTCTTGACGCCCAGGCCCTTGGAGCGGACGCGGGCCCTGCCGTCCGCGAGCGCGGTGACGACGACGTTGGTGACGTGGTGGGCGACGGGGTTCCCGGCGCCGAGCGCCAGGCCGGCCGCGCGGATCGCCGCGATGCCGACCAGTTCGCCCTGCCCGTAATCGCTCACGTCGTAGACGACATCGGCGGTGAACAGCTCGTCCAGCCGGTCGAGCTCCCCCTCGTCGAAGAGGTGGCCGTGCAGTGCGATCAACTCCGTTACGGCCAGGCGGTCTTCGACGGTCATTTCTACCGGTTTCGGTGCCATGTCGGGGTTCCTTCCTGAACAGCGAAGGCCCGGGAACCTGTCGTTCCCGGGCCGGGCCTACGGATGGGTCTCCACGGCTGTCTCGGCTACTCCGCCGGTGCTCCGCCGAAGCGCTCCTTGTACGACTCCAGGTCCTCGTCCGTGATCTTGGCGAAGAGGACCGGGGGGACCGTGAAGGGGGTGCCGGCGGGGAGGAAGTCCAGGGACTTGGCCTCGTCCGCGGTGGCCCAGGTGGCCGTGTCGTCCGGGAGGGCGAAGGCCGCCCGCATGGCGGCCGAGGACGCCGGGATGAAGGGCTCCGAGACCACCGAGTAGAGGTGGATCAGGTTCATCGCGGTGCGCAGGGTCAGCGCCGCGCCCTCGGGGTTGGTCTTGATCTCCAGCCAGGGGGCCTTCTCCTCCAGGTAGGAGTTGCCCGCGGACCACAGGGCGCGCAGCGCGGCCGCCGCCTTGCGGAACTGGAGGGCCTCCATCTGGGTCTCGTACTCGGCGAGGAGCGACGCGATCTCCTCGCCCAGCTTCGCCTCCGGCTCGCCCGCCGCCGCTCCCGCGGGGACCTCCTCGCCGAAGCGCTTCTTGGAGAAGGACAGGACGCGGTTGACGAAGTTGCCGAGGGTGTCGGCCAGGTCCTTGTTCACCGTGGTCGTGAAGTGCTCCCACGTGAAGGACGAGTCGTCGGACTCGGGGGCGTTGGCGATGAGGAAGTAGCGCCAGTAGTCCGCGGGCAGGGTCGCCAGGGCCTGGTCCGTGAAGACGCCGCGCTTCTGGGAGGTGGAGAACTTCCCGCCGTAGTACGTCAGCCAGTTGAAGGCCTTGACGTAGTCGACCTTCTTCCAGGGCTCGCGGACTCCCAGCTCCGTGGCCGGGAACATCACCGTGTGGAACGGGACGTTGTCCTTGGCCATGAACTCCGTGTACCGGACGTCGGCGGCGCCGTCCGGCTCGTACCACCAGGACTTCCAGTCGCGGTTCTCCGGGTCGAGGTCCGACCACTCCTTCGTCGCGCCGATGTACTCGATCGGGGCGTCGAACCAGACGTAGAAGACCTTGCCCTCGGCCGCCAGCTCGGGCCACGTGTCCGCCGGGACCGGGACGCCCCAGTCCAGGTCACGGGTGATCGCGCGGTCGTGCAGGCCCTCGGTCAGCCACTTGCGGGCGATGGAGGACGCCAGCTGCGGCCACTCGTCGCCGACCTCGTCGATCCACGCCTCGACCTCGTGCTGCAGCTTCGACTGGAGGAGGAAGAGGTGCTTCGTCTCGCGGACCTCCAGGTCCGTCGAGCCGGAGATCGCCGAGCGCGGGTTGATCAGGTCCGTCGGGTCCAGGACGCGCGTGCAGTTCTCGCACTGGTCGCCGCGGGCCTTGTCGTAGCCGCAGTGCGGGCACGTGCCCTCGACGTAGCGGTCCGGGAGGAAGCGGCCGTCGGCCGGGCTGTACACCTGGCGGATCGCCCGCTCCTCGATGAACCCGTTCTCGTTCAGCCGGCGGGCGAAGTGCTGGGTGATCTCGCGGTTCTGCTCGCTGGAGCTGCGGCCGAAGTAGTCAAACGCCAGCTCGAAGCCGTCGTAGACCGCCTTCTGCGCGTCGTGCGCCTGCGCGCAGAACTCGGCGACCGGGAGGCCCTGCTCCTTCGCCGCCAGCTCGGCCGGGGTGCCGTGCTCGTCCGTCGCGCAGATGTACAGGACGTCGTGGCCGCGCTGGCGGAGGTACCGGGAGTACACGTCCGCCGGGAGCATGGACCCCACCATGTTGCCCAGGTGCTTGATTCCGTTGATGTACGGAAGGGCGCTGGTGATGAGGTGTCGAGCCATCGCGGGCTGCTCCCAAGTCGCTACGTGCGGTGACGGATCTCGCTTCCGGCAAGGCGCCGGGCCGTCTACGAACCTTGAAATCGTAGCCGAAACGGGTAGGCCGCCCGCTTCCCGTTTTAGAGAGTGGGAAGCGGGCGGCCTACGGCGCGTGGCTACTGACGGTTGTGGGGGTTACGGGCGCCAGGTCGCGAGTACGCCGTCGTAGAGCTCGGCGTCCGTCAGCTCGCGCGGGGTCGGGCCCGCGTGGAAGAACGACGTGTTGTCGGTCTTCAGCTTGCGGAGGTAGTCGAAGGCCTTGTTCTCCGGCTCACCGAACGCGACGAAGGAGAAGAAGACGGCGGGGTGGTTCTTCGCCGCGTCCGTGAGGGACTGGGTGGCGGGGGTCTTCGCGTCCGGGGCGCCGTCCGTCTGGAAGATCACCAGGGCGGGGGCCATGGGGTCGTCCGACTTCTCGTGCTGCGTGAGGACTTCCTGTACGGCGGCGTGGTAGCTGGTACGGCCCATGCGGCCCAGCCCCGCGTGCAGGTCGTCGATCTTGTTCTCGTGCTCGGCGAGGGTCAGCTCGCCGGTGCCGTCCAGCTCTGTCGAGAAGAAGACGACGTGCACGGTGGCCTCGGGGTCCAGGTGGGCGGCGAGGGCGAGGGTCTGCTCGCCGAGGGCCTGGGCGGAGCCGTCCTTGTAGTACGGGCGCATGGACGCGGAGCGGTCCAGCACGAGGTAGACCTTGGCACGGGTGCCGGTCAGGTCCCGCTTGCCGAGCGCGGTCCCGGCTTCCTTGTACGCCGTCGCCAGCGCCGGGGCCTTGGACTTCACGGTGGGGAGGGGGTTGGCGGGGGCGGGGGTCGACCCGGCCTCGGCTTCGCCCTCGGCGTCCGATACCGCCTCGGCTTCGCCCTCGGGCTCGGCCACGGCCACGGCCTCGGCTTCGCCTTCGGCCGTGATGTTCCCACCCGCACCACCCGTGCGGCTTTCGTCGTCGGCCGCGGGTGGCCCCTGTGGGGGTTCAGCGACGTCGGCGACTGCGGCCGGTTCGGGGGTCTCCACGACCTCTTCGAGGACCGGGACGACGTCCTCGGCGTCCTCGGCGACCGGGGTGACTTCCTCGGGAACCGGGACGACGTCCTCCGCGACCGGGGTGGTGTCCTCGGCGAGGGGAGCGACCTCCTCCGCGACCTCCACGACGGCTTCGGGCTCGACCACCGGTTCCGTTTCCGGTTCCGTTTCCGGTTCCGGTTCCACGACAGGCTCGGCCGCCGCAGCTACCGGCTCGACCACCGGCTCCGGCTCCACAGCAACCGGAGCCTCGACCTCGACCTCGGCGTCAGCCGCGGCAGCAGGCTCCGCCTCAGCCGCCCGCTCCGTCTCCGACGAAACCGCCGGCTTGGGCACCGTCACGTTGTCGAAGGCGGCCGAGACCAGCTCGTCGACCACGGAGGACGAGGACTCGGGTGCAACGCCGGCCGCAGGCTCCGGCTCCGGTTCCGGCGAAGGGGACGGAATCCTCGGCCCCGCCTCCTGCGAAGGAACCGGCTCGGTCGCCGGTGCCGGGACCGTGGGGGCCGGAGCCTCCAGCGCGGTCTCCGCCTCGGCGTCGCGGCCCTTGTTCGAGCGGCCGAACGCATTCCGCAGGAGAGAGAGAATGCCCATGTGCGCAACCCTTCGCATGAGTTGTAGCCCGTCAATCCCTGGCCAGGACGGACACGTAAGGTTAGCGGCCGCAGCCGGTGATCTTGGGCAGGGGCCGTGACGGCTGGGCCCCGGCGTCAACAGCCCTACGGCTCACGCAGGTTCACCCCCCGTTCATTCCGCCGCCGCGCTCCTGCACAAGTGCACCCCTATGGTCACGCTCACACCAAGAGATCGTATGGGGAGAGCAAAGTGCGCAGACTGCTGCCGTTGATCGGAACGCCCGGTTCGCATCCCGGCGGCCGGTCCGCCATGACGTGCCGGTTCCGCTGTGGTGACGCCTGTTTCCACGAAGTGCCCAACACCAGCGCGAACGCCTACGTCGGCGATGTCATCGCCGGTGCGCTCAGCCGCCGCTCGATGATGCGGGCCGCGGCCGTGGTCACGGTGGCGACGGCGGCCTCGGGCGCGGTCGTCGGTACCGGCGCGCAGCAGGCGGAGGCCGCCACCGGCGCCGGCGACGGTGCGACCAGCGGCACGGCGTACGAGAGCGCGCGCGCAGCGCGGGGCCTGCGCTTCGCGCCCGTCGCCCCCAACACCACCGACGCCGTCGTGATCCCCGACGGGTACGGGCAGAACATCGTGATCCGCTGGGGCGAGCCCATCCTCCGCGGCGCCCCCGCCTTCGACCCGGAGCACCAGACGGCGAAGGCGCAGGCCGGACAGTTCGGCTACAACAACGACTTCCTCGCCCTGCTCCCGCTCCCCGGCGAGCGCGGCCGGCAGCTGCTCGTCGCCAACCACGAGTACACCGACGAGATCCTGATGTTCCGGGGCTACGACCCCGAGAACCCCACGCGCGACCAGGTCGAGGTCGCCTGGGCGGCGCACGGTCTCTCGGCCGTCGTAGTGGAGGAGGACCGCCGGACCGGGGCGCTCACCGCCGTCACCCGGCATGCCCTCAACCGCCGCGTCACCGCGACCACCGAGTTCCGGCTGACCGGCCCCGCCGCGGGGTCGGACCTGCTGAAGACCTCCGCCGACCCGACCGGCACGCGGGTCCTCGGCACGCTCAACAACTGCTCGGGCGGCACCACCCCGTGGGGCACCACCCTCCACGGCGAAGAGAACTTCAACCAGTACTTCGCCAACAGCAGCCGGGCGACCGACAAGCGGTACGGGATCGGCACGGGCCCCACCGAGCGCAAGTGGGAGCGCTTCGACCGGCGCTTCGACGTCGCCCAGGAGCCGAACGAGGTCCACCGCTTCGGGTACGTCGTCGAGTTCGACCCGTACGACCCGTCCTCCACGCCCCGCAAGCACACCGCGCTCGGGCGCTTCAAGCACGAGGCCGCGACCGTGCGGCTCACCGAGGACGGCCGCCCCGTCGTCTACACCGGCGACGACGAGCGCTTCGACTACTTCTACAAGTTCGTGAGCAGCAAGCGGATGCGTCACGGCACCTCCCGCTCCGCCCGCGAGCACAACCTCTCGCTCCTCGACGAGGGCACCCTGTACGTCGCCAGGCTGACGGGCGACTCCCCGGCCGCCGACATCGACGGCACCGGGAAGCTCCCGGCCGACGGCGAGTTCGACGGCAGCGGTACGTGGATCCCGCTGGCCACCGCGACCGCCGACGGCGCCGTCTCGCACGTCGAGGGCATGACCGCCGAGGAGGTCTTCGTCTTCACACGCCTCGCCGGTGACAAGGCGGGCGCCACCAAGATGGACCGGCCCGAGGACATCCAGCCCTCCCCGGTCACCGGCAAGGTCTACGTCGCGCTCACCAACAACACCAACCGCGGCAAGACGGGCTTCGCGGCGGCCGACGAGGCCAACCCGCGCAACGCCAACAAGCACGGGCACATCCTCGAACTCACCGAGCGCCGCGGCCGCGCCGAGTCCACCGCCTTCGCCTGGTCGCTCTTCCTCGTCGCGGGTGACCCCGCGGACCCGGCGACGTACTTCGCGGGCTTCCCCAAGGACCGGGTCAGCCCCATCTCCTGCCCCGACAACGTGGCCTTCGACGCGCACGGCAACCTGTGGATCTCCACCGACGGCAACCAACTCGGCTCGCACGACGGGCTGTTCGGCGTGGCCACCAAGGGTGCCCGGCGCGGTGAACTCAAGCAGTTCCTGACCGTCCCGACCGGCGCCGAGACCTGCGGCCCGCTCGTTCAGGACCGTCGTGTGCTCGTCGCCGTCCAGCACCCGGGCGAGATCGACGGCGCGTCCGTCGAGCACCCCGCGAGCGCCTGGCCCGACGGTCCCGGGAAGATCGTCCGCCCGGCGGTCGTCGCGGTCTGGCGCGCGGACGGCTGCGACATCGGGGTCTGAGCCGCGCAGGCGTCCCGTGCGTCAGCTCACGCGGTCGGGGCGAAGGCCCTGAAGTCGTCGGGCGACCGGTCGCGTTCCAGCCACTCCCGGTAGGCGGGCGCCTGTCTCGCCGCCTCCCAGTAGGCCTCCTCCAGCTCCGGACGGACGGAGTCGAGGTCGGCCTGCGTACGGGCGGCGAGGAGCAGGCGTACGCCGAGGGGGTCGCCGTCGAGCCGGCGTACGGCCGCCTCCGGGCGGGAGGGGGAGGTCGGCTGGCAGACGGTGACGACCTCGCCGGTCGCGACGAGGGACGCGGCCGTGTGGTAATCCCCGTGCAGGATGCGGGGGTTGAGCCCGGCCGCGCGCAGCACGCGGTGTACGGCGTCCCACTCGCCGTCGACCGTGGGGTCCACCATCCAGCGGTCCTCGGCCAGGTCGGACAGCCGCACGGTGGTCCGCGCGGCCGCCGGGTGGTCCGTCGGCAGGGACACGAACTGGGGCTCGCGCTCGACGAGGACCCGGATGCGCAGCCCGTCCGGGACGCGCAGCGGGCTGCCCTCGACCTCGTGCACGAAGGCGACGTCGAGACGGCCCTCGGCGACCTGGCGGAGCAGGGCGTTCGCGGAGACGTCCATCTGGAGGAGGGGTTCCCGGCGGCGTTCGCGCAGTCGGCGCAGCCAGCCGGAGAGGGCGCGGCTGGCGGTGGAGCCGATGCGGAGCTGGGGGCCGTCCGCGGCGGCGGCGCGGGCCTCGGCGACCAGGGAGCGCATTTCGGCCACCAGCGGGCGGGCGCGGCCGAGGACGACCAGGCCCAGCGGGGTCGGCCGGCAGCCGGTGCGTTCGCGCAGGAAGAGGACGCCGCCGAGCTCCAGCTCGATGCGGCGCAGCTGGGTGCTCAACGAGGGCTGAGCGACGCCGAGTTGGCGCGCTGCCCGGTGCAGGCTGCCGGTGTCGGCTATGGCGCACAGCACGCGGAGGTGCCTCACCTCGAGGTCCATGCCGTCGGAGCCTAAAGCGGAATCACACGTTTCACCAGACGCACAAACCCCCTGCAACACAGCCGACATGGGTGATCACGTACGCGCCGATAGCACCGGCCTATCGCCACTTGCCATCATCACAGCCGCCGCACAGCCATCGACACTCACCGATGACGACTTCACCCCCCACTCAAGGAGTCATCGATGCGACCTTCCATGCCCCTGTCCAAGGCCACGCTCGCCGTAGCGGTCGGTCTCGGTCTGACGGCCGCCGCGTTCGGCGCGGTTCCTGCCTCGGCGGCGCCGGCACCCGTTGCGGCCACTGCCTCGCACACCGGTTACGCCGGCTCGTCCGAGGAGGCCAAGGCCAATCAGGCGTTCTTCGACGCCGTCATCAGGTCCGTCGCCGAGAAGCGCGCGGCGCACCCCCTCGCCGCGGCCGTCACCGTCGTCTACGACGCGTCCGGCGCCCCGACGTTCAGCGCGCAGATAGCCCGCAGCGCCTCCATATGGAACGGCGCGGTGTCCAACGTGAAGCTTCAGTCGGGCTCGAACGCCGACTTCACCTACCGCGAGGGCAACGACTCGCGCGGCTCGTACGCCTCCACGGACGGCCACGGCAACGGCTATGTCTTCCTCGACTACGCGCAGAACCAGGAGTACGACTCGACGCGCGTGACCGCCCATGAGACCGGTCATGTGCTCGGTCTGCCCGACCACTACGAAGGCCCGTGCAGCGAGCTGATGTCGGGCGGCGGTCCCGGCACGTCCTGCACCAACCCCAACCCCGACGCCAACGAGCGCGCCCAGGTCGACCAGCTGTGGGCGAGCGGCTTCGCGAAGGCGCTGGACAAGGCCCTGAGCAAGTCCGCGGCCCGCTAGTACCCCGATCCGCCAGTAGCTCAGTCCGCCAGTAGCTCAATCCGGCAGTACCCCAGTTCCACCCCCCACGGGTGCGGGCCGTCTCCCTGCACGAGGCGGCCCGCTCATCCATGTCCGGCATCCATGTCCGGCCGGTGTCCGGCTCAGTGCGGCGAGGCGATGGTGCGTGCCGCCGCGACCTCCTGCCGGAGCGGTTCGAGCACGCTGCCCGAGGGTCCGGTGAGGTCGGTGCGGACCGCGAAGAGTACGTCGGTCTCCCGCAGCCCCTCGGACAACTCCCTCAGCTGGAGCGCCACTTGGGAGACCTCGGCGGCGGAGGGCGGCGCGGCGCCGTGCTTCGTCCGGACCCGCGCGGCCGTCGTCGCGTCCACGATCCGTTCGACGGCGACGACGAGGGGCCACCAGGCGGCGGCGCGGCGGCCGGTGGGCGGCGGCTCGGTCAGGGCGCGCTGGAACTCCGTACGGATGGCGGAGAGGTCGCGGTAGAGGCGGCGCCGCATCCGGGCGCGGGCCGCCGGTTCGGTGCCTTCGCCGAAGGCGGACTCGACGTAGCGTGCGGTGTCCGCGACCGCGTCCGCGAGCCGGTCGCCGACCCGGGTGTGCCAGCTCTCCGGCCAGAGCAGGTAACCGGCGACGAGCGCGATCGCGCACCCCATCAGGGAGTCCACGAGGCGCGGGACGAGCAGCCCGGTGCCCTGGTGGTTGAGGACGTCGGAGAGAAGCAGGATGACCGGGGTGATGGCGGCGGTCTGGTAGCCGTAGCCGCGCGGTGTCAGGGCGGGGATCAGCGGCGCGAGCACCAGCATCACGGGGACGTCCCACCAGCCGCGCGGTACGACGGTGAGGACGGCGGCCGCGACGGCCAGCCCCGCGACCGTGCCCAGCGCGCGCAGCAGCGCCCGGGAGAAGACCGACCCGAAGTCGGGCTTCAGCACGAAGGTGATGGTGAGGGCGACCCAGTACGAGCGCGGTACCGGGACGATCGAGACCAGCACCTGCGCGATGCCGATGCACAGCGCGAGACGCAGGCCGTAGCGCCAGGAGGCCGCCGACAGTACGACGTTGCGGGCCCCGCGTGCGGCGCGGACGCGCAGCGTCGCCGGGCGGCCCAGGCGGTCGTCGGTGCCGCGCGGATCGGGGTCCTGGTCCGTGACGACGCCGGCGGCGTGCCGCAGGGCGTGGTCGATGGCGCGGGCGGTCTCGGACGCGGGCGCCGGCAGGTCGAGCCCTATGGGCCCGGTGTAGCCGGTTTCGACGGCGTCGGCGAGATGCCGTACGGCGGCGGGGATCTCCTCGGGCAGCGGCTTCCCGGTCTGGTGGACGGCGGGGGCGGCCTCCACCACGGGGGTGATGGCGTTCAACTGGGCGAGCAGCCGGGTGAGGTCGGGGCTGCGGCCGTGATGGCGGGCGCGCCGGGCGAGGACGAGGTCGTAGGACTGGTTGAGCGACTGGGTGACGGCGTGCCGGGCGCGGTCGTACGCGTCGTCCCTGGCGGTGGTGCGGGCGCCGCCGGTCGAGCCGGGCTTCTCGGCGTCGCCGCCCTCGCCGCTCCCGCCGGTGCTGCCGGTCGAACCGCTCGCGTATGTCTCGACCGTCCTCCCGTGCGGCGGCTCTTCGTTCGCGCACACCGACAGCAGCTCCGCCACCGTCCGGTAGGTCGCCGCGACCGCCGCCCGCTCCGGTACGCCCGACCGCAGCGGCCAGGCGAGCAGCGCGAGGACGAGGACGAGCAGGCCGCCGCCGGACATCAGCAGCGGGGCCAGCCACCATGCGCCCGGCAGTGGAAGACCCGCGCCGATCACGGAGTTGAGGAGCAGGAGCAGCCCGGACACGGAGGCGACGGCGCCGATCGTCGAGATCATCCCGGAGATCAGCGCGATCCCGGTGACCGCGGCGACGGCCAGCCATCCCTGGCCGTACACCAGTGAGCCGACGGTGACGCCGAGGGCGCCGAAGAGCTGGGGGATCGCGATGTTGAAGATCCGCATGCGGTAGGCGTCCGCGGTGTCACCGATGACGCCGGACAGCGCGCCCATCGACGCCAGCGCGCCGTACGCGGGCTGCCCCACGGCCAGGCCGATCGCGAGCGGCAGCGCCATGGCCACGGCGGCCCGGGCGACAGCGGCCCAGGGGATCGGCGCCTGCTGCGGTTGCAGATTCCTGACCAGCCAGTCGGGAGGCGTGAGCGTACGGGGCAACTGGCGGGACGGCCGGGACATGCGCCCCATTATGGCCGCATTGCCGCTGGTCCCCGGCCTCACTCCCCCTGATACAGCGTCAGAGCGACCAGAAGTGCCCGGTGATCCGTTCCCGAGATGTCGAGGAACGATGCCTTCTTCGCCGAGAAGTCCGGGGAGACCAGGACGTGGTCGATCTGGCTGCCGAGGGCGGGGGCGGTGCGGGCGGGCCAGCTGGGGGTGCGGGGGTTGCCGGCGAGGCGGGCGCTGTCGTGCAGGCCGGTGTCGAGGATGTGGCGGAACGCCGCGTGGTCCTGGGAGGCGTTGAAGTCGCCGGCGAGGATGGTGGAGCCGTTGCTGCCGGCGGCGTAGTCGCGCAGCCGGCCCAGTTCGCGTCGCCAGACGCCGAGCTGGCCGGGCAGCGGGGGCATGGGATGCGCGAGCTGGAGCCGTACGGGGTGGCCGTCGACGTCGGCGACGGCGCCCGGCATGCCCATGGTGCCGCGCACGCCGTCCGCGCCCCGCAGCGGGAACCGGCTCATGATCACGGAGCCGTCGGATCCGGCGCCCTCGACGGACTCCCGGTACGGGTAGGCGCCGCGGCTCCCGCCGAAGGCGTCCTTGAGCGTGCCGGAGCATCCGTACTCGCACTCCTCCACGAACACGATGTCGGGCCGCTCCCGCCGAACGGCGGCGACCAGCGAGTCGGTGCCCCGGCCGAACTGCACGTTCGACGTCAGCACCCGCAGCTCGGCCACGGATTTCCCCGCCGGGTCGCCGACCTTGCCGTACGGCTCGATGAACCAGGCGACCGCCCCCAGCGCCACGACCCCCCACACCATCCCGACCCGCCACCGGGCGAGCAGCGCGAGGGCGAGCCCCACGCCGGCGGGTGCGAGCAGCCACGGCAGGAAGGCCAGGAGCTGGGTCACGGGCGTCATTCCGTCGCTGTCCGCCACCCGGAAGCCGATGATCACGCTCACCCCGGCGAACAGCAGCCCGGCCACCCAGGCCGCGAACACCCGTCCGGGCCGCGGCGGTCTCCCGGCCGCGTCCTGGGACTCCGTCCACTCAGCCGTCGCACTGTCCAAGGCCAGGCCTTCCGCTCGTCCGCGAGGGGTGTGCGAATCCTCCCTCAAAGACGGGCACTTCGGGGCGAAGGTTGCGCCGAGACCTCCCACGGCGCCTCAGGAGTCACCTATGTGGTGACGGCTGGAGTCACCCCCGGTCGTCCACCCGCGCCAGGAACGCCGCCAGCGTCTCGTTGAACTCCTCCGGACGCTCCAGGTTCGGCAGATGGGCGGCCGAGTCGATCACGCGGAGCGTGGAGTCGGGCAGGGCCGCGTGCATCGCCTCCGCGTCGGAGACCGGGGTGTACTCGTCGTCGGCGCCCACCACGACCAGCGCCGGGACGGTGACCCGGGTCAGCAGCTCGCGGTAGTCGGGGCGCTCGGCCCGCCCGCGCAGGGCCGCCGCCGCGCCCTCGGGGGAGGTCGCCGTCATCATGCGGTGTACGTGCGCGGCGACGTCCGCGTCCGCGTAGGGTGCGACCATCTTGTACAGCACCTCGTCGGCGTACCCCCGCATCCCCTCGCGCAGCAGCCGGTCCGCCATGGCGCCCCGCGTCCGCTTGCCCTCCGCCGTCTCGGCGGCCGGGAAGGTGTCGGCGAGGACCAGGCCCCGGACGCGCTCCGGGAACTGCCGGTAGCACTCCATGACGATCTGCCCGCCCATCGAGAGCCCGGCGAGCACGAACTCCCCCACGCCCAGGGCGTCCAGCAGTCCCGCGATGTCCTCGGCGAACGCCGGAAGGGGTGTGACACCGGGGACCACGGGGGACTCGCCATAGCCGCGCAGGTCCGGGGCGATCACCCGGCGCGTCGCCGAGAACGCGCTGATCTGCGGGGCCCACATCGTGCGGTCGAAGGGGTGGCCGTGGATCAGGACGAGGGGCGGTGTCCGCTCCGAGGCCGCGCTCCCTTTGTCGTCGTATGCAAGGAAAGGTGACGATGTGGTTGCCATGATCACGACCCTAGACGCGCCAACTCATCGGTGCAATAAGATCTTTGCCCTCGGTGCAATCCGGGACGGAGAGGGAGAGCCGGAGGGGGAGAGCAGGACATGGACGACTATCGGCGGCTCGCCGACCGCATAGCCGACGACATCGCGCTCGGGCGGCTGCGGCCCGGCGAACGGCTGCCCACACAGCGGGCGTTCGCGCGCCGCAGGGGGATCGCGGGGTCGACGGCCGGACGGGTGTACGGCGAACTGGTGCGGCGCGGGCTCGTCGTCGGCGAGGTCGGCCGCGGCACGTTCGTGCGGGCCGCGCCGGTGCCGTCGGGGCGCGCGCTCGCCGAGCCCGCGACCACCGCGCCGGTCAACATGGAACTCAACTACCCTTCCGCACCCGGCCAGTCGGAGCTGCTCGCGCCCGCCCTGGCCCCGCTGCTCCGCCCCGACCTGCTGACCGAGGTGCTGCGCCCGGCCCCCGTCGCGGGCACCGCACCCGCCCGCGAGGCGGCCGCCGGCCTCCTCGCCACGGCGGGCTGGCGCCCCGACCCGTCCCGGCTGCTCTTCGCGGGCAATGCCCGCCAGGCCATCGCGGCCACCCTCGCCTCGCTCGTACGGCCGGGGGGCCGCGTGGGCGTCGAGGCGCTGACGTATCCGCTGGTCAAGGAGATCGCGGAGCGCCTCGGCATCGTGCTGGTCCCGCTCGCCATGGACGAGGAGGGCCTGCGCCCGGACGCGGTGGCGAGCGCCCACCGCTCCGCACCGCTGTCCGCGGTGTACGTCCAGCCGACGCTGCACAACCCGACCTCGGTGACTGCGGGGCACGGTCGCAGGCGTGAACTCGCGGAGGTCGTACGGCAGTTGGACCTGCCCGTCGTGGAGGACCGCATCTGGTCGTTCCTGCACGACGGGCTCGCGCCGCTCGCCGCACACGCCCCCGAGCGCGTCCATGTCGTCGACGGGCTGTCCAAGCGGGTGGCGCCCGGCCTGACGGTGGGATTCCTCGTCGTGCCCGAGGGGCGGGCGGGGGCCGTCGGCGCCGCGCTGCGCTCCGGCGGCTGGGCGGCGGGCGGCTTCGCCCTGGAGGCGGCGGTGCGCTGGATCGCGGACGGGACGGTGGACCGTCTGGTCGCCGCCAAGCGCGCGGACGCGACGCTGCGACAGGGGCTCGTCGCCCGGTATCTCGCGGGCTTCACCGTGCACGCCGATCCGCAGGCCTACTTCGCCTGGTGGGAGCTGCCGAAGCCATGGCGGGCGGACACCTTCGCGGCGGCGGCCGCGGCGCGCGGGATCGCGCTCACGCCGGGCCCGGCGTTCACGACGGCGGCCGGGTCAGGAACGGCCCGGTCAGGAACGGCCCGGTCAGGAACCGCCGGGTCAGGAACGGCTGCGTCAGGAGCGTCCGTGTCAGGAACGGCCGCCGCACCGGACTGCGTCAGGCTCGGGCTTGCGTCGGCTGCTCCGCCGGAGCTGGAGCGAGCGCTGCGGACCCTTGCCGGGCTCGCGCGATCCGCGCCGTGAGCAGGGCGCCCAGCGCCACCGTGAGGCCCAGCCCCAGCAGCAGCCAGGAGACCTGGCGGAGCGTCTCGGTGAGGGCGTCGTACACCGCACCCGCGGCCGTGCGGGACACCCCGTCCGGCAGGTCGGCGAGGGTGAGCCGGCGGCCGATGGCGACGGCGACGGCGAGGAGCGCGGCGCCCAGCGCGGTGCCGAGCCCGGTCGCGAGCACCGCGCGGCGGCGGCAGACGGCGGCGAGGATGCCCGTCGAGGCGAGGACGGCCGCCGTGACCGGCAGCCAGAAACCGGCTACTTCGAGCACCTGGAACCCCTTCCTGAGCTGAGCCGCGTCCTGCGAGCGCAGCACCGTGGTCGCGGTGTGCTCGACGGGGATGCGGTCGGCCAACGGCATGTGGTCGTCGGCGAGTTGGCGCTTGACCTGTTCGGTGACGGGCGCGAGGTCGATGGTCACGTCGCTGTCCTGAGCGCTTCCGTGACGGCCGTGACCGCCTTCGCCGCCCTCGCTGCCGCCTCCTTCGTCGCGCAGGGACCGCATGACGGCGTCGTGCGCGGCCCGGTTCGCGGCCTGCCACGCCGTGCGGAAGGCCGGGGTGTGTGTGAACGAGCGCACCGCGTCCCGCACGAAGGAGTGCACCGGCCCCTGCAGCGGCGGCCCCACGTGGACCTCGCGCATGATGCCGTCGGCGATGCCCGCGGCGATCGCGTCGCGCACGTTCCGGTCCCCGGCGAGCGGCGCCATCGCGGCCTCGTAGCGGCCGCTGTCGCCGATGCCGTACGTCGCCCAGGCCGAGAGCGCGCCGAGCGGCGCGAGCAGACAGGCGAGGCCGATCAGCACGGCCGACAGGGCGCTCCGGACACGGTGAGGCACTCCACCAGGCAAGGCCTCCGCGATGCCGTACGCGAGCTGTTTGGCTGCATATGGGCGCATATGACAAGCCGAAAGTGTGGCCGAGGGGGAGTCGGGGGGCAGCGAGGGCCGGAACCCCAAGGGGGAGCTGCGGAGACTCTCCTCCGGTGGAGGGCTCACCCGAACGGGTGTTTCCTGGAGCTGGGGAAAAGGAGGTCGATCATGCGGACCACCCCGGCCCTGCGGACCCTTGCCGCGGCCCTTTGCACCGGCGGTGTTCTGACCGTCGTGGCCGCAGGCACCTCGGCGGCGGCAGCTCCGCCGACGCAGACCATCACCGGTGGCGGCGGCCACCACGGCCATCACGAACCGATCTGGGGCACCGTCGTCTCGCGCGGCGAACTGAACCTGCGGGAGCAGCCCACCACGAACTCGCCGGTCGTCGGCTCCCTCCCGTCGGGCAGCCAGGACCGGGTCCGGTGCGCCGTACTCGGACAGAGCGTGTTCGGCAACCCGTACTGGTTCTGGCTCGTCGGAGCGCAGGCCTGGGCCAGCGCCGCGTTCGTCGACACCGGCGACCAGGGCGTGCCGAGCTGCGACCCGTGCCCCGGCTGGAAGGACGACTCCTGGAAGAACAACTCCTGGAACGACGGCTCCCACAGCGACTCGTGGAGTTCGTCGAGTTCCGGGGCGTGGAGCTTCAGCGCCTCCGGCACCTGGAGCTGGAGCGCCTCGGGCGCCTGGAGCGCGGCGGATGCCTCCTCGAACTCCTGGGGCCAGTTCCCAGGCGGCGGGTGAGTGAGGGAAAAGGAAGAAAGAAGAAACGGGAAGAAAGGGAAGAAAGGGAAAGGGAACAGGGGAATGCGTGAGGCCCCGGCAGCCGTTGCCGGGGCCTCGCGCATGACGTCCAGGAGGTGAGGTCAACTCACCCGGTGTCCCTCCGCGTCCTCGTGCGTGTAGTACCGGTAGAACGCCACGGCGAAGACGCCTGCCGCGACTCCGAGCGACATCATCGTGGACCGCAGGACGGTCGCGCCGGTCTGGCTGTACAGGAAGCCGAACGCGATGCCCGTGAACACCGCCCACAGCAGGGCGTGCTGCTCGCGCTTCAGGAACGGCGCCAGCATGCGTACGCCGATGTAGAGCCCCGCGAACACGATCGCGCAGGTGAACCCGAACAGGACGTTCCAGCCCGTGATCGGCCCGCCGCTGCGGTTGATGGCCGCGGCCCAGAAGCCGTACACGAGCCCGGCCGCCACGGGCACACCCCACCTCGCGGCGGTGTGGGCCTGCGCTCCGAAGATGTCGGGGGTGGCGGGCCTTGCGGTGGTGGCGGTGTTACCGGTCCTGCGTGGTGTTCCTGGTGCCCCTGACGTGGGTGCCGCTTGAGCCATGGGAGCACTCCTCTCTCCTCGCCCCTGCCTACCAGGGCACACCTCGCCCAGGCGGCTGGCAAGTCGGCTGCGGATCGGATCCGAAGGAATGCGGGTCGGGATGCGGCGGCCCTGGCGGCGTGTTTCGCTGACGGCATGAGGCAGGGCGACCGGTGGGCCGTGCTCGACCGGCTGCCGCGCGCCGGGCACGAGACCGCCGCGGCCGAGCGGCAGCGGCTCCTGCGGGTGCACGGCCGCAGCGTCGCCTGGGTTCCGCCGCTGTTCCTGTGTGCCGCCATCGCGGTCGTCGACTGGAACACCACGGGCGAGTTCCGGGTCATCTCGTGGATCGTGCTGGTGCCCGGCATCGCCGCCGCGATCTGCGGGGTGTGGGGCACGGCGGCGTTCGCGGTGCTCTCGCTCCTGACGTACGTCCTCGTGGACAACGCCTGGCCGCACCAGTACCAGACCGGCCTGCCCGACTTCATCCTCGTCGCCCTCGGCGGCATCCTCGCGACGCTGGCCTGCGCGGTGCGGGTCCGCGGCGACCGGCGCATGCTGCACATGCGGGACATCGCCGAGACGACCCGGCGCACCGTGCTGCGCCCGCTGCCGCCCGGCTGGGGCGACCTGGACCACGCGGCCGTGTACCTCGCCGCCGACAGCGAGGCCCGCGTCGGCGGCGACTTCTACGACATCCAGCCGGGCCCGCGCGGCACCCGGGTCGTCCTCGGTGACGTCCAGGGCAAGGGGCTCGGGGCGGTGGAGGCGGCCGCCGCGCTGCTCGGCACGTTCCGCGAGGCTGCGTACCACGAGCCGGAACTCGCCACGGTGGCCGACCGCCTGGAGGTGCGGATGCTGCGGCACGTCCGCTACCGCAAGGCGGTGGGGCGGGACGACGGGGAGCGGTTCGCGACGGGTGTCCTGGTCGGCTTCCCCGAGAGCCGGGACCCCGACGTGGACTTCGTCGCGGTGGTCAATTTCGGGCATGAGCCGCCGCTCGTGGTCGCCCCCGACGGTGTACGCCGCCTGCCGCCGGGGGACGGACTCCCGCTGGGGCTCGGCGATTTGGTGGACGGACCGCCCCTGGTCCTCAGGGTTCCGCTGGCCCCCGGCGAGACCCTGCTGCTGGTCAGCGACGGCGTGACCGAGGCCCGTGACGCGCAAGGGGCCTTCTACCCGCTGCGGAAGCGGGTCGCCGAGGCCGTGTCCGCCGACCCGGGCACGGCCGAACCGCAGCGCCTGGTCGCGTTCGTGCGCGACGGCACGCTGCGGCACTGCGGTGGGCGCCTCGCCGACGACACGACGGTCTTCGCCGTACGACGCCCGGGGCCGGGCCCCGTCACCACCCGGTCAGCAGCAGGTGATTGACCAGCAGCGCGAGTACGGCCTGGGCGGCGAGCCAGGCCCGCGGAGCGCTCAGGAACGCGCCCGCGGGCAGCAGCCACACCGCGAACGGCAGCCAGATGCGCTCCGTCTCCGCCTTGCTCATGCCGGAGAGGTCGGCGATCAGCAGGGCCAGCAGGGCGGCCACGACGAGGAGGGCGAGCCGCCGGTCGTGGGGGTCGTGCGGGGCGCGCAGGGAGACCGCGGCCCGCCGCACGCCCGCCGCGGTGGCGAGCCCGGTCATCAGCACCGTGCACGCGAGGTTGGCCCACACCCAGTAGCCGTACGGCCGCACGCCGCCCGCGCCCTGGCGGTAGCGGGTGACCAACAGGCGGTACGCCTCCCACCAGTCGAAGCCCGCGAGCGTGAACACGGTGGGCACGACGGCGAGTCCGGCGAGTCCGCAGAGGAGGAGGGGCAGCGGGCGGGCGCGGGGTCGGGGCCCGTCGCGGCCGAGTACCAGCACGGCTGCGGCGATCACGACGACCAGCGTGAGGCCGTACGAGAGGTAGAAGGTGAGTCCGAAGAGGAGCCCGGCGGCCGTGGCGCAGGTGCGGGGTGCGTGTCCGGTGACCGCGAGGGCCAGCAGGGCGAGGGCCCAGGCCGCGACCGCCGCGAAGTATCCGTCGGCGGACGTGCCCGCCCACACGGCGCTGGGCGCGAGCACGAGGAACGGCGCCGCCCGCCGCGCCAGGGCCTCGCCGGCCAGCAGCCGCACGGTGACGAGGACGGCCACGCACGCCGTCCCGCCGACGGCGATGCACCAGACGCCCGCCCAGGCGCCGCCGCCCAGCCCGATCCGGTCGAGGAGGACGAAGGTGAGGGTCGACGCCGGGGGGTGCCCGGCGACATGGGGGGGCCAGTGGCCGGGAGAGTCCAGCAGGATGTGGTGGGTGAAGTCCCGCAGGGTGCCGGGGATGTCGTCGAAACGGTCGATGACCTGGAGATACTCGTACCTGGTCGTCAGCTTCCGGGCGATCCCGCGCCCCCACCCGTCGATGAGCGCGAGCCCGAACGTCCACACCACGGCCGACGCCCACGCCGTCCCGAGCAGCGCCCGCCAGGGCAGCCGGGCTGCGACGGCGGGCCCGTACGCCACGACGACGAGGGCGACGACGATCGCGACCGGAGTGCCGGGCCCCACGTGCGGAGCCCAAGTGGCCAGCAACGGCGGCCAGTTCACGAACAGCGTGCCGTCCGCGTGCTGGACGGCGGTGCCCACGAGCGCGGCGGCGAGGACGAGAAGGGCGGCGGCGAGGGCGGCGCCCAGGTCGGGGAGGAGGGCGGGAAGGCGTGCGACGCGGGGACGTGCCTCGCGGCGGCGGGCGTCGGTGGGGTGATCGTCGGCGCGGCCGGTGTCGGTGGAGCGATCGTGGTCGCGGCGGGCTTCGGTGGGACGGCCTTCGTCGCGGCCCGTGTCGGCGGGTCGGGTGGTGGGATCGTCCGGCTGGGTGGCGGCGTCCGGGCGGGTGGCGCGGAGGTGGTCGCGGTTCACAGGGGAACGCTAGGTCGGGGTAGGGCGGCCGAAGGGGTCACAGCACCGGACGTCAGCGTTTCGTCATCAGTCGTGGGCCCTCTTTCGGGGGTGCCCCTGCCTACGGTCGGAACATGCGCGACCACAAGCTCCCCACCTCCCCAGGGTTCTGGCGCAGCCCCCTGCGCGGCCCCTGGTTCACGTCCGTGCTCGGCCTCGTACTGCTCCTCGGGATCACGGCCCTGTTCGTGACGGGACTGGTGTCGTACGCCGCCTACAACCCGGACCTGGCGCCGGTGAACGACAAGACCCCCGACAAGGGCCTGCTCGGCTTCTACCTCTTCTCCTGGCCGACCGACCCGGTCTGGCTGTACCGGCTGAACCAGGGCGTGCACGTCGCCCTCGGGCTCGTCCTCGTCCCCGTGCTGCTCGCGAAGCTGTGGTCGGTGATCCCGAAGCTGTTCGCGCTGCCGCCCGCCCGCTCGATCGCCCACGCGCTGGAGCGGATCTCGCTGCTCCTGCTGGTCGGCGGCGCGCTCTTCGAGTTCACCACCGGCATCCTGAACATCCAGCTCGACTACATCTTCCCCGGCTCCTTCTACCCCCTGCACTTCTACGGCGCCTGGGTCTTCTTCGCCGCGTTCGTCGCGCACGCCGTGCTGAAGACGCCCGCGGCCCTGCGCAACATCCGCACCCTGCGCGAGGAACCCGGCGAGAAGCCGCACGAGGAAACCGACGAGAGGGCGAAGCCGCGTGAGGAACCCGACGAGTTGGTGTCGCCGAACCCCGTCGAGCCGACCGTCTCGCGGCGCGGCGCCCTCGGCCTGGTCGGCGGCGCCTCCCTGCTCCTGTTCTTCACCACGGCCGGCCGCAACTTCGACGGACCGCTGCGCGAGACCGCCGTACTCGCACCGCACGGCGGCCCAGAACCGGGCACCGGCCCCAATGGCTTCCAGATCAACAAGACGGCCGCCGTGGCGGGCATCCGCACGGCGGAGACGACCGAGGAAGCATGGCGGCTGGTCGTCACCGGCCGCACCGGCACCGTACGGCTGAGCCGCGCCGAACTCCTTCAACTCCCCCTGCACAGCGCCGCGTTGCCGATCGCCTGCGTGGAGGGCTGGTCGACGTCCGACCAGTGGTGGCGGGGCGTACGGCTGCGGGACCTCGCGGCGCTCGTCGGTCACGACGAGGAGGGCGCGCCCGACGTGCTGGTGGAGTCCCTCCAGCGCCACGGCGCGTTCCGCAGGGCCGCGCTGCGCGCCAACCAGGTCCGCGACCCGCGCTCCCTGCTCGCCCTGTACGTCAACGGCGAGACCCTGACCCCCGACCACGGCTACCCGGCGCGGATCATCGTGCCCGCCGCCCCCGGCGTGCTCAACACCAAGTGGGTGGCCGGGATGACGTTCGGAGACCTGTGATGCGAAGGCCCCTGATGAACCAAAGGCTCCGGCTTCCGGTTCGGCTTCCGGTCGGCAGCCTCCTTCAAATCCTTCTCCTGGCCTGCTCGTTCGCGCTCGCCGCCTACGCGGGCGTACGGCTGCTCGCGGACGACTGGTTCGAGGTGGCGCTCTGGGTCGTCGGCGCGGCCCTGCTGCACGACCTGGTGCTGCTGCCGCTCTACGCGGTCGCCGACCGGGCCGTCACCCGGGGGCTCGCGGGCGTCGGACGCCGGGAGTGGACGCTCTACGTCCGCGTCCCGGCGGCGCTCTCCGGCCTTCTGCTGCTGATGTGGTTCCCGCTGATCAGCGGGCAGGTCGCGGACAGCTACGCGTCCAAGACCGGCCTGTCCGGCGACGGCTTCATGGCCCGCTGGCTGCTGATCACGGCCGTGCTGTTCGGTGGCTCGGCGGCGCTCCTGGCATTGCGCTCGCTTCGCTCGCGGCGGTCGCTGCGGTTGCGCAGGGCGGCGAAGGAGCGGCCGCCGGTCGTCCACTGATCGGCGGGGTGCCAGCCGGTGCGCAGCGCGTGCCGCAGCAGGGCCGGGGTGCCGAGGCGGGCCCAGAGGAAGGGCGCGCCGGTGGCACCCCGGCCGTCGGCGACGCGCACACGCACGCGCTCGTCGACGTCGTCCACCGGCACGGTCTCGGCGATCAACAGCCCGCCCGGGGCGAGGAGTTCGGACATCCGCCGGAGCAGGGCGCGCGGGTCGCCGCCGATGCCGACGTTGCCGTCGACGAGGAGGGCGGTGCCCCAGCGGCCCTCGCCGGGCACCGTCTCGAAGACGGACCGCCGCAGGGCCTGTCCGCCGACCCGCACGGTGTGCTCGACGGCGGCCTCGCTGACGTCGATGCCCAGTGCCCGGCGCCCCTGCCCGGCGAGCGCCGCGACCAGCCGTCCGGGCCCGCACCCCACGTCGAGCACGGCGCCCTCGCAGCGCCGCAGCAGGTCCAGATCGGCGGCGTCGGCCCCGGCGCACCACCGCTCGACCTCCAGCGGGAGCAGCCAGCCGTCGGTGCGGCGCAGGAAGAGAGGGCCGCGGCCGGTGCGCAGGGCGTCGGCGTAGGGGTCGGCGCACCAGGCGCCCGCGGCTTCGGGGCCGGTGTCCGTGTCGGTGTCGGTGTCTGTGCCGCTGTCGGCCACGGTGGTCATCGGGCGACGCCCGCCGTGCCCGCGGTCAGCCGGGCCAGTTCCGCCGCGAACCGCCCGTGCGGCGCGTCGGCGGCGACCACCTCCGCGTCGTACGCCGTGTCGACGTCCCGCAGCCGCGGCAGCTCGCGCACCCGCAGGCCCGCCGCGACGAGCCGCTGCCGCTGTACGGCGCCGGTGGTGTCCGTCGACATCGGGACGCCGCGCAGCAGGTCCGGGTCCGGTGCGGCCAGCCCGAGCGCCCAGAACCCGCCGTCCTCGGCGGGCCCGAAGTACGCGTCGCACTCCGCCCAGTCGGTGGCGAGCAGCCCCGGCTTCACCTGCGGTGTGTCCATCCCGACCAGCAGCGCCGGCCCCGCGCACCCGGCGAACGCCGCGGCCAGCCGCTCGTCGAGGCCGCCTTCGCACTGCGCTACGACGTCGAAGCCGGGCGGCAGCCAGGGCCCGGGGGCCCCGTCCAGCACCAGCACCCGCCGCCGGGCGGGCGTCGCGAGTACGGCGTCCAGCGTGTCCCGCAGGGCCGCTTCGGCGAGCGAGGCGGCTTCCTCGGGGGTGAACGGGGGTGTGAGCCGGGTCTTCACACGCCCCGGCCGTGGCTCCTTGGCGATGACGAGCAGGGTGGTCACTGAGGGTGCCTCCGGTGTGGTGGGTGGCTGGTGGGCCCTACGGGGTTTTCGTCACGGCCTCGGCCAGCACGCGCCGCATGTCCACCACCGCCTGCCAGGTCCCCCGCCAGGTCCCCGTGACCTTGGAAGCCCCGGCCCGGGGCAGATACGGCACGTCGTGCTCGACCACCCGCCACCCGGCGTCAGCCGCCCGCACGACCATCTGCAGCGGATAACCACTGCGCCGGTCGGACAGCCCGAGCCCAAGCAGCGCTTCACGCCGAGCGGCCCGCAACGGCCCGAGGTCGTGCAGTCGCAACCCCGTACGCCGCCGCAGCAGATGCGAGAGCGCGAGATTCCCCGCGCGGGCGTGCGCCGGCCAGGCGCCCCGCCCCCGAGGCCGCCGCCGCCCGAGCACAAGATCGGCCCCGCCACCCCGCACCTCGCGCACGAACGGCACGAGGAGCGACGGATCGAGCGAGGCGTCGCAGTCGCAGAAGCAGACGATGTCGGCGGTGGCGGCGGTCAGCCCGGCGTGGCAGGCGGCGCCGAACCCGCGCCGCTCCTCGCGCACGACGGTCGCACCGAGCCCGCGGGCGATGTCCGCGGAGCCGTCGGTGGAGCCGTTGTCCACGACGATCGCGCGCCAGCCGGGCGGGATCCGGGCCAGCACCCAGGGCAGCGCGTCGGCCTCGTCGAGGCAGGGCAGCACCACGTCCACACCAGGCTCTTCGGGGTTCACGGGAGAGGTCGTCACGGCTTTCACCCTACGGAGACGAAAAAGACATTTCCGACTCCCGCTCCTTACGAAACACGGACGTCCACGCCGTACGGCGCCCTCCACGCGGGCACGGTGCGACGCTGGTCATATGCAGCAGCCGCACGAAATGCCGCAGCCGAACGAATCACCTCCGCGGCCCCCCGCCCCGTCGGCCCCCGCGAGGGTCCTCGTGGTGGACGACGACCCCACCGTCGCCGAGGTGGTCTCCGGCTACCTCGACCGCGCGGGCTACGCCGTGGACCGCGCCGGCGACGGCCCCGCCGCGCTCGCGTGCGCCGCGGCGCACTGGCCCGACCTGGTGGTACTGGACCTGATGCTGCCCGGCATGGACGGCCTGGAGGTGTGCCGCCGGATACGGAGCCGCGGCCCCGTGCCCGTCATCATGCTCACCGCCCGCGGCGACGAGGACGACCGCATTCTGGGCCTGGAGGTGGGCGCCGACGACTACGTGACGAAGCCGTTCAGCCCGCGCGAGCTGGTACTGCGCGTCGAGTCCGTGCTGCGCCGCACCCGCCCCGCGACCCGCCCGCTGCGCCCCCTGAGCGCGGCCGGTCTCACCGTCGACCCGGCGGCCCGCCGTGCCACCAAGGACGGGGCCGAACTCGCCCTCACCATCCGGGAGTTCGACCTCCTCGCGTTCTTCCTCCGCAACCCCGGCCGCGCCTACAGCCGCGAGGACCTGATGCGCGAGGTGTGGGGCTGGGACTTCGGCGACCTGTCCACGGTCACCGTGCACGTCCGCCGCCTGCGCGGCAAGGTCGAGGACGACCCGGGCAGACCCCGCCTGATCCAGACCGTGTGGGGGGTGGGCTACCGCTTCGAGGAGCCCACACCCGAAGCGGACTCACCGGTCGCACAGGAGCCGTGAGCCATGCACGACACACTCCTCATCGCCCTCTTCGCCTTCCTCGGCGCCGCCGCGGCCGGGCTGCTCGGGGCGTTCGCGCTCCGGGTGATCCGGCGCCGCTCGCTGACCGCGTCGCTCGCCGTCGTCGCCGTGGTGGCGGTGACCGCGATGCTCGCGGGCACGCTGGCCGTGGCGTGGGCGATGTTCCTGTCGCCGCACGACCTGAAGGTCGTCACGACGGTCGTCGCGATGGCCGCGGTGGTCTCCCTCGTCACCGCCCTGCTCCTCGGCCGCTGGGTCGTCGCCCGCAGCCGGGAACTCACCCTCGCCGCCCGCTCCTTCGGCGACGGCGGCGCCTTCGCCGCCCCGCACGGCGCGGCGACCGCCGAACTCGCCGCGCTGGGCCGCGAGTTGCAGACCACCAGCGCCAAGCTCGCCGAGTCCCGCGACCGCGAACGCGCCCTGGAGACCTCCCGGCGCGAACTCGTCGCCTGGATCTCGCACGACCTGCGCACCCCCCTCGCGGGCCTGCGCGCGATGTCCGAGGCCCTGGAGGACGGCGTCGCGGCCGACCCGGACCGCTACCTCCGCCAGATCCGCACCGAGGTCGAACGTCTCAACGACATGGTCGGCGACCTCTTCGAACTCTCCCGCATCCACGCGGGCGCCCTCGCGCTCTCGCCCTCCCGGATGTCGCTGTACGACCTCGTCGGCGACGCCCTGGCGGGCGCGGACCCGCTCGCCCGCGAACTCGGCGTACGGCTGGTCGGCGACCGTATCGAGCCGGTGCCGGTCGAGGTCGACGGCAAGGAGATGAGCCGGGTTCTGGGCAACCTCCTCGTCAACGCGATCCGCCGCACCCCCGCCGACGGCACGGTCGCGGTCGCCGCGGAACGCTCCGCGGAGGGCGTCGTCCTGTCCGTCACCGACGGCTGCGGCGGCATCCCCGAGGAGGACCTCCCGCGCGTCTTCGACACCGGCTGGCGCGGCACCCACGCCCGAACGCCCCCCGCCGGAGCGGGCCTCGGCCTCGCCATCGTGCGGGGCATCGTGGAGGCCCACCAGGGGCGCGCGGCCGTACGCAACGTCACCGGGGGCTGCCGCTTCGAGGTGACCCTTCCCACCGCCCAGGGGTGAGGGTTTGCACCCGCAGCGGTTACGGTGCTCGCGTACGTGATCGATGGGGAGGGAACCATGCCCGGAACCGTGCTGCTCCTCGCGGCCTCGCCGGTCGGCAAGGGGTGTCTGGTGGACGCGGCCTCCGTGCTCCCCGTCCTCGCGGCGGTCACCCCCGCGGTGCTCTCCGGCACCGACACCGCGAACGTCGTCGAACTCGCCGACCCGCTGGAGCCGCAGGCCGTTCTCACCCGGCTGCGCGCCGCGGCCGCCGCACCCGGCCCGCTCACCGTCTTCCTCGCCGGACAGCTCCAACTCGACCGCCGCCAACGGCTTCCGCACCTCGCGCTGGCCCGCACCACTCCCGCGACCGTCCGCTACACCGGCTTCCCCTGGCACTGGGTCACCGAGGAACTCCGGCTGCGCGCCCCCGGCACCACCAGCCTCTTCGTCGACCTCCACACCGACGCGGAGACCTGGCTGCATCTCGGGGCGCACCCGCTGACCGCCGGGCCTGCGGCCGCGGTCTACGGAAGGGTCGCGCCGCCTCCGCCACGGCGGGCCGTGGCGCAGCCTGCGTACCTGAAGGCCGTCGCGACCATCCTGCGGAGCGGGCACCGGCCGCCGTTGCCGCAGTTGCATCAGCAGGCGCTGTTGCGTATCGCGGATGAGGGGGGTTCTGCGGATCTCGTCCTCTCGCCGGCCGGCGTTGGTGCGGGTGTCCCTGGGGCCCGCGGCGTAGCCGCTGATGGATACAGCGCCCCCAGACCCCCGTATCGGCCTGAACGGCCTCGTCCTGAATCTCCCCCACTCTCGGCTTCGCTCGAGCGGGGGGACCCCCACGACGGGCTGACGGTCGACCCCCACGCTGCTATCAGCGCCGCCGTCCAAGCGGGCCGTCACGCCGAAGCCGCCGCCCTCGCCTCCCACCGGGAGCAGAGCGCGCTGCGGGCGCACGGGCCCGGCTCGGAGCAGGTGCTGCACTGGATGGAGGTGCGGGCGGACCTGGCGATGTTCGCGGGGGACGCGGAGGGGAGTTGCCGGATCTGGCTGGCGGTGGCCGCCGCGCGGCTCGGTGCGGGGCAGGCCGCGCACACGCCCGCCGTGGAGTCGGCGGTCGACCGGGCGCACCACCAGTGGGGGCGCATCGACGACACGGCGCGGGCCCGCGAACTCGGCCCCGCGCTCGCCGACTTGCGCTTGCGCGTCCCGGGGCGTCGGCAGGGAGCGCTGGACCACGTCCAGCACCACCTGGGCCGCCTTCAGGCACAGGCGTGACGTCAGGCGCAGGTCAGTCCTGACGCAGGTTCGCCCCCGCGAACTCCACCATCCCCTCGGCGAAGGGGACTTCGGGCTTCCAGCCCAGTTCGGCCCGCAGCCGTGCCGAGTCCGCCGTGATGTGGCGGACGTCGCCGAGCCGGTACTCGCCCGTCACCACCGGCTCCGGACCGCCGTACGCGGCCGCCAGCGCCCGGGCCATCTCCCCCACGGTGTGCGGGTCCCCGCTGCCGGTGTTGAACGCGTGCAGGGCTCCGCCCGCCAAGTCCCCTTCCAGGGCGAGGACGTTGGCGGCCGCCACATCGCGTACGTGGACGAAGTCCCGGCGCTGCCCGCCGTCCTCGAAGACCGTCGGTGACTCCCCGCGGGCGAGGGAGGAGCGGAAGAAGGAGGCGACGCCCGCGTAGGGGGTGTCGCGGGGCATGCCGGGGCCGTAGACGTTGTGATAGCGCAGGGAGACGGCCGTGCAGCCGGTGCTCCGGGCCCAGGCGGCCGCCAGGTGCTCCTGGGCGAGCTTCGTCGTCGCGTAGACGTTGCGGGGGTCGACCGGGGCGTCCTCGGCGACCAGTCCGGGCCTCAGGTCCGCGCCGCACACCGGGCACCTGGGCTCGAAGCGCCCGGCGTCGAGGTCCGCGACGGCCCGGGGGCCCGGCCGCACCACCCCGTGCCGCTCGCAGGCGTACCGCCCCTCCCCGTACACCACCATCGACCCGGCGAGCACGAGCCGCCGTACCCCCGCCTCGGCCATCGCGGTCAGCAGCACCGCCGTACCGAGGTCATTGCGCGAGACGTACTCGACGGCGTCCGCGAAGCCCTTCCCGAGCCCGACCATCGCCGCCTGATGGCAGACGGCGTCGATACCGGTGAGGGCGCGCGCGAGCTTCACGGGATCCCGTACGTCGCTGCCCTCCCGCAGGTCGTACACCACCGCCTCGTGCCCGCGCGCGGTCAGTGCCGCCACGATCTGAGACCCGATGAACCCGGCTCCGCCGGTGACCAGTACCCGCATGTCCCGAACGCTAGGGGCAGGGCCCCGCCGGACGGCAGCTCAACGCCCCGCATGTCAGCACTTCGTAAGAGGTCAACGAGGTCAAGAGGTCAAGAGCCGAGGCAGGCGAGCGCGCCCGAGACGAGGGTGCGGACGCCCGGGGCGACCGTCGACAGGTCGGGGGCGAAGTGCGGGCTGTGGTTGCTGGGGACGGCGGCGAGGCGGTCCATCAGGTCGGCGCCGGGGGCCGCGTCCCACACGGCGGCGGGGGTGCTGGTCACGAACCAGTAGGAGTACGGGATGCCGCCCTCGGCGAGGTGCGGGAAGTCCTCGCTGCCCATCGCGGGGCCGAAGTCGAGGACGGTGCCCTCGCCGAAGACCTCGCGGTGGACGGCGGCGATGCGGTGGTCGGTCTCGGCGTCGTTGACGGTGGCCGGGAAGACGGCGCCGAGGGTGACGTCGGGCTCGCGCGGGCAGCCGGCCGCCGCGCACTCGCCCGCCGCGATGCGCCGGACCGCCGCGAGCATCCGCTCGCGGACCTCGGCGGACTGCGTACGGAGGTTGAGGGAGAGGCGCGCCTCGGACGGGATGATGTTGTGCCGGGTGCCGGCCTCGATGCGCCCCACGGTCAGCACGGCGGAGTCGCGCGGCGCGATCTCCCGGCCGACCACGGTCTGCAGCCGGGTCACGATGTACGCGGCGGTCACCACCGGGTCGACGGTCGCCTCGGGGCGCGAGCCGTGTCCGCCGCGCCCGTGCACGACGATGTCGACGTCCGTCGAGGCGGACAGGATCAGGCCGGGCGAGTGGGCGTACAGCCCCGCCGGGCCGGGGGCGACGTGCTGGCCGAGCAGGACGTCGGGGCGCGGGAAGCGGACGTACAGTCCGTCGTCGATCATCCCTTTGGCACCCTCGCCGTTCTCCTCGGCGGGCTGCCCGACCACGAGCAGCGTCCCCGACCAGGTGTCCCGGCCCGCCGCGAGTGCCTCGGCCGCACCCGCCAGCCAGGTGACGTGCAGGTCGTGGCCGCAGGCGTGCATGACGCCGGGCACGGTGGAGGCGTACGGCAGCCCGGTGTCCTCGGCGACCGGCAGCGCGTCCATGTCGGCGCGCAGCAGGACGGTGGGCCCGTCGCCGTTGCGCAGCACGCCTACGACGCCGGTGCCGCCGACTCCGTCCGTGGTCTCGTACCCCGCCTTCCGCAGCCGCTCGGCGAGGATCCCGGCGGTCCGGTGCTCGCGCAGCGACAGCTCGGGGTGCCGGTGCAGGTCCCGGTAGAGGTCCTCCAGGGCGGGGACCGGGAGGTCGGCGGTGAGGTCGAGCGCGGTCCGTGCGGCGGGTGAGGTCACGGGGTCAGCCTAGGCGGCACGTGTGCCGCCGGCCCCTTGACGTCACACTCGAACCAGACGGTCTTGCCGCCCTGCCCCGCCTGCCCCGCCTGCGGATGCCACCCCCACCGGTCGGTGACCGCCGCAACGATCAGCAGTCCGCGCCCGCCCTCCGCGAGTTCGTCCACAGCTGTGGACGACGGTGGCTGCGAGCACGTGTCCGTCACCTCCACCCGCACCCCGCCGGGCCGCCGCAGCATCAGCAGCGCGGCCCGCCGGTCCGGCACATGCCGTACGACGTTGGCGATCAGCTCGGTCAGCGCGAGCACCGCCGCGTCGGTCAGCTCGGACATCTCCCAGGCGTGGAGATACGTCCGCAGGATCCGCCGCAGATGCCGCGCCGAATGGTCACCGACGGTGAAGCTGACGCCGTACCTCGCGTCAACCACCGCGTCTGGCTGGTCAGTTACGTGATTCACGTCACCAGAGTGGAGCGACCCGATTACGCTCGGCTACGACCAGGAATCAACGACGCGAGCCGTCTGCTTGGGGGTTGCACATTCATGGTGAACATCCGCGACCTGGATCCCGGCGCGTCCCCACTGGACTACTTCGGTGCGGAACTCCGCCGCCTCAGGGAGGCCGCCGACCTCAACCAGAAGCAGCTGGGCGCGATCGTCTTCTGCACGGGCTCCCTGATCGGACAGATCGAGACGGCGAAGAAGGTCCCGACGAGGGAGTTCACCGAGCGGGTGGACATGGCGCTCGGGACGGAGGGGGCGTTGGGGAGGTTGTTGGGGTTGGTGCTGCGGTCTCAACTCCCGCACTGGTTGCAACCGTTCGCGGAGATGGAGGCAAGCGCGACTTACATCTCCACGTATCAGTGCCAGCTTGTGTACGGGCTCCTCCAGACGCAGGAGTACGCCGAGGCGCTGCTGTGTGTGGACCACCCGGACAAGGTCGAGGAGTTGGTCGCGGCCCGGATGGAGCGGCAGCGAGTTCTCCAGCGCGAGCCTGCGCTGTGGGTAGTGCTGGACGAGTCGGTGTTGCTCCAGGAGGTGGGTGGTCGGGAGGTCATGCGAAAGCAACTGGCTCACCTGTTGTCGTTCCAGCAGAACGCCTGGGTGAACGTCCAGGTTCTGCCGTTCTCGGTGGGGCCGCACACCGGGATGATGGGTTCGTTCACGCTCCTGCGCTTCGATGGCGACCCGGACCTCTTCTACGCGGAGTCATACGACCTCGGTCACATGACCGCCAACCCACAAGTGATCAGGGAGCGTTCAGTCGGATACGCTCGCTTGCAGGCCATGGCCCTCTCCCCGGAGGGCTCGGCCGACCTGATCGCTCGCGTGATGGAGGAACGCTATGGAGACCAGCCAGCAGTTGACGGCCGCGACGTGGCGTAAGTCCAGCTACAGCGGCACCAGCGGCGGCGAGTGCGTCGAAGTCGCCCCCCTGACCCCCCACATCGCCATCCGCGACTCCAAGAACCCCGAAGGGGGCGCGTTCACCGTGACCCCCGCCGCCTTCGCCACCTTCGTCGCCTCGCTGTAGGCCAACGCGCCCCCGAAGGGGCCCACGTGGCCCCTGTCCTGGCCACCTCCGCGGTGAGACACCGGTGGAACGACACCGTGTCACGGAGGTGCGAAGTCATGGGCAAGGAAGGCAAGTCGGAGTACACGGCGCACACGCAGAAGGAGACGCAGAAGGAGACGCGGAAGGAGGCGCAGAAGCGGAAGATCCTCAGCGATCTCCCCACTGCGGGCAAGCCCTACCACGGCCCTGGAGAGGAACTCCTCGCCTCCTTGGAGCCGCACGAGAAGAAGATTCTCAAGAAGGGCCTGACGCCCCCCGAGTACTACACGCCGGAGACGATGCGTTGGGCGCTGGCGGCGGACTCGGATCTGTCCAAGCCGACGGGCGTACCCAAGAAGACTCTGCGGGGCGCCCTCGAAGCCATGGAGATCATCGAGCACGAGGCTTCCATGGCCGCGCAGGAGTTCAAGAAGTGGGTGAAGCAGGGGGAGCCGGAGACGGAGCGGCCCGAGGAGGCCGAGCGGAAGCTGCTCGCGGCGGCGGAGTCCGCCGAGCGGCTGATGACGCCCGGCAAGGAGACGAAGAAGACGGCGCTGCCGGCGGCCGGGGGTGCCGAGCGGACCCTGAGGCTGGCGGAGTCCCTCCCCGTCTACTTCAAGGAACTGAAAGAGGGGCGGACCGCCCGCGTCGGCGACACCGCCTGCCAGGATCTCGTGGTCGGCCTGGGAACGGGGGCGCTCGACGGCGACACCGGCTCCGTCCTCACCGCCGCCTTCGGCCCGTTGATCAACAAGGAGGGCATGGAACCCATCCCGCTCAGCGCGTTCGGCGTGTTCTACGACACGATGAAGAGGGTCTCCGTCTCCTTGGCGCACATCCGCCTGGACAAGGCGGAGAACGAGGTCAGGAAGGCGCTGGACACCTGAGGGGACCGCGGCGCGAGGAAACGTAACAGCACACCCGTTCGAGTGAACGGCTCCGCATTCGGTGCACGGGCTCCCGGTCTACGCTGGGAGGGTCGCGTCGAGCGAAGGAGGTCTGTCATGGCGACGGCGGAGCCGATCATCATGCCTGGATACCAGGGTGAGGCCATTCACGGCCCCTACGACGACCCTGACGGCGATAGCGACACGGACAGCGGCGTGCCCGACTACACGGGCGCGAGCGTGGAGCAGGTCTTCGAGCTCTTCAGTGCGACGGCCCCCAAGGGCTGGCGTGTGGAGTTGATCGAAGGGGAGATCTGCGTGACGCCACCGGCCAACGGGGAGCATGAGGAGATCGTGTCGGAGATCAACCGGCAGGTCACCAAGCGAGGCCCGGACGAGTCCCTGCGCAATTACACCGGAATCGGTCTGACCGTCCCCGGCGCATCCGAGACCGGCCACGTCGTCCCCGACCTGGTTGTCGCGCCCAAGGGCAGCTTCGACGACCAGGAGGAGTGGCACGAGCCTTCGGGTGTCGTACTCGTCGCCGAGGTCACCTCCGCAAGTACGGCCGACCGCGACCGCGACAAGAAGATCCACGGCTACGCCCGCGCCGGTATCCCCGTCTACCTGCTGATCGACCGGGAGGAGGGCGAGGTGACGGTGTACTCCGCCCCGTCGGGCGACGACTACGCCCAGGGGCCGAAGTGCAAGCTGGGCCTGACCGTGCAGTTGCCCGCCCCCCTCGGCTTCGAACTGGACACGGCGGAGTTCTAGAAACCGTGCCCTGGTCGGCGTAAGGACATGATGCTGTCGCAGGAGGAGTGGTCCGGCTCACCTCACCCCGTGCACGGTGGACACCGCCGGGGGAGTCGGGGGCGTGGCCGCTCGCGCCGGGCCCAGGTTCGCTGCCGTGATCAGTGCCGTCACGGCGACGAGCGCCGCGGCGAAGCCTCTGGAGTAGCGCGCGGAGATACGTCGGAGCACGGCAACCTCGCAACAGCGGCGTATTAAGCAGGCTTAACTCGCCGCTTAACGTAGGGGCTCCTGGACACCAAGGGCAAGTGATTCAGGGGAAGTTGAACAATGATCAGGACTTGACCGAGCGTAAGTCGCCTTAATGGCATGCTTACCCGCATGACGGAGCGTGACGGTCCGGAGGTCATCGGGCGCCGGGTTCAGCAGCTGCGCAGCGAACGCGGTCTGACACAGAAGCAGTTGGCGGAACCGGCGTACACGCCGGCGTACATCTCCACGCTGGAGGCGGGCCGGGTGCGGGCCTCCGAGCCCGCGCTGCGGCACATCGCCGAGCGGCTCGGAGTGGCGTACGAGGAGCTGGCCACCGGCCGTCCCGCCCACCTCGCCATCGACCTGCGACTGCGGCTGACCGACGCGCAGCGCACGCTCGCCACCGGGGAGGCCGAGGTGGCGGCGGAGCAGTATGCCGTGCTGCTCGCGGAGGCCGACGAGCACGGGCTGGCCGACGAACAGGCCGCCGCACTGCTGGGCCTCGGGGAATGCGCCCTGGAGACAGGGGACCTGGTGACGGCGAGGCAGCGCTTCGAGGAGTCGGAGCGGCGCCTCGGCGACGCCCCGCTGCCGGTCCGCGTGCCCGCCCTGCGCGGCCGGGCGGTGTCGCACTATCTCGCCGGTGAACTCCGGTATGCCTGCTACCTGTTCGAGTCCACCCTCGACGAACTCAACCGCACCGGCCTGCACGACCCGGACGCCCTGCTGCTCCTCTATACGGGCGTCATCGCGCCGTACATGGACATGGGCGCCCACGCGCGGGCCGCCCAGGCCGCCGAGTTCGCGCTCGCCCTCGCCCCGAAGGCGGGCGACCCCGCGCTGGTGGCCCGGATGCACCGCTCCGTCGCGCGCACGATGATCGCCGAGGGCCGGATCGCCGAGGCCGACAGCTCCCTCGCCAAGGCCGCCGATCTCTACCGCCAGCTCCAGATCCGTACGGAACTCGCCAACTGTCACTGGATGCGCGGCTACCTGTACGCGCAGAACGGCGAGCTGGAGCGCGCCGAAGCCGAGCTGAGGCAGGCGCAGACCATGCTGTCCGCCAAGCGGGCCGCCCTCTACACCAGTCAGGTCGCCGTCGAGCTCGCCGACGTACTGCACCGCCGCGACAAGTCCGACGAGGCCGCCGCCCTCCTGCACGACGTGCTCGGCGACCTCAGCTCCGAGCGCGGCGCCGTCCACTCCGCCGCCGCACACCGGCTGCTCGGCATCATCGCCGAGGACGCCCGGGACACGGAGACCGCCGAGGAGCACTACGTCCGCGCGCTCAGCCTCCTGGAGCGGGCGGGCGCGGCCGGCGATCTCGCCGACCTGTGCCGACTGCTCGGCGACCTGCTCCGCCGCACCGGCCGAGTCGAGGCAGCCCTCGACGCCTACCGCACGGGCCTAGGCCACCGCACCGCCCCGGGCACGACAACCCTGGGCCCGGCCCCCGCACAGCCCCCGCTGTGACGGTTCCGGGATCCCGCACGGGCCGCACTCCAAAGGCGCCCTCGGCCCGGAGAGGGCCTGGCCGCCCGTCCCGGGCGTCACCGTCGGTGCGGACGGTACAGGGGCCGGAGAACCCGTACGAGGGACGCTGAGAGCCCCGTCGGCTCCCGTCCCACCAAGGTCTCACCGAGGTTTCACGGAGACGGGAGCAGCGACACGCCAGAGGCTCAGAGGTTGTGCATCCGGGTGTAGGGGCTCACAACGCGGGCCTGGTGGGAGCCGAAGTCGACGAGCATGGCGATGCCCTCCTCGACGCCGACGATCGTGCCCAGGCCGAACTGGTCGTGGGAGACGCGGTCCCCCAGGCTGAAGTGCTTTGCCTCCGGGGCGGTGGGGGCAGCGAAGGGGCTGGTGGGCAGGTGGCGCCGGGGCGCGGTTGGCTTCGTCATCGTGTTGCCAGTATGGGTCCTATTCGGCCGTGCGGAAGGGCTGGATGTCCTTCTTCACTTCGCCGGGCCGGCCCGACCGGTCGGCGGACTCCCCGGTGATCTTGGGCCAGAGGCCGGTGATGATGCCGGTGGCAAGGGTTTCCGTGGTGCTCGGGAGCTGCGCAGGAGTGGCCGGATGGTTTCCTTTGGCCGGGTGTTCCGCGAAGAGGGCGACCGTGACGGAGAGTCGCCGGTCGTACGTGGTCTGCCACCGGGTGCGGGTTCCGGCGCTGCCGGTGTACATCGCCAGGGGGCCGGGCGCCGAGTGCAGCAGCTTGGTGATCACGCCCGCCTCGGGCCGGGGCATCGCGGCGCGGGTGTGCGGGCGTGCCGTGTAGAGGGTGTGGCCCGCCCTGGAGATCTTTTCGATCGTGTACGGCTCCGCGTAGGTGCCGTCGGCCGCCGCCGTCGCGTACGCCGAGGCCAGCCGCAGCGGAGTCGGCGCCGCGGTGCGCGGGAGGTCCGTCAGGGGCGCGCCCAGCGGGGCGAAGGTGAAGGGCGTGAGCGCTGTGCCCGCCTCCACCGCGCCGTGCAGGGCGTCGTTGAACGGGTGCTGCGCGTAGTCCGCCCCGCCGTACAGGACGCGGACCGCGCCGTCGCCGGGGACCAGCGCCACGACCGCCGTGTGGATCCGGGTGTTCGCGTCCGCGGATCCCTTCACCCTGCGCAGGCCGTTCTCCTCCCCTTCCGCCGTCGCGTCCTGCGCCGTCAGGTCGAACGTCGTGCGCACCGTGTAGCCGCCCCGCGCGAGTTCGTCCTGGGTGATGCCCAGACGGTCGGCCGCCTCCGTCGTGGCCGCGTCGATCAGGTACTGGCGCTGGCCGTCCGTGTCCCCCGGCGGGTAGAAGCGGAACGCGGGGAAGCGCGCCGCGCTCCGCTCGGCGGGGGTGATCGCCCCGCCGTCCGCCATCGCGTCCAGCACCCACTCCCAGCGGCGCACCAGCGTGGCCGTCACCTCCGGGTCCGAGCCCGCCTTCTCGTAGTACGAGGGGATGTTGATGATGCCCGCCAACGCCGCGCCCTGACTGATCGTCAAGTCCCGTGCGTCCACGCCGAAGTAGTTGCGGGCCGCGGCCTGGATGCCCGCCGCGCCCCGGCCGAAGTACACCGTGTTGAGGTACCCCTCCAGGATCTCGTCCTTCGAACGGGTGCGGTCCAGCTTGATCGAGATCAGGGCCTCCCGCGCCTTGCGGGTCAGCGACTGCTCGGGGGTCAGCAGCGCGTTCTTCACGTACTGCTGCGTGATCGTGGAACCGCCCTGCCGCTCGCCCCCGGTCACCGTGGACAGCGCCGCCCGAGCGATCGAGGTCGGCGCGATCCCCGTGTCCGTACGGAAGGAACGATTCTCCGCGGCGATCACCGCCTCCTGTACCGCCCGCGGCACCTGCTTCAGCGGCACCTCCTGCCGGTCCACCGGGCCGCGCCGCCCCAGGTAGTCGCCGTGCGTGTCGACGAACACGGTGCTCTGCATCGCCGTCTCGGGGTGCGGCTCGGGGATGTCCGTCATGACGTACGCCACGACCGCCGCACCGCACAGCAGCAGCACCAGGGCGAGGAGCACGGCCAGTGCGCGGCGCAGCCGGCGGACGCGCGAACGGCGGGCGCGGGTGCGCCGGGCGGCCAGGCGCGCGCGAAGGCGCTGCCGGAACCTTGTGCCGAGGCCCCTCATGAGCGGAAGTCCTGACTCGCGACCACCCCGCCCGCGGAGTCGTACACCGTGACTCTCTCGGTGAAGTCGGGCATCGCGTCGACCGATGACGTCGGGGTCGGCATGGCGCCCTGCTTCACCATCGCGTAGTAGACGCCCCACTTGTGCCCGCCCGCGAGTCTGAGCACCGTGCCGTCGACGTCGCCCGCCGCCGTCTTGATCCGCACCCGGGCCGCGTCGGCGCTGCCGCCGTAGTAGATGCCGGAGAGGAAGTACGTGCCGCCCTGCCCCGACTCCTGGAGGCTGATCCCCGGCTGGGACATGTCGAGGTTGCCGTCGGTGACGCTCCTGAACTGCGGCCCGGGCACGTCCGGTTCGGTCCAGTGCTTGCCGTCCTCCGTGAGCCAGATCTTCGTGCCGGGCGCGACCTGGACCCGTTCCCCGGGCGTCACCACCCGTACCTTCCCGGCGCCCACCGAGGGGCTGGGCGAGGCGTCGCCGGTCTCGGCCGGCGACGCGGTGACGCGGGTCCCGCTCTCCCCGGCGCCGCCCCCGTCGCCGTCCCCGCCACGGAGGCCGACCACGGCCAGCGGCACCAGCAGCACCCCGCACGCGCTGCCCAGCACGGTGGCCCTGCGACGGCTTCTGCGGCGCCGCCCCTCGCGCTCGATGGCGGCCAGCGGAACCGCGGACGGTGTGACGTCGTACGCGGCCTCGGCGAACACCTCGCGCACCACTACGGCTTCGGGTCCGGCCGTGTCCGCGGGGTGCGAGGGATGACGGCGGTGCTTCATGGGCGGGCTCCGGAGACGGGGTGGCGGCGGGCGAACACGGGGTGGGAGCGCAGGGCTTCGAGACCGCGACGGGCATGGGTCTTGACCGTGCCGACCGAGCAGCCGAGCAGCTCGGCGATCTCGGCCTCGTTGAGGTCCTCCCAGTAACGCAGCACCATCACGGCACGCTGTCGCGCCGAGAGCGTGGCCAGCGCCTGCCCGAGAGCCGCCCGCTGCGCGACGGCCTCCGCGTGCCCGGGCTCGCTCTGGTGCACCCGCTCGGGCAGGAACGGCATGAGCAGCTGGGCGACCCGTCTTCTGCGCACCCGGCTGAGGTTGTTGTTGACCAGCGAGCGGCGTACGTAGAAGTCGACGTCGTCGCGCGGAATGCGCCGCCAGCGCGCGTACACCTTGGCCAGCGTGGTCTGGACGAGATCCTCGGCCTCGTGGAAGTCGCCGGTGAGCATGTGCGCGGTGCGGACCAGCCGGGGCCAGGCCACGGTGGCGTACTCGGCGAAGTCGGCGCTCCCGGCGGAGGCTTCGGGTATCTCGTGCTGCACGGCCGGTGGTCCCTCGGGGTCGGGTACGTGGGGGGAGGCGAGGGGGACAGCGGGGGACTCGGCGCCGACGCGCGGCCCCAAGTCCCCCGCACACACGCCTAGTTCAGCTGGGCGTAGACCTTGCCCCTGGTGTCGTACACGGTGACGGCGCCGATGAAGTCGCCGTCGTCGTCACCCGCCGGGGCGGTGGTGGTGGCGTACCAGACGCCCCAGCCGGGCTTGCCCGCGAGCGTGAGCAGCTTGCCGTGCACCGTCCCGGCCTTGGTCTCGATCTCGACGCGGGACGCGGTGCCCTTGCCGCCGTAGTACAGCCCGGAGAGGGTGTAGTGGCCGCCCATGCTCTCCGTCTGCATGGACACCCCGGGCGTGCTCAGGTCGATGTTGCCGTCGACGACACTGCGGAACTGCGGCTCCGGATCGTCGGGCGAGGTCCAGTGCTTGCCCTCCTCGGTGAGCCACAGCTCGAAGCCGGGGGCCGCGACCACGTGCTCGCCGGGCGCGACGACACGAGCCTTCGGGGCCTTTCTGACCACCGGCTCGGCGGCCACCGCGGCCTTCGCGGCCGCCTTGTAGTTCGCGGCAGCCTGGTAGGAGGTGCCGTGCGCCGCCTTCCCCTGTGAGACGGCGTACGACACCGAGGGCACCCCGGCCAGGGCGGCGGCGACCGCCACGGCAGCCACGTACTTCTGCATCCGTGTCATGAACGGACAACTCCTTGCGATGAACGGACCGTTGACGATCCGGGTGAGCGATACGGGACGGAGGGCGCCTCTCCACCCCTCCAAACTCCCGAGGGGGCGTGCCCGGATGACACCGGTGCGGTCTTTTTCGATTTCTCCGGGTTCTCTGGGTTCCCGGGTTCTCCGGGCTCACTTCAGCGCGCTGCCCGCCCGCCACGCGTCCCAGCCGAGGTTCCAGTCGCCGTAGCCGTTGCCGACGGCGACGGTGTCCTTCGAGCCGGTGACCGTGACGACGTCGCCGGGGATGACCTCGTCGTAGAACCGCTTGGCCGTGCCGTCCGTGGCGAGCCCGACGCAGCCGTGCGTGACGTTCTGGTGGCCGCCGTAGGTGTCGGCCTTCGGGTTCTGGTGGAGGTAGGTGCCCGAGGTGGTGAGGTGGACGGCGTAGTAGTAATAGCCCGCGTACGCGTCGCCGTAGCCGACCGTCCTCGAGTTCATGAAGACCTTGGTCGCCTTGTCGGAGACGACCATCGTGCCGTTCCAGGTGTCCATGCCGGGGGCGCCCGCGGTGATCGGGACGCTGCGCGTGTGCCCGTCCTTGACGACCTTCATGGTGTGGGTGCGCACGTCGACGGTGGCGACGAGGGAGCGCCCGACGGTGACGTGCCGGGAGATCCCCGCGCCCGCCCGCACGGTGATCTTCGTACCAGGGGCCCAGTAGTCCTTCGGCCGGAAGTCGACGCGCTGCCCGTCGAGCAGATTGCGGTCCCTGATCCAGCTCCAGGAGCCCTCGACTCCCCCGGCGGCGACCTTCAACTGCCTTTCCGTGTCCGCCCGTTCGGCGGTCGGGACCGGCTTGTCGAAGGTCACGGATATCGGCATGCCGACGCCCACGGTCTGCCCGTCGGACACGTTGACGTGCGCGCCTTCGAGGGTCTTGAGGGGCGTGACCGAGGGCTTGGGCTTGGGCTTGGACTTGGCCTTCGGGGTCCGCGCCGCGGAGGTCTCGCCCTTGGAGCCGGTGTCGCTCCCGGCCACCGCCTGCGCCGAGCAGCCCGCGAGCGCGAGCGCGCACAGGGCCGCCGCACCCCAGGCGCGGGCGAGCCGCCCGCGCCGGGCTCTCCCGCCCCCGTCGGCTCTTGTCGTCTCCGTGCTCCCCGCGGTCCCCGTGATCATGCCGTCCCCCTGCTGTGTGCTTCGATATGCGGCGTACGGCACCTGTACGCACGGCGGAGACACCTGGGTTGCACGGGAACCGGGAAAACTCGGATGACGTCCGACAGGGCATGACCGAGGAAGACGCGGGGGCATGACCGAGGAAGAGTTCGACGCGTTCTACGCCACCGCCTTCTCCCGGCTGACCGGCCAGCTGTACGCCTTCACCGGGGATCACGGCGAGGCGCAGGACGTCGTCCAGGAGGCGTTCGTCCGCGCCTGGGACCGACGGCGGGAGTTCCTGGCCGACGGGGCCCCCGAGGCGTGGATCCGCACGGTCGCGATGCGGCTCGCGGTGAGCCGCTGGCGCCGCGCCCGCCGCTGGCTGGAGCTGGTCCGCCGTACGCCCCCGCCGGAGCACACTCCCGGCCCGGACCCCGAACGCACCGCCCTGGTCGCCGCGTTGCGCACACTGCCCGAACCCCAGCGGATGGCCGTGGTGCTGCACCATCTGTGCGACCTGAGTGTCGAGCAGGTAGCCTCCGAAACGGGTGCCCCGATCGGGACGGTCAAGGCCCGTCTGTCCCGCGGCCGGGCCGCGCTGGCGCGGGAACTGTCCGCGGACGAAGGGGAGAGGGAGGGCGACCGTGTCCGATGAACTCACCTCTCAGCTGAAGGAGTTGGCCCAGGAGGGCGAGACGCCCCCGCCGGTGCCGGGCGCGCAGATCCGCCTTCGGGCGGTACGCCGCAGGCGCCGCCGCCGTACGGCCGCAGCCGTCGCCGGAGCCTGCGCCGCGACGGCCCTCGCCCTCGTCCTCGCCCTGAACCTCGGCGGCGGCAACGGCGACGGCCCGCACCAGCGCACGCCCCCGGCCACGCGCCCCACCGCCACGCCCACCACCCCGGCGGCACCCGACGCGACGGTCGACCTGTCCCGGCGCGTGCTGACCGCCGCGGGCCGCACCCTGCCCATCTCCTCGGGCACCGAGCAGTTGCCCACGCCCACCGGCCGGATGAAGGTCACCGCCAAGGAGGCCGCCAAGGTGGTGCCGGCCTCCAACGTCGGCATCCAGGACGACGCCTACACCGTGAAGCTCCCCTGGGTCCTAGAGCTCGTCGCCACCGACCGCTCCGCGACGACCTTCATCGGTGCCCTCACCTACGACGAGAAGGCCCCGGGCGCCTACGACCGCACCGACGGATGGATCGGCCTGCGCCCGAAGGACGCGAAGTGGCTGTACGGGCAGCTGCGGCTCGGCGCGGTCATCGACATCGAGGGGGCCACGCCGACGGCGACGCCCAGCAGCGAGATCAGTGCGCAGGTCTCGGCCGGTACGACCGGGGGCTAGCCGGGGCCACCCCTAGGATCAATGACCATGGAAATAATGGGTCTGCTCCTCGTCGCGCTGGTCATGCTGCTGGGCATCGGGAGCATCGAAAGCAGAATCAAGCGGACCGACCTCAGGGTCGCCCGCGTCGAGCAGAAGCTCGACCTGGTCCTCGACCACCTCGGCCTGCGCGAGGCCGAGCCGCGGATGGACGAGATCGACGCCCTGCTGCGGGACGGCAAGAAGATCCAGGCCATCAAGGCCTACCGCGAGATCACCGGCGCCGGGCTCAAGGAGGCCAAGGACGCGGTCGAGCGGATGGGCTAGGGCGGCGGGGGCCAGGTCCCCTTCCTCGTGCTCAGCCCCCTTCTCCGTTCTCCGTGCTCAGCCCTCTTCGTCGTAGTCGCCCTGGTCGTCGGCGGGCGGCTGCGCGGGCTCGGCGGGCGGCTGAACCGGCTGCACCGGCGGCTGGGTGGGCTGCTGTGCGGGTGCCCGGCCCGCGATCGCGTCCTGGAGACGCGGGGTGCCGAGCTGGACGGCCCGCTGGGTGGTCCCGTCCTCCACGCCCGCGAGACCGCCGTTGGTGACGAGGACGGCATGGTCGCCGACCCGTACGGCGGCGACGTCCAGGGTCAACGCCGGTGCCTCGCTGTCGGCCTCCGCGCCCGCCATCGTCACCCGCAGGCCCTCGCGTGCGTCGCCCACGCCGGGCAGCGCCACCGGAGCGACCTGGACCGTCTGCCGGCCGCCCCGCACATCGGTCGCCGTGAACCGCGCGCACTTGGCGGGCAGCGACCTCAGCCACGCCAGCTTCGCGTCCACGTCGGCCTTGCCGTACGCGGCCACCTGGTAGTGCAGCTGGCCCTGGTTGTCGGCGTCGTCGAAGCCGGCGGCCGCCCGGACCCCCTTCGGTTCGCCGAGCAGCTCCTCCGTGTAGACGCCGTCGAGCAGCCGCCCGCAGTCCGCGTCCTTGCCCGCCGCGTCCGTCGTGCTCTTGAGCAGACCGTCCCGCCAGGTCGCCCCGCCCTGCGTCGCCGACCACGCCTCGCCGAGATCCCCGCCGGTGATCAGTGCGGCCCGCGCCTGGGCGTCCGTGAGGGTGGGAGAGGCCGACGCGGAGGCGGCGGGGGACTCCTGGGCGGCGGCGGGGGAGGCGGCGGCCGCCCGGTGGCCCGGACCGCCGTCCCCGTCGCCCTCGGCGGCCCGGTCCGCGTCGCCGCGCGAGCACGCGGCCGCCGACAGCAGGACGCCCGCGGTGAGGGCGGAGGCAAGGAGACGGGACGGCCGGGACGACGGACGGTTCATGGCGGGAGCCTCCTGGGGACGGGCCTGCCCGCCGCGCGGGCTGCGTCCTCTCACGGCACCATCGGGTCCGGTCCCCCACCAGTGCGGCGGTCCGTCCGGGTGAGCGACGTCGACGGCCCCCACCTGCGACGCGACCGCGCACCCTTTCCCCGCCGCCCGTTTTTTATTCCCGGAGAAGAGGTGACATAGTGGGTGGCCATCTGACGGCCCTCCCGTGCTAGGGTCGATATCAGTTGCAGTTGTGGTTCCCAAGGACTTCAAACGGACTTGCCGATCAGTATCGGTTGGTTCGTTTTTGAATTTCCGGATGCTTTTCTCCCGGACGGGGCAATCATCGCGGCGACGCGGGTTCGCACAGTGTGGACCCACGAGCACTGCCCCTAAGGAGATATGACATGGCTACTGGAACCGTGAAGTGGTTCAACTCGGAAAAGGGCTTCGGCTTCATCGAGCAGGACGGCGGCGGCGCCGACGTCTTCGCCCACTACTCCAACATCGCCACCTCTGGCTTCCGTGAGCTGCAGGAAGGCCAGAAGGTGACCTTCGACGTCACGCAGGGCCAGAAGGGCCCCCAGGCCGAGAACATCGTTCCCGCCTGATCCGGCACATCTGCCTGAGGCAGCTGGCCGGGAACCCGCACCGCGAGGTGCGGAGTTCCCGGCCAGCTGCTTTTTTTGTGGTTCCTCAGCTGTTCCTCCGCTGCTCCGCAGCCACTCCCCAGCAGCTTTCCGTCCGGAATTGAACCTCTTTTTCCGGACGGTTTCCCTGCCGTCCCGGTGACGGCCACCGTGCCGCCGGCCAGCCGGTCCGCCGACCCCTGGGACGCGGGAGACGCGAGGGGAAGCGGTGACCGGCCCGATCTGCTCCCCGCCGCTGCCGTGCGCCGGGGCGTCCGTGGTTGTCTGGCGACTGCTCGTCCCCGCCGGTACGTCGCCCCCACCACGGGCCCGTCGGCGGCACCCGCGCCCGACGTGACCCGCCGTGCTCGTGCTCCCCACCCCGCCATCGCACCGCGTCGCGAGGAGAGGCCCCGCGCATGTCAGCGTCCCCGAACGAGCGTCTGCCCCTGCCCTTGTCCCTGGGGCTGCCCCTGTCCCTGCCGTTGCTCCTGCCCTTGTCCCTGGGGTTGCCGTCCGTCGTCGGCGAGGTCGTCGACCGGGTCGGCCGGCGTGCGCTGGCGGCCGCCGGCTGGCTGACCACTCCGCTCGCCCCGGACGACTACCTCGCTCTGCTCGACCCGCTGCTGTCCGCCCGGCACCCGGCCGGCCGGGTCGTCGCCGTACGGCCCGAGAACCGTGCGGCGGCGACGGTGGTGATCCGGCCCGGACGCGGCTGGGCGGGGCACCGGCCCGGCCAGTACCTGCCGGTCGGCGTCGAGGTGGCGGGCGCCTGGCACTGGCGCACCTACTCGCTCACCTCGCCGCCGGGCACGCCGGGTACACCGGACGGCGACCTGACCATCACCGTGAAGGCCGAGCCCTGGGGCAGGGTCTCCCCGCACCTAGTGCACCGGACGACACCCGGCACGGTGCTCCGACTCGGGCCCGCACAGGGGGAGTTCACCCTCCCGGAACCACTGCCGCCGCGCATGCTGATGGTGACGGCGGGCAGTGGCATCACCCCGGTCATGGGGATGCTGCGGACGCTCGCCCGCCGCCGCTTCCCGGCGGGCGGGGCCCTCGACGTCGTACTCCTGCACAGTGCGCCGCGACCGGAGGAGTGCCTCTTCCGCTCCGAACTGAACGAACTGGAGGCCGGGTTGCCGTGGTTGCGGGTGCACGAGCGGCACACGCGGGCCGTCGGCCGGATCACTCCGCGGCACATCGACCTGCTCTGCCCGGACTGGCGCGAGCGCGCGACCTGGGCCTGCGGGCCGGCCGGGCTGCTGGACACGATGGAGGAGCGCTGGGCCGGGGCCGGGATCGCGGACCGGCTGCGGGTGGAGCGCTTCCGGCTCGCGCCGCCGGCACCGGCGCCGGGGGAGTCGGGCGTCCCCGTCGGCCGGGTCAGATTCGGGCGCAGTGGCGTCGAAGCGGAACCCGCCGCGTCCACTCCGCTCCTGGAGGCGGGCGAGGAGGCGGGGGTCCGGATGCCGTACGGGTGCCGGCGGGGCATCTGCTTCGGGTGTCTCGTCCCGCTGGTCGACGGGCGTGTACGCGATCTGCGCACCGGTGAAGTGCACGGCGAGCAGGGCCAGTTGATCCAGACCTGCGTCAACGGGGCGGCAGCACCGCTCACCCTCGACATCTAGAGCACCAGAAGCACTTGGACACCAGGAGCAACTGCGGCACTGGAGCACACGCAGGACATCCGCCCCTTCCAGGCGCCTCGTGCGCCGACAGGAGCCTCATATGACCGCGACCGTCATACCCATGCCCCCGAACCAACCGGACAGCCAACCGAACGCCCCTTCCCGGACCGAGGAGTTCGGGGCGGAACTCGACCGGATCCGCGACGGGATCATCGCCGGACGCGGCCCCGCGGACGCCCGCTACATCCGTACCGTGATCGCCGTCCAGCGCGGCCTGGAGACCGGCGGCCGCGCCGCCCTCGCCGTCTCGCTGCTGCCGCCGGCCTGGTGCGCGGGCACGGCGATGCTCACCGTCGCCAAGATCCTGGAGAACATGGAGCTGGGCCACAACATCCTGCACGGACAGTGGGACTGGCTGGGCGACCCGGCGATCCACTCCACGACCTGGGAGTGGGACTTCCTCACCCCGGCCGACGCCTGGAAGCACACCCACAACCACCTGCACCACACGTACACCAACGTCGTCGGCCTCGACCGAGACCTCGGCTACACGGTCATGCGCATGAGCCCGGACCAGCCCTGGCAGCCCGTCCACCTCCTCCAGCCCCTGTTCACCGCCCTGCTCGCCCCCGTCTTCGAATGGGGCATCGCCCTCTACGACCTGGAGGCGGAGGCGGTGCCCTCGGGCCGCAAGAGCGTCCGGAGCTTCCTGGGGGAGGTGGCGGCCCTCACCCGCAAGGCGGTGCGCCAGTTCGCCAAGGACTACGTCCTGTTCCCGCTGCTCGCGGGCCCCTCCGCGCTGCCGTGCCTGCTGGGCAACCTCACCGCGAACAGCCTGCGCAACATCTGGGCGCACACCATCATCTTCTGCGGGCACTTCCCCGGCGACGTACGGACCTTCGCCGAGGAGGACATCGAGGGCGAGAGCCGCGGCCAGTGGTACGTACGGCAGATCCAGGGCTCCGCGAACCTCGAGGGCGGCTTCCTCTTCCAGGTGATGACCGGGAATCTCGGCCACCAGATCGAGCACCACCTCTTCCCCGACCTGCCCAGCAACCGCTACGCCGAGATGGCGCCCCGGGTCAGGGAGTTGTGCGAGGGGTACGGGATTCCGTATGTGAGCGGGCCGCTGTGGCGGCAGTACACGTCGATGTGGGGGCGCGTCGTGCGCCATGCGGTGCCGTGAGGCATGCCGTGCCGTGAATCCGGCGGCTCACACGGCCAGTACGGCCCGTACGGTCTTGCCGCCCACGCCCGTGCTGACGACCTCCAGGCGGTGGGCGAGGGCCTGCACCATCGCGAGGCCGCGACCGCTCTCCGACTCGGTGTCCAGCACGCCGACCCTGGGCCGTCCCGGAGCGTCGTCGTGCACCTCGACCGTCACCGCTCCGCCGCCCACCTGGAGGCGCAGCCTGCACCCGGAGCGGCCGTGCCGTACGGCGTTGGCCACGAGCTCGGAGGCGATCAGCGTGGCGTCGTCGACCTGGTCGGGGGTCATCGGCGCCACCCGGGTCCGGGTGCGGGTGAGGAACGCGGAGGTCAGCTTGCGCGCCCTGCCTGCCGAGACGGCGGCGCGCGGCAGCGTGTACTCGACGCGTGCGGTTTGCCGGACGGCGCGCTCGTGCGCACGCATGACAGCCACTTCCCCTCCGAAAATTTACCGGCACTCCCCGGCCGGACCCCGCTGACCGGAGCCCCGCTCGAAACCTGCGCGGCCGGTCCTGCCCCGGGGTGATGCCCGCCTCCGGTGATCCGCAACCGGGACCGACGTCACAAACGGGTGTCACGAGTGCCACGCGACCGTCACTCGACCCCGCCGTCAGGTCTCCCGCGTCCCGGACCGTCGTTCCAGGGGGACAGTATTCGTGCAGGTCAGGGCGTGCTTTTCTGTTCCAGTGTCCCGTCCTTGCCGTAGATCATTGCGGCGGTCACCGGCGGTTCCGCAAGGTGGGACCCGACGCCGGAAAGGGCCGAACGGTCCCGGCGGACGTGACCATTGAGCAAGTACCACGAACGGGGAAGCACAGTCATGCGCAAGCACCGCACCTCCCACATCCGCACCCTCTCCCTGGCCGCCGCCGCCCTCGCCGCCGCGCTGTCGCTGACCGCCTGCAACGGCTCCGACGACGACGCGGCGGGCGCCACCTCGCCGACGGCCTCGGACAGCGCCTCCGCCAGTGCGTCGGGCAGTGCGTCGGGCAGCGGGTCGGGCGGTGCTTCCGGTGGTACGGCCGGTACGGCGACGGGAGGCTCGGCCGGTACGTCCGGCGGCGGCTCCACCTCCGTCCCCACCAAGAGCACCGGCAAGACGGGCGGAGGCAAGAGCACCGGTGACAAGACCGGCTACGGGCAGGCCTGCGGAAGCAACGACCTGACGTGGAGCTCGAAGTCCGAGACGCAGGCCGGGGGTTACGTCCTGGTGATGGCCAAGGCCAAGCCCGGCATCAAGTGCGTACTCTCGGGCGATCTGCCGGTCGTGGCGTTCGGCTCCGACGGGACCGAGGCGGCCAACGCCGAGCAGGTGGTGGGCGAGCCGGTGACGCTGAGCGGCTCCACGGTGGCCTACGCCGGGGTGAACCCGAAGACCACGAACAACAACGACGGCAAGGAGCTGGACAGCATCATCGTCAGCGCCGCCCAGGACGACCCGAACCCGGTCTCCCTGAAGGTCGGCACGATCACCGTCGACCGGCCGATCGTCACCAACTGGCACACATCGGCTTCGGCGGCCGTCCCCGGCGACGGCACGGACAACTGACGTACGCGAGTCGCTGCGGCTCAGGCCATCCAGAAGCTCAGGCCATCCAGAAGAAGACGGCCGTCATCCGCTTCTCCTCCAGCGAGGCACCGGTGTAACCGGTCGCGCTGTGCATGATGTTGGCCTTGTAGAGCAGCAGACGGTTGTAGCGCTGCGGTACGCGTACGTCCTCGACGAAGGAGTCCGGGGAGACGAAACGCGTGCCGAGCGCCTCGACCAGGTTGGTGTGCGGGGCCTGCACCATGTTGCCGCCGAGGACCCCGCCCGGCAGGTTCTGCCGGAAGAAGCTGGTGCCGCAGTCCTTGGGCACGTTCGGGCTGAGGTAGAGGACGGCGGCGTACCGGCACAGGGCGCGCGAGTCGGTGTGCGGGCGCACCTCGCCCTCGTCCTTGCCGACGACCTGGATGCAGTTGTGGTTGAGCGTGCCGCCGCCGGGCGCCGACTCCTGCCACAGCTTCTGCGCGCCGGTCTCCTTCTTCACCAGCCGCTCGACACGGGCGAGTTCGGCCGGTTCGAGGCCGGGCATCGTGCGCAGGCCGGGCCAGCTCTCCTGCTTGTACGGGAAGCCCTCGGTCCAGTCGTCCTTGGCCAGGCAACGGGCCCTGACCTCGTCCACGTTGGGCAGTACGTCGTCCAGGACCCAGTAGTCGCGGCCGCGGGTGGGCTTGCGGTAGGGCAGGACGGGAAGGCGTGGGGGGCGTGGGGGCTGCGCAGGCATGCGGGTGAACGTACATTCGCGATGTGCTTGGTTTTCCCATTGGTTGGTCAATGTTCCGACCGGTTGGTCAACGTTCCGCCAACTCGGCTGGGCATTTCCTCGTTCGGCCCAGCACGACCGCACTCCGGCGGCTTCCGTGACGTATGTCTGGAAAGAGAGCGTCAGGAAAAGAGCCGAGTCAAAGCCCCGGGAGAGCGAATGCGCCGAAAAGGCCGAATTCCGCTGACCGTCGTCGGCGCGGCCGTCGCCTCCGCCCTCCTGTGGGCGGCGGCCCCGCTCCCCGGCGCGCAGGCCGCGCCCGTCCCGGCCTGCACCTCCGGCACCGGCCCCTACCAGTGGGAACTGGAACAGCACCTGCGGCTCCCCCGTGACGGGCGGCAGTCTCCGGCGGACTGCGCGGCGATCCGCCGCTTCCAGGAGCGGACCGGGCTCCGCCCGGCCGACGGATACGCCGGGCTCGCCACGTACCGGATGATGCTGGTCGTCGAGGCGCGGCCGAACCCCAACGCCGCCGGGAAGTGCCCGGTCCGCGACTACAAGGTCGCCTGTGTGGACCTGGACCGGCAGCTGGTATGGGTGCAGGAGGGGCGGCGGGTGGTCTTCGGGCCGGTGCCCGCGCGGACCGGGCGCGACGGCTACGAGACGCGGGGCGGCTGGCACCAGGTCTACTGGAAGGACCGCGACCACTACTCCGACATCTACGGCAACGCCCCCATGCCCTTCGCCCAGTTCTTCAGCGACGGCCAGGCCTTCCACGGCGTGCTGGACGACCTGTTCAAGGGCGGCTCGCACGGCTGTGTGAACCTGCGGTACGCGGACGCCGAGCAGCTGTGGGGCGTGCTGCAGGTGGACGACGCGGTGTACGTGTGGGGCGACAAGCCGGGCACCTGGCGCAGCCTCCGTCCGGCCGCCCGAGCCGTCACAGGAGCGTCGAGCCCAGCGGCCGGTCCGGGCGCGCCCCCGGCAGTACGTACGCCACCGCCGACCCCCGGTGCTCGCTGAACCGGCTCAACTCGTCGCGCTCCGCCATCCGTTGCTGCACCCGCACGAACAGGTGCGGATCCCGCATGAACGCCAGGAAGAGCAGTCCCCGGTCGGCGGGGCCGTCGTCGTAGGAGTAGCCGCGGCGCAGCATGCGGGCGCCGCCGTCGAGCCGGGGGCTGGCGGCGCGGACGTGCGAGCCGAGTGGGAGGACGTAGCGGCCCTGCGGGGTCTTGGCGAAGATGTTCGCCTCGTCGTGCTCGCGGGCGCCGCCGAACGGGGCGCCGTCGGCGCGGCGCCGGCCGATGACCTCCTCCTGCCGGGAACGTGACAGCTCCCGGAAGTCCGTCACGTCGACGCGGATACGTCGTACGACGAGGAAGGTCGCGTCGTCGGCCGTCCACACCCAGCGCTCGCACTCCTCGGGGGTCGGGTTCGCCGTGCCGTCCTTGAAGCCGAGGAGGTTGCGCGGGGTCTGCCCGGCGGGCACCGGCCGTACGGAGCCGGACTGGTGCCAGCGCGGGCGCAGCGTGCCGTGCGCGAGACGGGTGAGCGCGGCGGTGGTCGCGGCCGCCGTCGCCGGGTCCTCGGCGCACACCTGGACCACGACGTCGCCGCCGCTGCGGGCGGGGTCGAGCCGGTCGCCGGGGAAGGACGGCAGCTCGCGCAGCCGCTCCGGTGCGAGGATGCCGAGCCTGGCGGGCAGGGCCGGTCCGATGCCGACGGTGGTGGTCAGCCGGGCGGCAGCCCCGGCGCGCTCTGCGGCCTCCTCGGCGGCACGGCCCCAGCGGGCCAGAACCGCGCGCACGGCGTGGGCGGTGGGGGTGCCGTGCAGGTCGAGGGCGGTGACGACGACGGCCGTCTGCTGGGGGGTGGTGACGCCGGCCTGGCGGGTGCGGGGCGGCGGACCGGGGAGGGGCTCGGTCGCGGGAGAGCAGCCGGCGAGTCCGGCCGTGACCAGCCCTCCGCCCACGAGCCGTACGAGCCCTCGTCGGGACACGCCGGGGGAGGTCCCTTCGGGCGCGGCTGCTCGCGCCGGGGCGCCCGGCGTCACATCGGCTGGCGTGTCAAACGCGTCATTCTTCGTCATAGCGGCGAAAGGGACGATACATCTGCCTCTCATGCGATCGAATCTCATTCGGCTCCGGCGGGCCGGACCGCGCCGCGTGCTGCCCGCCCTGTGCGTCGGCCTGCTCCTGGCCCTGCTGTCGGCCCTGTCCGCCTGCGGCGCCGGCACCGGCAGCGGGGACGACGAGGGCGGCGGCGCGGCGCTCGTCCGGGTACCGCAGGACACGCCGTCCCTGCAGAAGGCGGTGGACCGAGTGCGCCCGGGCGGCCTGGTGCTGGTCTCCCCGGGCGTCTACCGGGAGAGCGTGCGCATGACCCGGCCGCGGGTCGTGCTGCGGGGCACCGACCGGGGCAAGGTGATCGTGGACGGGGAGTTCCGCCGCGCCAACGGCATCACCGTCACCGGCGCGGGCTCCGTCGTGGAGAACCTGACCGTCCGGGGCCACCTCGCCAACGGCGTCCTCTTCACCGGCGTCACCGACCGGCGGCTCCAGTCGGCGGCGGGCGCGGGCGGGTCGGCGTACGACCCCCTCGACACGGTCAAGTTCCCACCGCTGGGCGGTTTCCGGGCGTCGTACGTCACCGCCTACGACAACGCGTTGTACGGCATCTACGCCTTCGATGCCCGGGACGGGATCATCGAGCGGTCGTACGCCTCCGGGCAGGCCGACTCCGGCATCTACGTCGGCCAGTGCCGGCCCTGCCGCACCGTGGTCCGGGACAACGTCACCGAGCACAACGCCGTCGGCGTCGAGGTCACCAACGCCTCCGAGGAGCTGTACCTCCTCGGCAACCGGGCCTCCCGCAACCGGGTCGGGCTGACCGTGAACTCCAACGACATGGAGGCGCTCGGCCCGCAGCACCGCGCGGTCGTCGCGGGCAACGCGTTCACCGACAACAACGACGACCGCAGTCCCGAGCAGGCGGACGGCGGCTTCGGCATCGGCGTCGGTGCGGGCGGCGCCCGGGACAACCTCTTCACCCGCAACCTCGTCACCGGCAACCACACCGGCGGCCTGCTCCTGAGCGACGTCCAGGGCTACCCGGCGCGCGGCAACACCGTGCGCGGCAACCGGGTCACCGGCAACGGCACGGACCTGGTGCTCGCCACGAGCGGGACGGGCGGCAACTGCTTCACGGACAACGGGGGTTCGGTGACCGCGAGCCCGCGAGGACTGCCGAGGTGCGGCGCCGCCACGGCTGCGCAGGCCTCCGGCGGCGGCCGGGTCCGGGCGCTCCCACAGCCCCCCGGCATCTCCTTCCGCGACGTCCCCGCGCCGCCCGCCCAGCCGTCCCTGCCCGGCCCGCCGACCGCCCCGGCCCGCCCGGCCGTCGGCCTGCCGGGCCGGGTGGACCCGGACACCTTCCCCCTCCCGGGATCGGCCCGCGCAGTGCCCAGGCCCTAGTGCTGCTTCCCCTTCTCCCACGGCGCCCCCGGCACCTTCGCGTGCACCCGCTCGGCCACCAGGTCGACCGTGGCCTCCTGGCCCGGGGCGAGCCGGGCCGTGACCCGGCGCATCCGGCCGTCCTTGTCGATCCAGTACGTCAACGGGGAGCGCCCGGCGGCCGCGGTGGCGCCGGCGGCCGGGCCCGCGGAGGCGTGGGAGGCGGCCGGGCGGGGGCGCGGGCCGGAGAAGACGCCGTAGCCCCGGCCGTCGACGCGTTCGTCGCGCAGCCACAACGGGTGCGACTGGGCGAGGAGTTGGGCGTTGTCCGGACGGTCGGCCGCCATCGAGAGCACCAGGCGCAGCGCCCGGTCCAGGGCGGCGGAGGTGTAGGGGCGGCGGGTCCACTCGTCGGGGGCGAGCGTGCCCGCGGCCCGCGCGGCCTGCGCGGCGGTGGTCACCACGTCGGGCTCGGGCTGCCGTGACGCCCGGCCCGGCGCGGCGCCGGGCGCGCCGGAGGTGGTCGGTGTCCGCGGCTTGCGGGCGACCGCGATGCCCTCCATGTCCCAGGCGACCAGCCCGCGCACGGTGCGCTCGGCGTCGGCCGCCTCGTACACGCCGACCGCCCGGTGCACGCGGTGGTCGACGACGGCCCGTACGGTGACCGTCCCGGACGAGGCGGACCCGGCGGCGCCCAGCGGCAGCCGTACCCGCACCTCCGAGGGGCTCGCCTCGTACGTCCGGAACCGCGCCAGCGCCATGCGCTGGGCCTCGTCCTCCGAGACGGCCCGCGGCCCCCGCTCCCCGCCTCCGGAGACCAGGGCGACCAGCAGGACCACCGCCCCGACGGCCACCGCCACCGCCGTCGCCGCCAGCGCGACGGCCCGCGCCCTCGCCGTACCGCCACCGCGTTTCCTCAGGACCCTCAAGAAGTTGCGCATGACTCGTCTCTACATGCGGGCGGGCCGCCCACCGGTCGACACCGGTGGGCGGCCCGCCCCGCGTCACCCTCCCGGGTGCGCGGCCGTCACCCCGCTCGCGAGGGCGTCAGCACTTCTTGCCCTTGCAGGGTTCACCCCGCTTGTTGGCGATCTTCACGACCAGTCCGGGTTCCTTCCCGGCGTTCTTGACCGTGAGGACGTACGGGCCGGTGACCGGGTTCCTGGGCAGGACGTAGCCCTCGGGGACGTCCTTCTCCACCAGGTAGTACGTGCCGGGCGGCAGGTCGTCGAAGTAGCACTTGCCGCGCGTACTGGTGGCGCAGTCGCCCACGCGGGTGTCCTTCTTGCCGCCGTGGCGCTGGAGCCCGGTGGTGCCGTTGCTGTCGTTCCACAGCTCGAAGACCGCGCCGCGCAGCGGCTTGTGGGTCTTCGCGTCGGTCTTGAGGACCGTCAGCCCGAGGTCCGGCCGGTTGGTCAGGGTCACGACCCTGCCGTCGCCCGTGACCGCGTTGTCGGCGGTGAGTACGTAGGGACCGGAGACCGGGTTGCGTGGCAGGACGTAGCCGTCCGGCACCGCCGTCTCGCGCACGTAGTACGTGCCGAGTGGCAGGTCGTCGAAGACGCACCGGCCGTTCGTGCCCGTCGTGCAGGCGCTGCCGACCCTGGTGTCGGGGGTGGTGCCCGAGGTCTGCAGTCCGTCCGTGCCGTTGCTCTCGCGCCACAGGTCGAAGACGGCTCCGGAGAGGAGAGCTCCGGTGACGTCGTCCTTCTTGACGACGGTCAGCAGCGCCCGCGGCCGGGCCTTGATTCCGGCGTCGATCGAGTGGTCGACGTAACCCGCCGGACCGACGGTCCACGTGGTCTTGCCGGCGGCGTCGACGTTCGAGTCGAGTTCGCCGTCGTCGTCCGCGTTCTGCTTGGTCCACCCCAGCTCTTCGAGAGTGGGTGAACCGGGCAGCCCGGACGGGTCGATGCCGCTGTAGTCGAACACGATGTCGTACTCGGTGTCGGGCTTCAGACCCTGCTCCGTGCCGACGTAGTACTCGCCGTTCTCGTCGGTGGTGACGGTGATCGGGTCACCGCCGCCCTTCGGGGTCAGCGTCACCGTGACGCCCGCGATCGGCGGCTCGGACGGGTCCTGGATGCCGTCGCCGTCGGTGTCGTACCAGACGCGGTTGCCGATCTGGACGGGCGCCTGGTCGCAGACGAGTTCGAGGTCGGCGAGGCCGTTGCCCTTGCCGAACAGGGAGTTGCCGGCGTTCCAGGTCGACTCGATGTCGAGGTTGCCCGCGGTGGTGCCGGTCTCGGAGCCCCAGCGGCGCACGCCCTGCGAGTAGGCCGCGTACGGGTCGTAGACCGTGCTCCACAGCTTCTTGCGGTACGGCTGGAGGACCGTGCCGCCCTCGGTGTTCTGGTCGTGCACCGCGTCGGAGAGGATCGTGGAGTCGTCGTAGAACTCGCCACTGCCCGGGCCCTCGTCGTTGCCCGGCATGGCGCCGGTCAGCGCGCCGCAGGAGCCGTCGCTCTCCAGCGTGTACGCCGTGCCGGACTTGCAGGCGCGCAGCACGTCACCGGCGGCGACGCCGGCGACCAGGTCGGTCGTGGAGCCGTACGCGTAGGTGCGGTTGCCCTGCATGTCGCCGAAGCGGTCGCGCATGCCGAGGACCAGGTCGCCGTTGTCGGCGATCTCGATGTTGGACAGGATCGGCTGCGGCGCGGAGACGAACAGATGCGACTCGCGCTCCGGGACCCGCTCGTTCCAGGCCTCCCACAGGCCGCTCATCTTCTCGCCGATGGTCGAGGTCTTCGTGCAGCGGTACTGGGAGGGGTCGCCGAGGAAGCGGTAGGCGCAGCCGCGCGGGTAGTCCAGGGCGTACTTGAAGATCTCCTTGAACGCCCCGCCGTCGAACTCGTAGACATGTCCGCTGAGTTGGGCCGGGTCGCCCCACGGTGCGGTGCCGGTGACCGTCGACTCGGCGCCGCACACCCCACCGACCAGGACGCGCTTGCCGCGCACACCGATGCCGTAGGGGTGCCAGTCGCCGACGCAGGCGTCCGGCTTCGGGACGGCGTACGAGGCAGGGGTGCCGGCGGTGACTCCGTCGCCGGTGCCCTGGATGGGCACGGTGTACAGCTTGGAGTCGTTGAGGTTGACGGCGTAGAGCGTCCTGCCGTCGCCGGAGACGTCGACGTCCCCGAGGCCCTCGCGGCCGACCTTGCCGTAGATCACGTCGTCGCCCAGCAGGTTGTTGCTCGTGTCGTGCGCGGTGAGGGCGCCGGGGAGGGTGGCGAAGGTGGTCACCGTGTCGCTGGTGTCGTTGTAGCGGTAGATCGCGTTGACCGCGCCCGCGGGCCCGTACGCCGTGTGCCGCTTGACCAGCGTGCCCATGTACTTGTTGCCGGTGCGGTCGACGCCGATGCCGAACACGGCCTGCTGCTCGGTGTTCGCGGTCAGCTCGGTGGCGGTGCCGCCGGGGGCGGTGTTGCCGAAGTCCCCGCCGAACGACAGCAGGCCCTTCTTCCCGGTCGCGTCGCCCTTGGCCAGCGAGCACGTGACGAGCGTCGGGTTCTCCTGGCAGTACACGCCGGGCTCCCAGAACCCGGTGGTGTACGTGACGTTCTTGCCGCCGGAGACGTCCACGAAGCCGGTGTTGCTGCGGATGACGTCCGCGCCGGTGCCGAGGCCCGCGACCGCCGGGGCGAGGTTGTCCGGGTCGGGGTTGACGACCTGGATGCGGTACTTGGCGCCGGTGAGCGCGGAGCCCGCCGGCGTGAACACGGCGGTGCCGTCGGCGCCGGTGGTGGAGGTGAGCACCGTCCCGGCGTCGTCCGTCAGGGTGACCTTGACCCCGGCCATCCCGGGTTCGAGGACGCTGTCGTACGCCCCGTCGGCGTTCACCTCCGTGACGACCCGCACGGTCACGGTGCCGTCCCCGGCTCCGGCCGCCCGGCCTGCGGGCGCGGCGGCGGGCACGGCGGGCCCGGCGGCCCCCAGCCCGATTCCGCCCGCCAGCAATGCGAGCACTGCCGCAAGCGACAGCCTCTCCCCCAGCGTTCTTCGCTTCACCGATTCCTCGTTTTCCGTACGGGGCAGCAGAGCCCAGCGCCCGAAGCCAGCTCTGACATTCATACGAATCGGAAAGTCTGAGTAATCGGGCTGTTCGGGGTACGGAGACGAAGATCATCCGCTCGGCTCAGCGGAGGAAGGAGCAGGTCACGCCGGATACGCGTGCGTCTGCGTGGCCTTGACGGTCGCCCAGACCGCCGCGCCCGGGTGGAGATCGAGCTCGGCGGCCGCGACGGTCGTCAGGTCGGCGGCGAGGGGGAGTTCGCCGGTGAGGTCGGCACGGATCTGGTCGCCGTGCGTCTCCAGCCCGCCGACCCGGCACTGCCACAGGTTGCGGGCGCTGGACCCGGTGGGCCGCTCGCGATGCAGGGTGACCGCGCTGGGCGGGAACGCGACGAAGACGGGCCCGGTGAGGTCCTCGGTGGTGGTGATCGCCGTTCCGACAACAAAATTTGTCCGGGAAGTAAAATCTGTCCGGGAAGGGGAACCGGAGTCGGAGTCGCAGTCGAGCCGGACGGTGTGCCCCTCGGCCGTCCCCTTGTAGAGGTTCAGGCCGACGAGCTGGGCGATGTAGTCGGTGCGCGGATGGCGGGCGATGTCCGAGGGCGTGCCCTGCTGGACGACGCGCCCGTGCTCGACGACCACGAGCCGGTCGGCCAGCACCATGGCGTCCAGCGGATCGTGCGTGACCAGTACGGCGACGGCCTCGAACTCGGCCAGGTGGTGCCGGAGTTGGGCCCGCACATCGAGCCGGGTGCGGGCGTCCAGCGCGGCGAGCGGCTCGTCCAGGAGCAGCAGCCGGGGGCGGGTGGCCAGGGCGCGGGCGAGAGCGACCCGCTGGGCCTGGCCGCCGGAGAGCCGCCGGGGTTTGGCCCCCGCGTGGTCGGCGAGCCCCATGCGCTCCAGCCACGCGGCGGCCTGGGCGCGGGCCTCCGCCCTGGAGGCGCCCTGGCAGCGCGGCCCGAACGCCACGTTGTCGAGGGCGGTCAGGTGCGGGAAGAGCAGATAGTCCTGGAAGACGACGCCGACCGGGCGGGATTCGGGCGGCGTACGGTCCAACGAGGCACCGTCGAGGCGCAGATGGCCACCGGTGAGCGGGGTGAGCCCGGCCAGGGCGCGCAGCGCCGTTGTCTTGCCCGCCCCGTTGGGGCCGAGGAGCGCGACGACGTCGCCGGGTGCGACGGTCAGCGCGACATCGAGGTGGAAGGCGCCCCGGTCGACGAGGAGATGGGCGTCGAGCCCCGCACCCGTGGGGTCGGACGGCTGAGGATTCGGTGCCTGGGGGGTGGCGTCCCCGGCCTTCTCGGTCTTCTCGATATCGGTCATGACGCGGTCGTCATCCATCGGTCGCGGAGCCCGGCGAGCACCGCGATGGACACGGCCAGCAGCACCAGGCTGAGGGCGATCGCGGCCTCCGGGTCGCTCTGCAGGGCGAGGTAGACGGCCAGCGGCATGGTCTGCGTACGGCCCGGGAAGTTGCCCGCGAAGGTGATCGTCGCCCCGAACTCGCCGAGCGCGCGCGCCCACGCCAGTACGGCGCCCGCGGCGATGCCGGGCGCGATCAGCGGCAGCGTGACCCGGCGGAACGCGGTGAAGCGGGAGGCACCGAGGGTCGTCGCGGCCTCCTCGTAGCGCGGATCGGCGGCTCGCAGCGTGCCCTCCACGCTGATCACCAGGAACGGCATCGCGACGAACGCCTCGGCGACCACCACCCCGGCCGTCGTGAACGGCAGCGTGATCCCGAACCACGAGTCCAGCCACTGCCCCACCACCCCGTTGCGGCCGAGCGCCAGCAGCAGCGCCACACCGCCGACCACCGGCGGCAGCACGAGAGGAAGCGTCACCAGCGCCCGTACGAGACCCCGGCCGGGAAACTCGGTACGGGCCAGCAGCCATGCGAGCGGCACACCCAGCACGAGGCTGACGGCGGTGGCCGCGGTCGCGCTGAGCAACGACAGCTGGAGCGCCTGCCACACCTCGGGGCTGGTCAGCTGACCGGGCAGGCTGCGCCACGGGGCCCGTACGAGAAGGGCGATCAGCGGCAGCAGCAGAAACGCGAGCCCGACGAGCGCGGGCAGCAGAAGCGGCAGCGGCACTCCGCCACGCCCCTTGCTCCGGACACGCCCGCGCCGCGGACCGCCCACAAGGGTGTCGGCCGCGGCGTCGGACGGGTCGGAGCGGGTCACGGCTTGAGGAACCCGGCGGACGTCAGGACCTTCTGGCCCTCGGCGGACTGCACAAGCGCGATGAACGCCTTCGCGGTGGTGGCGTTCTTCGAGTCCTTGAGCAGGGCTATCGGGTAGTCGTTGATGGCCTTGGCGGACTCGGGGAACTCCACGCCCTCCACCTTGTCACCCGCCGCCTTCACATCGGTCTTGTAGACGACGGCGGCGTCGGCCTCCTTCAGCTCCACCTTCGTCAGGGCGCTCTTGACGTCCTGCTCGTAGGAGACCGGGGTGAGCTTGAGGCTGCTGGCGTCCAGCGCCTTCCGAGCGGCGGCACCGCACGGCACGGTCTTGTCGCACAGGACGACCTTCAGGCCGGACTTGGTGAGGTCCTTCAGGGAGGCGACCTTGTCGGGGTTGCCGGGCAGGGTCGCGATCTCCAGCTGGTTGCGGACGAAGGTGGCGGGTGTGCCTACCGCGTCCTTCTTGTCCGTGACGATCGCCATCGTCTTGGGGCTCGCGGCGGCGAACACGTCCGCCGGGGCACCACCGGTGATGCTCGCGGCGAGCGAGTCGCTGCCGCCGAAGCTGAAGGTGACCTTCGTCCCCGGGTGCTCCTTCTCGAACTCCTTGCCGAGCGCCGTGAAGCTCTCCTTCAGCGAGGCGGCCGCGAAGACGGTCACGGTGCCGGACAGCTTCTGCGCCGAGTCCGCGGCGTTCTTCGAGGCGTCCGGCTTGGACGAACTGTCGTCGGAGGACGAGCAGGCGCTCAGGGCGAGCAGCGCGGCGGCGCCGGCCCCGGCCACCTGCATGGTCCGGCGGGTCCGGTGGGCGGAACGGGTGATCACGGTGCCACTCCCTCAGGTTCGGTAGCGCCCGGCTGCCCGGAGGCGACCCGACGTATGCGCAGATCATACTGACGCATATGCGAGGCGTAAGTCTGCTGTCGCATCGCATGAGCTGGTCTGCGGTGTGATGGGGGTGGCATGTGCGTTTGTACGGGGAGAAGCGCCACGAGGTACGCGGGCCAGGGGTGCCGGAGTGCTGGTCAGCCGCGGTCGATGTGCACGTTGGTGGACTTCACGCGGGCCGTGGCCTCCACGCCGACCTCCAGGCCCAGTTCCTCGACGGCCTCGCGGGTGAGCAGCGAGACGAGCCGGTGCGGGCCCGCCTGGATCTCCACCTGGGCGGCCACGTCACCGAGCTTCACGGCGGTGACGATGCCGGGGAAGGCGTTCCGCACGGAGGTGGACGCGGTGTAGGAGGCCCCCTCCTCGTCGGACTTGGCGAGCTCCACCGAGAAGGCGGCGAGATCGCGCCCGTCGATGAGCCGCCGCCCGCTCTCGTCGCGATGCGTGGCGACCCGCCCCGCGTCCGCCCAGCGCCGCGCGGTGTCGGGACTCACGCCGAGCAGCCGGGCTGCCTGGCCGATTGTGTAGGACTGCATGGTCGTCACGATAGGCGCAGGCGCTCCCCGCACGACTCCCGGAGGGAAGTGGGGCGCAGGATGAGCAGCCGGTCCGGTACGGCCGTACTGGAGGAGAAGACAGAGCGAGTTCGCCGGAGGTAGGTCGCCCGTGGCCCTCACGAAAGCAGCCCCGCGCCGAGCCGACGGGCGCGCGGCGGACGACGGGCGGGCCCGGAGCGGGCCACCCGGCAGGCAGGGACGGCAGGGCTGGCAGTTCAACTCCTCGCTCGGGCTGACGATCCTGCTCCTCCTGGTGGTCGGGGCGCAGGGCATGGTCCGCCGGGCGCTGTCGGCGCCGGTGATGCAGAGCTGGATGACGGTGTTCGTGGCCGTGGTTCTCCAGGCGCTGCCGTTCCTGGTGCTCGGGGTGCTGCTGTCGGCGGTCATCGCCGTCTTCGTACCGCCGACGTTCTTCGCCCGAGCGCTGCCGAAACGGCCCGCTCTGGCGGTCCCGGTCGCCGGGATGGCGGGGGCGGTGCTGCCGGGCTGTGAGTGCGCTTCGGTACCGGTGGCCGGGGCGCTCGTACGACGAGGGGTCACGCCCGCCGCGGCGCTCGCGTTCCTTCTCTCGGCGCCGGCGATCAACCCGATCGTGCTGACGGCGACGGCGGTGGCGTTCCCGCGCAACCCGGAGATGGTGCTCGCCCGGTTCGCCGCGAGCCTGCTGGTGGCGTGTGCGATGGGCTGGCTGTGGCAGCGGCTGGGCCGCACGGACTGGCTGCGCCCGCCGGGCCGCCCGGCGTCCGAAGGGGCGGGCAGGGGGGCGGCGTTCTGGGGATCGGTACGGCATGACGTGATGCACGCGGGCGGATTCCTGGTCGTGGGCGCGATGGCGGCGGCGACGCTGAAGTCGGTGGTCCCGGCGGTCTGGCTGCACGCGGCGGCGACCAACCCCGTCGTCTCCGTCCTGGCCCTCGCCGTCCTGGCGGTGCTGCTGTCGATCTGCTCGGAGGCGGACGCGTTCGTGGCGTCGTCGCTGTCGCAGTTCTCGCTCACGGCGCGGCTGGCGTTCCTGGTGGTCGGCCCGATGATCGACCTCAAGCTGTTCGCCATGCAGGCGGGCACGTTCGGCCGCGGCTTCGCACTGCGCTTCGCCCCGGCCACTTTCGTGCTGGCGGTCCTGGTGTCCGTCCTCGTAGGGGAGGTTCTGCTGTGAACCGGCAGGCGCAGGCGGGCGTGCTGTTCCTGCTCGGCGTGGCGGTACTGCACGCCGGAACCACCGACCTCTATCTCCGCTACGTCAAGGCCGGTCTGCGTCCGCTGCTGCTGGCGGCCGGGGCGGTCCTGATCGTCGCGGCGGTGGCGACGCTCTGGTACGAACGCCGGGGCCCACGCGGGCCGGAGGCCTCCGACGAGCACGCCCACGACCAGGATGACGGTCACGGCCACGCCCACCGCGAACCCCGGATCGCCTGGCTCCTGGTCCTGCCCCTGTTCGCGCTGATCCTGGTCGCGCCGCCCGCGCTGGGTTCGTACAGCGCCATGCGCACCGGTACGGCGCTGCAGGAGCCGTGGGGCTACCCCAAGCTGCCCGCCGCCGGTGCGCTGCGGCTCAACGTGGTCGATTACGCCGGTCGCGCCGTCTACGACCACGGCCGTTCCCTCCGGGGCCGCGAGGTCAAGCTCACGGGCTTCCTCGCCCTCGACCACAGCGGCGCCCCTTACCTCGTCCGCATGGCCCTCAACTGCTGCGCCGCGGACGCCCAGCCGGTCAAGATCGGCCTCTCCGGCAGGATTCCGCCCGTCCTGCAGCCGGACACCTGGCTGGAGGTGACCGGCCACTACACCACCCACCAGACCAAGGACCCCGTCAACAGCGGCACGATCCCCTACATCGACATCACGCAGGCCAAGCCGGTCCCGGTCCCTCACGACCCGTACGACGAGAGCTGGAACAACTGAACCCACTCACGTCACCACGCCTCCGACCCGGCCGACCGCCCATCCGGCACCTCCGCCGCCCCCTCCCCGGCCCGCAGCCGCAACGCGAGCAGCGGGAAGACGAGGACGGAGAGCATGGCGGCCCCCACCAGCGCGGCCGCCTCCCCCGCTTCGAGGACCTTGTCGTCGAGCCCGATCGTGGTGATGGCGACGACCAACGGCAGGCACGTGGAGGCGTACAGCGTCAGCGCGCGCCGGTCGGTCCGGTTCAGGTCGCGCGGCGCGAGCGCGTACACCGGCAGCCCGCGCACGACGACGAACAGGAGCAGGAAGACCGGCAGCAACAGCAGCGTCCGCCCCCCGCCCAGCAGCGAGTCGAGGTCGAACTCGATCCCGGTGACGATGAAGAACAGCGGCACCAGGAACCCGAACCCGAGCGCCTCGACCTTGCCGAGGACCTCCTCGCTGCTCTCCGGCGCGGCCCCGACCAGCACCAGCCGGGTCAACAACCCCGCCGCGAACGCCCCCAGCAACGTATCCAGCCCGAACGCCGCCGCCAGTCCGAGCATGCACACCAGCAGCAGCATCACGAACCGGACGGCGAACTGCCCGCTGCTGTGCAGCGTCGTCTCGACGATCCGCGAGAACCACGGCGGCCGAGGCCGCAGCGCCCACCAGATCCCGGCGGCCGTCACCGCCGCGAACCCGGCCAGCAGCAGCGTCGACTCACCCGGCCGCCGCCCGCTGAGCAGCAGCGCCATGGCGATGATGGGCCCGAACTCGCCCACCGCGCCGAACGCCAGCATCACGGTGCCGAACCGCCCGCGCAGATCCCCGCTGTCCCGCAGGATCGGCAGCACGGTGCCGAGCGCGGTGCTGGTGAGCGCGGTGCCGATGACGAAGGACTTCGGCACGTCCGCGCCGGTGAGGGCGAACGCGAGCCCCAGACCGACGGCGAGGGAGATCACCCAGGCCCACGCGGACCGCCGCAGCGTGTCCCCGCGGACGGCCGCGAACTCGATCTCGTACCCGGCGAGAAAGATCAGCATGGACAGGCCGAGATCGGAGAGCGTGTCGATGACCTGGTCGTGGTGTGTCCAGCCGAGGACGTCGGGGCCGATGAGGATGCCGAGCAGGATCTCGAAGATGACCAACGGGATCCGCACCCAGCGGCCGAGCCCGTACGCGACGAGCGGCGCGAGCACGGCGATGGCCATGATCAGGACGAGGGTTCCGGGAGCGTTCACGGTCCGTCTCTTCTGGAGGTGCTCCGAGCCTGTCGCCGCGGGGAAGCCGTCACCAGGCGGACGGAGCCGTCCGAGTGACAGCGCCCTCCCGCAGCCCGGCCCACCGAACCCCTGGTCAGGCGTTGTTCAGATACGCCAGCACGGCCAGCACCCGCCGATGCCCGCTGTCGCTGGTCGGCAGGCCGAGCTTCAGGAACACGTTGCCGATGTGCTTGCTGACGGATCGCTCGGTGATGACGAGGGTGCGGGCGATCGTGGTGTTGTCGCGGCCCTCGGCCATCAGCTCGAGGACCTCGCGCTCGCGCGGGGTGAGCGAGTCGAGGGGCGAGTCGGCGCGCCGGGTGAGGAGTTCGGCGACGACCTCGGGGTCGAGGGCGGTGCCGCCGGCCGCGACCCGGGTCAGCGCGTCGAGGAACTCGTCGACCCGGCCGACCCGGTCCTTGAGCAGATAGCCGACGCCGGCCGCGCCCCCGCCGAGGAGTTCGGCGGCGTACGACTCCTCGACGTACTGCGAAAGGACCAGCACGGGCAGACCGGGCAGCTGACGGCGGGCCTCCAGCGCGGCGCGCAGGCCCTCGTCGCGGAAGCCGGGCGGCATCCGTACGTCGAGGACGGCGACGTCCGGGTGGTGTTCCAGCAGCGCCGGGAGGATCTCGGGTCCGGTGCCGACGACGGCGACCACCTCGTGGCCGGTCGACGTGAGCAGCAGGACCAGCCCCTCGCGCAGCAGGGCGTTGTCCTCGGCGATCACCACACGCACGGCAGCTCCACGTCGATCACGGTCGGGCCCCCGGCGGGGCTGGTCAGGGCGAAGGTGCCGTCGAGGGCGGCGACCCGGCGCCGCATGCCGAGAAGTCCGGAGCCGCCCCTCTGGTCGGCGCCGCCGCGGCCGGTGTCGCGCACGGTCACCCGCAGCCCGGCCGGCTCCCGCAGCAGATCCACCGCGGCGCGTTCGGCGCCGCTGTGCTTGGCGGCGTTGGTCAGCGCCTCGGCGACCACGAAGTAGGCGGCGGCCTCGACGGCGGCGGGGGCGCGGGCGCCGGGCTCGGTGCCGTCCTCCAGGCCGTGCACGCGCACGGTGACGTCGAGACCGCTGCCGGCGGCGAGCGCGCGGACCGCTCCGGCGAGGCCCCGGTCGGTGAGGATCGGCGGGTGGATGCCGCGCACCACGTGCCGCAGCTCGGTCAGCGCCTCCTCGGCCTGGTCCTGAGCGTCGGCGAGGAGCCCCCGGGCAGCCTCCGGGTCCTGGTCGTAGGCGCGTCGGGCCAGCCCGATCCGCATGGACAGGGACACCAGCCGGGCCTGGGTGCCGTCGTGCAGATCGCGTTCGATACGGCGCAGCTCGGCGCCGTGCGCGGCGATGGCACCGGCCCGGGTCGCGGTCAACTCCTCGACACGCTCGGCCAGTTGGGCCTTGGGTCCGGGCTTGAGCAGTGCGGTGGACCAGCGGGCGTCCAGGTCCGCGAGCCGTCCGATCAGCGGCAGCACCCACGGCGTACGGTGCAGCAGCCCGCACCGTACGCCGTCCACGGCCAGGCCGACCGGCCACAGCAGCAGCGCGGGCGCGAGCAGGAAGCCGTAGGCGTAGTGGGCGACCATCCAGATCAGGTCGGCGAGCGTGCCCGGGTCGCGGACCGCCGTGCGCAGCCGTTTGCGCAGCGGACCGGTCAGCGGCAGATAGGCCTCGGGGATCGGCGTACCCGTCCAGACGGCCGTCTGCTGCCGCTTGGCACCGGCGATCCGGCGGATCAGCAGCACCGTCTCGGGCACCAGCCAGATGCCGATCACGGTCACCGCACCGATGGCCGTGATGAGCAGCACGGTGATGAAGATGATCGTGCCGAAGGCCATGAACGCGGCGAAGCCGAGCTGAAGCGTGGCCCGCGCAGCGTGCCGCACCGTCTTCCCCATGCCGATCAGGCTAGGCGACACGGCCGACCGGCCGCCTGCGCGGCTCACGGAGCCCCCTGCCGGTCCGCCGCTCATCAGGAGCCCCGCAGCGCGCGCAGTACGGCGTCGGCCATCGCGCGCTCACCGCGGGCGTTGGGGTGGACGGGCGCGGCCGGGGACGCGGGGATCAGGGGCTCGACCCAGCGGGTGCCGGTGGCCGTACAGGCGTCGTGGCCGACGGAGGGCGTGTATGTGTCGACGTATCCGGCCCCGGCCGCCTCCGCCCGCTCCCGCAGCGCACTGTTGAGCTGCTGCTCCTTGTCATGAAGGAACGCCAGGTCCTCGGGGGCGATGGTCATGTCGTCGTCGCAGCCGTGGCCCCCGTCGGGCAGGATCGCCGGGTATCCCACGACGTACACCCGCGCCTGCGGGGCGCGGCGCTCGACCTCGGCCAGAGTGCTGTCGAGCCGTTCACCGACTGCCCGGATCTTCTGCCGTACGACGTCGGTGGCGCCGGAGTCGGAGCCGGATCCGGAGTCGGAAGCGGAACCGGATTCGGATTCGGACACGTACCGGCTCCGGCAGGGCGCGTCGTCCCCGGTGTACTTGCCGCTGCCGGTGGCGTAATAGATCGCGCCCGCCTTCACGCACCGCTCGACCAGGGACGCGAAGCCGATGTCGTTGCCGCCGATACCGACGGTGACCAGGCGGGTCTTCGCGGAGAGCGCGGACAGCTGGGCGGGGTTGGTGCCGTGGCCGGTGGACTGGGGTGCGGAGAGGCCGGCGGTGGTGGCGCCGGAACAGCTGACGTCGCGGAAGCCGGCGGCGTCGAGCTTCAGTTCCTCGGCGACCAGCGCGGGGTAGTTGCGGTCGGAGCGGTCGCAGCCGGCGGGCCTGCCGGACTGCGCCGGTATCCCCGCTCCGGAGGTGTACGAGTCGCCGAGCGCGACGTACGGCCCGCTCGGCGACCCGGAGAGGGTCGTCGTCCGCGGCGCGCCGGCCGAGGGCTTCGGCTGGGCGGCGGCCGAACCGCCCCCGTCGTCGTCCTGCCCGAGGCTGACCGCGAGGAAGAGCGCGCCGCAGGTGACACCCACGCCGGCCAGCACTGCTCGTGAAGGGTTTCCCATCGTGCGTCCCGTCTTCGTGTCCGGCGTCCACCATCTCGGCGCCGGCCCGCGCCCACGAGGGAGCCCGCTCCCGAACCGGGGGTGTAGCCCGCTACACCCCGGCCCGAGAAACCCGGAGAGATCCCAGAGAGATTCCCGAGAGATCCCGGAGGATCAGGTGCCGTCGGCGTGGACGGCGTACACGTACCGCTTGTTGGTGTACTCGCTGACGTTCCAGATCACCGACTCGCTGTACGCCCAGCCGGACGCGCCGCTGCTGTGGTAGCTGAGGTCCTCGCAGCCGATCGCCAGGTCGCAGACCGCGCTCGTGGTCGAGCCGCCGGAGGCGAAGGTGCGCAGGGTGCCCTTGGTGGACGGGCCGGCGCTCGCCGAGAGGTAATGCGTGCTCTTGCGGGAGACGATGCCCTGGATCTTCTGCTGGCTCACGGTGAGCGCCTCGGTCGCGGTGAGCGAGCCCAGCGCCCGGTCGGTGTAGTCGAGCGGCCAGCGGACCACGTGAGGTGTGGCGGAGGCGGGCTTGCCGGTCCCGTTGAAGGTGCCGTCGTCGTAGTCGACCGTGCCGGAGAGGGAGTACTCGCTCACCGTCAGGCTGTCGGGGGTGCTGGCGCGGTCGAGGCCGATCGCCGTGTAGCGCAGATACGTTCCGGCGTTGTCGTAGGCGTGGCTCTGCGGCACCACGTACTGGTACCCGTAGCCGTAGTACGCCCCGTCGGCGTCGTACAGCCCGCACACGTCCTTCTCGGCGGTGGCGACCGTGAGGACGGTGTTGAGGTCGAACACCCGCAGGCCCTTGTAGGTGTCGACGACGTAGAGCAGGTTGCCGTACCACATGATGCCGCCCGCGTGTTTGCGGATGGGGTTGAAGGAGTACTCACCGGCGGCGGTCTTGACGGGCTCGACCAGCAGGACGTGCCGGTACGTCGGTGTGGACGCGGTGTTGTAGTCGACGAAGGTGAGCCGCAGGCCCTTGTCGAGGGTGTAGTGGTTCCCGCTGTCGGGGTCGGTCTCGAAGTACCAGGAGACGAGGACGACCTTGTTGCTGCCGCCCTCCGGGTAGAACCCGTTGCCGTAGGCGTCGGCGCTGGTGGTGACGCCCTGGGGGATCCAGTAGTCGACCGCCTGGTCGTCGGGGTCCCAGGCGAAGCCGGTCGTGAACGCCTCGGAGGTGCTCGGGGCACTGGTGAGATGGGTGGCGTTGCGGTTGGTGGCGGCGATGACGGCGGTCGCGTCCACCTTGGGCAGCCTGGCCGCCAGACCGGCCGTCAGATCGGCGAACTCGCCGTAGCTGTTGGAGGACCGGCTGGTGAGCGAGTACTGACTGGCGTCAAGGGTGGCTGCCTCTGCGGGAGTTGCGGCCAGGACGCCGGCGGCGGCTCCGGCGAACGGAGCGGCGGCTATGCCCTTGATGATCATCCTTCGTGACATGGTCATGCGGCGGAAACTAGGTGTACTCGAACGCGTGACACAAGTACGTCAGTTCGAATCAAGGGCAGTCCGACGCCACAGAATTCCACCGGCGTCCCGCGGGCCGACCTCTGCTCCCCCCAGTCCCCGCTGATCTTGGCTGGGTTACGCTGCGGCTGTTTGTTCATGGCATCAAGCCCGGGGGGGCCTTTCCACATGATCATGCAGTCCCGCGCGCTCCTGGGGAGCGCTCTCATTCCCGTGCTCGCGCTGACCGTCGCCGCGCCGAGCGCCGCAACGGCCGCCACCGGCACCACTGCCGCCACCACCGCCACGACCGCCGCCGTTCCGGCCGGGCTCGGCACCTGGAGCGCGGCGAAGGAACTGCCCGGCGTCACCCGGGTGATCGACCTCGAGTCGGCCCGCAACGGCACCATGGCCGGGCTCTTCACGCAGGGCGGCCAGACCGTGCTCTCGGTCCGTCCCGCGGGCAGCACCGCCTGGCAGCAGACCGAGCCCGCGCCCGGCGCCACGCTCCGGCGGACGGACGACGGCGCGCTCACCCTGCTGTGGTGGGTGGCGGCGGACGGGGACCAGCACACGCTGCGGATGTCCCGGCTCGCCCCGGACGGCGGCGCGTTCGGCCCGGCGGAGGACGTCGCGACGGGCACCCTCGCGACGGACTGGATCGGCGCGGGTACGCCCGGCACGACCGTCGCGGCGGGTGCGAACGGCCACCAGGCCGTCGCCTGGATGGACAAGGACCACCGGCTGACCGTCGTCGAGCGATCCGGCCCGCAGGGCACCTGGTCCGCACCGGCGACCCTCGACCAGCTCCCGGACCCGATCGTCCGGCCCGACAACGTCTACAACTACACGCTCCGCGACCTGCATCTCGCCGTCGCCGCCGACGGTGCGCTGGCGCTGATCTGGGGCGGCAACAGCTATTACACGGGCGACGGCGTCGACTACGACGAGACCGCCTACAAGTGGCACTACAAGCTCCTGGAGAAGCCCGCCGGCGCCACCTCCTGGACCGCGCCGCGCGACATGCCGCAGCTCGGCGAGAAGCCCCAGGGGGTCACGCTCGCCGCGCACCCGAAGGGCGGCTTCCACGTGCTCTCCCACGGCTCCTACATCCGCAAGGCGGCAGGAGCGGCGGACTGGGCCCCGGCCGAGGACATCGGGATCGCCACCCACGGTGAACTGCTGACCGCGCCGAACGGCGACGTCACGGTGGTCGGCGACGGCACGACCGTCGCCACGCGGCTCGCCTCCCGGGGCACCTGGGCCGGCGCGCGGCAGCTCACCGGGTACGCCGAGTCCGGCTCGGTGAGCGCCGCCCAGACCGCGAACGGCGCGGTGGTCGTCACGTACACGCAGAAGCGTTTCGAGGCGAGCCACACGGTCCGCCGCGACTTCGTCACGCAGACCCTCACGGGCGCCAGTGCGTCCAAGCCGCGCACCCTCAACTCCCTGACGAACGCGACGACCAGCACCGGCCGGGTGGCCACCGACGACAAGGGCCGCCCGCTGGCGGTCTGGACGCAGTCGGCCGACGACGGTTCCTCGCGTACGTCGTTCACCGCGACCACCGGCACCCGGTCCCTGCCCAAGTGGCACGAGTACGCCGACACCACCCGCGCGGACATCGTGGGCATGTCCGCGAGCGACGCGATGAACCTGTTCACGCAGGACGCCGCCAACCCGCTGGTCACCTACCAGACTCGCTCCTGGGCGCCGGGCACCAAGGTCGTCGCCTTCGGCGACTTCGACGGCGACCGCTGCAACGACGTCGTCGTGCGGCTGCCCGGTGGCGAGGCCCGCCTCTACACGCCCGTCTGCGGCGGCCTGCCCACCCCGGACTCCGCGTACAAGCGTCTTTCGCAGGACTGGAGCGGCTACGACACCCTGCTCGCCTCCGGCGACCAGACCGGTGACGGCCGCCCCGACCTGCTGGCCCGTGACGCCGCCACCGGAAACGTCTACCTCTACGCCCACAACGGCACCGACGGCTTCAAGCCGCGTGTGAAGATCCGCTCCGCCTGGACCGGCTACAAGCGCGTCATCGGTGCCGGCGACCTCAACGGCGACGGCATCGGTGACGTCCTCGCCCTCGACGGGTCGGGCGAACTCTGGCGCTACAACGGCACCGGCACCGGCACGCTCAAGGACCGCGTCCGGGTCTTCAGCGACTGGGGCGGCTCCTACAAGGACGTCATCGGCGCCGGCGACGTCAACGGCGACGGCAAGGCCGACCTCGTGTCCCGCGACACGTCCAACAACCTCTGGCTCAACGCGGGCACCGGCACCGGCACGTTCGCGAGCCGCACCCAGGCCGGCACGTCGACCTACTGGAAGACCTGGGCGTCTCTCGGCTGACCGCCGGGACACTCGGTTCCACGCCGTCGTAAATCTGTCATCGCCAAAAGAGATATGCGTTCTTTTTTCAGTGAAGATTTATTGTCCGGCCGCGTGGAAGATGTCCATGACTCTGCGGGCTTACAGGTCCCGTGCTATAGTTGATCTCAGTTGCAGTTGTGGTTCCCAAAAACTTCAAGTGCACTCACCGGTTCAATGTGCTGGTGGGTGCGCTTTGTATGGCCGGTTCTTCCGGACGGGGTAATCATCACGGCGGCGTGGGGCCCGCACAGTGTGGGCCCGCGGGCACTGCCCCGAAGGAGATATGACATGGCTACTGGCACCGTGAAGTGGTTCAACGCGGAAAAGGGCTTCGGCTTCATCGAGCAGGAGGGTGGCGGCCCGGACGTGTTCGCCCACTACTCCAACATCGCCACCCAGGGCTTCCGTGAGCTCCAGGAAGGCCAGAAGGTGACCTTCGACGTCACGCAGGGCCAGAAGGGCCCGCAGGCCGAGAACATCGTTCCCGCCTGACGCTGACGCGTACTTCGCAGCTGGGGCCCGCACCTTGGGGTGCGGGCCCCAGCTCGTTGCTTTTTCCGGGTCCTGCACCCGGGGCGCCCGCCGCCCGGTGTCCGTCACCGGGCGCCCTCAGCGGGGCGCCGCTCAGATACCTGGACGAGCCGATTCCGGCTGTTCACCCATCGGCCGCAACTCGGCCGCACGCTTTCTCCGGTTCGTTCTCGCAGTTCCCCGCGCCTTTCATTTGCGCGCCGGGAATTCCTTGATACGTGCCGCATCAAGCCGTATCAAGGAAGGTTCCGAATGAACCACACGTCTCGTAGAAATGAACGTTATTCGTACGGCCGCTCGGGCGCGTCCGAGAACTCCCGCGGCGGCGCCCGCAGGAGCGGGGGCTACGGCTCCCAGTCCGCCGGCCGCTCGGGCGGCACCGGCGGCTACTCCGGCCGCTCCGGTTCTTCCGGTCGCGGACCGCGCCGGTCCGGGGGAGTGCAGGGCGAGTTCGCACTGCCCGTCACCATCACGCCCGCGCTGCCCGCCGCGGAGGCGTTCGCCGATCTGGACATGCCCGCGCCCCTGCTGGCCGCACTGGCCGCCGAGGGCGTGACCCAGCCGTTCCCGATCCAGGCGGCCACCCTCCCGAACTCCCTCGCGGGCCGGGACGTCCTCGGCCGGGGCCGTACCGGCTCGGGCAAGACCCTCGCGTTCGGGCTCGCCATGCTGGCCCGTACCGCGGGCAAGCGTGCCGAGCCCAGGCAGCCGCTCGCCCTGGTCCTCGTACCCACCCGCGAGCTCGCCCAGCAGGTCACCGACGCGCTCACCCCGTACGCCCGGTCGCTCAGGCTCCGCATGGCGACCGTGGTCGGCGGCATGTCGATCGGCCGCCAGGCGGGCGCCCTGCGCGGCGGGGCCGAGGTCGTCGTCGCGACGCCGGGCCGTCTCAAGGACCTCATCGAGCGCGGGGACTGCCGTCTGGACCGGGTGAGCATCACCGTCCTGGACGAGGCCGACCAGATGGCCGACATGGGCTTCATGCCGCAGGTCACCGAGCTGCTCGACATGGTGCTCCCGGAGGGCCAGCGGATGCTGTTCTCGGCCACCCTGGACCGCAACGTCGACCTGCTGGTGCGCCGCTACCTCCACGACCCGGTGGTCCACTCCGTCGACCCCTCCGCGGGCGCCGTCACCACGATGGAGCACCACGTGCTGGAGGTGCGTCCCGCCGACAAGTACGCGACCACCACCGAGATCGCGGCCCGCGACGGCCGGGTGATCATGTTCCTGGACACCAAGCACGCAGTGGACCAGCTGACGAAGCACCTGCTCAGCAGCGGTGTCCGGGCCGCGGCCCTGCACGGCGGCAAGTCGCAGCCGCAGCGCACCCGCACGCTCGCCCAGTTCAAGACCGGCGACGTCTCGGTGCTCGTGGCCACGAACGTCGCCGCGCGCGGCATCCACGTCGACAACCTCGACCTCGTGGTCAACGTGGACCCGCCCGCCGACCACAAGGACTACCTGCACCGCGGCGGCCGTACCGCCCGGGCCGGCGAGTCCGGCAGCGTCGTCACCCTCGTACTGCCCAACCAGCGCCGCGAGATGAGCCGGCTGATGGCGACCGCGGGCATCACCCCGCAGGTCGCCCAGGTCCGCTCCGGCGAGGAGGAGCTGACCCGCATCACCGGCGCCCGACAGCCCTCCGGGGTCCCGGTCACCATCCCGGCACCGGCGGAGCGCCCGAGGCGCGCCTCCGGCCCGGCCCGCGGCCGAGGCGGCCGCTCCGCCGCCCAGGGGCGCCGCTCCGGCACCGAGTCCCGGGGGCGCTCCGGCGGGGCGCAGGGCAAGTCGTCGTACCGCGGTGCCGCGTAGCACCCGCAGTACCCGTGGCCGCGTCGTACCGAGAGTCAGGGCATCCCTGATCGACCTCTCGGTCCGGCGCGGAGCCGATCGCTCGGATAAAGTCGGTGCTCGTGTCGAACCCTGACGAACTGCTCGTTGCCGTCGCCGCCATGGTGGAGACCGGGCAGAGCAATCAGATGTCCCTGACCGTGGTCGCCGGCGGCGCCGTGATCACCGGAAGGCTGGCGCCCGAGGCCGTGTGGAGGCAGCGGGTCGCCGAGGTCCTGACGGACTCGGACCGCCTCGGCCAGTTCTCCGGCATCTTCACCGCGGACCCGGCGGAGCTCCGGTCCCGCGAGGACAGGCCGCCCACGCATCTCCACTTCCACGTGGCACGGATCATCCAGGGCACCACCGGGATTCCGGAGACGGGCGGGATGTACCGCGTCGCGATCCAGGACGTCAGCGCCTGGACCGTGGGCGATGTCAGCTACTCCGACCACTGAGACGCCTCGCTGAGAGACGCGTGGCCCGCCCGGCGGAACCGGACGGGCCACGAGGCATGCGCTGCGGGTCAGCCGGTCACGGCGTCACCGGCGAGCCCCCGAAGGTCACGACGAGCTGGCCGTTCGAGGCGAAGGACCAGCCGAGGGCGCCGCTGTACGAGGAGCAGCGGGACCCGTTCGTACCGGTCCAGAACTGGTCGGAGCTGTCGGTGTTGCCGATGGTCTTGTCGTTGGACCCGCTGACGGCGAACCGGCACGAGGTGTTGTTCCGGAACACCGAAGTACCGGCGTCGAAGGAGAAGTTGCGCTCCGCGTTGTCGACGCTCGCGTTGTTCGAGATGGTCATCGAGCCGGGGTTGCTGTTGTAGGTGAACCCGTGATGGCCGTTCTTGTAGGCGATGCTGTGCTGCACGATGTGGTTGACCGCGATGTCGTCGCCGCCGAGCTTGTAGCCGTTGCGGTCGCCGTTGGCGTTCACCGTGCCGTCGGACAGCGTGCCGTTGTTGTAGGAGAGCGAGTACTCGATGGTCACCGGGCCGATGGCCCCCGTGTCGGTCTTGGTGTACAGGTCCCAGCCGTCGTCGATGTTGTTGTGGGACACGTCGTAGCGGAAGACGTTCCCGGTGCCGGTGGTGAGCTTCGCGGCGAAGCCGTCGGCGTCCTCGCCGTCGGAGTCGGCGTTGTCGTGCGACTCCGCGCTGAGGATCAGGTTGTTGGACGGCCACTCGCTGCTGGGGGTGGTGGAGGAGATCCGGCCGAGCTGCAGCCCCGAGTCGCGGTTGTACGCCGTCACCGTGCGCTCGACGACGTTGTTGCTGCCGCCGACGTAGATCCCGTTGTCACCGGCGTGCTCGACGGTGAGGCCGTAGACGTGCCAGTACGACGCGTTCAGCTGGAGTCCGCGGTTGGACGAACTCTCGCTCTGCGCAGAGAAGTTGAGGACCGGTGTCTCGCCCGGGTAGGCGGACAGCGTCGTACGGGCGCTTGATGTGCCGTTGCTGCCCACCGGGATGGTCACCGTCGACGCGTAGTTGTACGTTCCGCCGCGCAGATAGATCGTCCCGCCGGAGGCGACGCGGGAGATGGCCGAGGTGAGGGTCGTCGGCGCGGACTGGGTGCCGGCCGCGCCGTCGGTGCCGCTCGGCGACACGTACAGCGCGCCGCTCGACGGCGGTGTGGTGGTGCCGCTCACCTCGACGTCGAGGTAGTCGAGGTTGGGCAGGCCCGTGGCGCCGGTCGGGGTGAACCGGATGGTGTTGCTGCCCGCGTTGACCGGCACCGTGAGCGTCTTCGTCACCCAGGTCGACCAGGCGCCGGTGGCCTCGAACGACGCCGTGGTGGCCGTCGAGCCGTTCACGACGACGTTCGCGGCCCGCGCGGCGGTGGTTCCGTTGGCGAAGCGGACGCTCAGCGTCGCCGTGCCCGCGCCGGCGGCGTTCACCGTGAACTGCGCATACCCGGCGGTCGAGTTGGTGCCGTTGCAGAAGCCGGTGCCGGAGTAGCCGGTCCAGTCGGAGTCGATGCTGCCGCTGCACACCGCGGGGGAGCTCTCCGCCTCGTACCGGGTGGACGCGGCCTGCGCCGAGGTGCCGGACAGCGCGACGAGTGTGCCGGCCAGCAGGCCGACGGACGCGATGACTGGTCTCAGGTGCGTCGTGCGTCGGTGCGTCGTTCGTCGTTGCATCGTTCGTCTCCATGTTGGTTGGTGGCAACGTGGCTGGTTCGAGTGCATGAACGGGCCGTGCGGGCGGGTATCCCATGTGATGCGGGGAAAGCGCTTTCTCCGGGACGCTAAGTGCTTGCCGTGAACGCGTCAATAACTTGTACGTGATTCCTGTTCATGACCATGAACTCGATGGGGCCGTGTACCTGGTGCCGTCCGACGGCTTTGCCAGCTCTTTACAACCCGTTCCGTGGCTGCCTCGTCTCTCCGCTCGATCCGTCACCGAGCCGCCGTGTACCGGGCGGCACGACGAAAGAGAGCGATTCATGCGCCGAACTGTCCTCAGCGCCCTGGCACTTGCGGCCACCGCCGTGCTGGCGAGCACCGTGCCCGCGTTCGCCGACGGCGCGACCCCGAGCACGGCCCCCACGTCCCGTCCGACCGCCACCGAGCCCGCTCCCTCGGCGAGCCCCAGCGCGGAGCCGACCCGGGCGCCGTCCAGCGCCGCCGCGACCCCCAGCGCCGTACCGACCCGCGCTCCGGGCAACGGCCAGGTCTCCGTCGTACCGTCGGGAGCGCCCGACACCGGAGTGACGGCGACGTCGTCGGACTCCTCCGGGAACGAGGGCGGACTGATCGGCGGCGGCGCCGCCGCGGTGCTCCTCGCGGGCGGCGGGACGGTCTTCGTCGTACGCCGTCGCCGGGCGACCGGGGCATGACCCCGCTCTCCAGGCGCGCGTTCACCACGGCGGCGATGGCCTCGCTGCTGGCCGGCTGCGGCGACCACGACACTCCGCGGGCGTCGACCTCCACCCGGCGCCCGGGCGGCACGCCTTCGCCGCCGCCCTCCCGGGCGTCCTCGAAGTCGGTGCGGGCGCTGGGGCGTTCGGTCCCGGTCGGTCTGCGGATCCCGGCGATCGGGGTCGACACACCGGTCATCCGGCTGGGGCTGGCCCCGGACGGCAGTGTGCAGGTGCCCCCGGTCACGGCGCACGACCGCGCGGGCTGGTACCGGCACTCGCCGACACCGGGGCAGGTCGGCCCGTCGGTGATCCTCGGCCATGTCACGGTCGGTTCCTACGGCGACGGGGTCTTCCGCCGTCTCGACCGGCTGCGTCGGGGCGACCGGATCGTGGCGCGCCTGGAGAACGGCACGGCGGCGGAGTTCGCGGTCGACGCCGTACGGAAGGTCGCCAAGGCGGACTTCCCGGCCGACGAGGTCTACGGCAACGTGGACCGCCCGGAGTTGCGTCTCATCACGTGCGGGGGCCCGCGCACGGGCAACGGCTACCTGGACAACGTGATTGTCTTCGCGACGCTGAGCGCCACGAGTCGGACGACGTCCTGACCGCACGAGTGTTGATCAAGGCGGCCGGGACGAGAGCGATCGCGACTGTCTGCCATCAGAACCATGGAGAGCGTTGAAACGGTCCCGCGACCAGGCCGCGTCCGAGCTGTTCGCTGCCCTCTACCCGCGCCTCGCGGGCTGGTGCCGCCGTCTCGTGGACGACGACGGGACGGCCCACGAGATCGCCTCGGAGGCGTTCACCCGGCTCTGGGCCCGCTGGACATCGGTGGAGGAGCCGCGCGGCTTCCTCTACGTCACCGCGGCGAACCTGGTCCGGGACCACTGGCGCAAGATGGAGCGCGAACGCAGGGCGGTCCGCCGTGCCACCTCGGAGGCGGCGGTCCGCCCGCACACCGAGGACACGGACCCGTCCGTACGGCTCCTCGTGCAGTCCCTGCCGGAACGGCTGCGCGTCCCGATCCTCCTCCACTACTACGCCGACATGCCGATCCGGGAGGTGTCCGTGCTGACCGGGCGCAAGGAAGGAACCGTCAAGGCCGACCTCCACGCGGCCCGCGAACTGCTCCGCGCCCACCTGAGGAGGAGCCTTGACCACACGCTTTGACGACGGCGGCGACGGCCCGGACTTCGACTCCGACGACCCCCTCGCCGTCATCCTGCGCCCCCCGTCCGACTACCTGGCCCCGCCCCCGGACCAGTACGAGACGATCCGCCGTACGGCATCCCGGCGCCGCCTCTTCCGGGCCGCGGCCGCCACCGGTGTCTCCCTGGCCGCCGCCGCCCTCTTCGCGCTGCCCCTCCACTTCACGGCCTCCGAGCGCCCCACCTCCCCGACGGTCCCGCTCGCCCCGCCGCCCGCAACCAGTTCCACGGCGCCACCCCCCGCTCCGTCGGCGTCCCCCGCCCCCACCGGCACCCCTCGAACCTCCAGCCCCAGCGCCCCGACCAGGGCCCCGGTCAGCCCGTCGGCCCGCCGGCCCGCCCCTTCGGCCACCCCGACGGCACCCCGCTCCGAACCGTCGACGGACCGCACCGGGGCCGTCCCCACGCCCGAAAGCAGCGCGGGGCGGTAGCCGTCGGGGGCGGCTCCTTTCCCGCCGGGGGGAGCTACGGTGAGGAAGCGAGGGCACGTCGTACGCCGGGCCGGCCTCTCGTTCCGCGGTCCGCCGCGGACACCTCGGGCGCGTCCTGCGGACGGTGACCCAGACAGGAGTGCCCTGATGGTCACCGCCCTTCAGCCCCAGCCCTCCTTGCCCGTGGCCCGTCTGCGACTGGCGCCGCTCGGCGCGGTGTCGCTGCACGTCGACGGGGCCTGGTGGCCGCGCTCCCGCAGTCCGCTGACCGAACTGCCCCCGCTGGTCTGCGCCTTGCCCGCGGAGTGGGGGAAGATCGTCGGCATCACGGTGAGCGCACAGATGTGGGCGGAGTCGCCGGGACGGATACTCGTCGGCCACCACGTCGTAAGAGTGCGCAGGGAGTCCGCCTGGCAGCGCCGGCACACCGTCTGTCTGTTCGACACGGATCACGGCCGACGGGACCTGCTGGTCGTGCCGCCGGAACTGGCCGCGGCGGACGCCGAGTACCTGATGGCGGCAGTGGGGTCGTACGGCCCCTGACGCCACCGGATGTGATCCGCAGGCCCCGCCGACCGTCCGCATGAAATATTGACCTGCGCAGATTTGCTGTGCTTCGCTCGGCGTGAGGGCCTGGTGGCACCGCCGTTTACTGTGGTTGTCCGGCCTGTGGGGCAGGTCGAGGGCGCGTCGAGGACACGGGTGGCATGGGGGGCGGATCGAGGGTGCGTGAGGTGACGTGTTCCCTGCCGCACCGGGAGCGAGGCCGGAACCCGGGCTGTGATGTTTCCGTCGTTCTCAACCCGGGCTGTGATGTTTCCGTCTTCCTCTGTCGGGCGGGCTGCTTTTCGTGGGGAGAATGCGGCCCCCACAGGAAGGTGACGAGCGAGGTCCGCTCCGACCTTCAACCAATATCTACTAAATCGGCCAAAAATTGAGACATATACGGCGGGCCTTTCCGCGAATAAGCAGCAGGATCACGTTCTCCGTGTGGCGTGAACCACGGCAGAGACTCTGGGCCGTGGCGGGTGTCGTGGTCCTCGGATTCCTCATCGCGCTGGAGTTCGCCTCGCGTCGCTACGGCTTGCCGGGGCCGATCACCAGCCAGGCGCGCGAGGTGGTGTTCGCCCCGAAATCGGGCGGCCTGCTGTACGCGAGCATGGCGCTGATGATGGTGGTGCTGACCTGGCGGCAACGGTTCATCGCGCTCGGCACCGCGATGGGTATCGACATCGCCATCGTGCTGGTCCGCTGGGCGTTCGACATCAAGGTGACCGACGGCCACCCCTTCGGCAACGGCGCGCTGTGGGTGATTCTGGGCTGTGGGGTCATCGCCGTCACGCGACGCACCGGCCCAGAACGTGTCCTGCTGCTCAAGGGTGTCGGGCTGGCCCTGCTGCTGATGGCCGGCCGCAAGACCGGCGACACCTGGCTCCTCATCACCTCGAAGACCCGCCCCGCGGTGCTCGACCAGTACGTGGCGACCGCCGATCACGCGCTGGGCAACCCGTCGTGGCTGATGGGCCGCCTCGTCACGGCCACCGGCCCGATCGGCTACAACTTCCTCGACACCGTCTACGGCCAACTCGCGGTGGCCGCGGTCATCGTCGCGCTGTACCAACTGCGCAATGTCGCGGTCGAGCGCCGCTTCCCGAGCCACCACCTGCTGCGCACGTTCCTGGTGATCGGCCTCATCGGCCCGGCCTTCTACATGATCTTCCCGGTGGTCGGACCGGTCTTCGCCTACGGCACCGGCACCGAACACTGGGCGTCGATCAGGTTGTGGACGCCGGACGTGTCGCCCAGCGTGCAGTGGGCGGTGGCCAACATCTGGCCACAGACGTCGCCGGGGATCAGTCCCCCGCACCACATGCTGTTCGACGGGGTCACCCCACGCAACTGCATGCCCAGCCTGCACACGGCGTGGGCCACCGCGATCTTCATCCACTCCCGCAAGGGCCCACGATGGCTGCGATACGGGGGCGCGTTCTGGCTGATCGCCACGCTCTGCGCAACGCTGGGATTCGGCTATCACTACGGCGCGGATCTCATCGCCGGAGTGGTGTTCACGCTCACGATCGAGGCCGCCCTGCGCGCCTACGACCGCGGCTGGGACCGAGCGGGAATTCAGCTGGTCGCCTACGGCACAACGGTCTTCGGCGCGCTTCTGGTGTCGTATCGCTATGTGCCGTTGGAGATGGCCCGACATCCGTGGGTGTTCGGACCGCTGCTCGTTCTGTCGATGGTCTCGGTGATCTACGGCTACGTACGGACCACCACGTCGTGGGAGCCGAAGGCCGTGCCGGCGCGGAAACCGGAACTGCAAACCGAAGTGGCTGCTTGATGACGCTGTTCAGTCGCGGTAGGCAGCGGTCGCGATCTCGACGAACGAGCGGATCAGCGGATTCGTGTCGCCCTTGTTCCACGCCGCGACCACGCGGGTCGGCTCCATGTCGGCCAGCGGCACCACGGTGAGCTCCTCCACCGGCGCGTAGCTCAGGGGAGCCATGCCGACCGTGCCGTTCCAGAGAACGGCCTGCCGGCACTCCTGGATGGCGCGCACCACCGGACCCTCGCGGGGTTCCCCGCCGTTCCAGTACGACTGCCAGATCGGGTCGGTGCCCTCCGGGAACCGGAACCAGCGGCGGTCGGCCAGGTCGGCCAGCTTCAGACGGTCGCGGCGGGCCAGCGGATCGTCGGTGCGCAGCAGCACGCCCACCGGGTCGGGGCGCAGTGCGTGCACGGTCAGTCCGGTCTCGTCGAACGGCCCCCGGGTCAGGGCGACGTCGACCAGCCCGGCGCGCAGCCCGCAGGTGGGGTCGGTCAGGTCGGTCTCGCGGATGCGGACCTCGACGCGCGGGTGGCGCCGGTGGTAGGCGCGGGCCAGCCGGGTCGCGCCCGGGTCGGTGCTGTCGCCCAGGATGCCGACGGTGATGGTCGCGGCGCCGGCCGCCGCCGCCACGCGTAGGCGCACCAGGTCGGCCCGGTCGAGCAGGGCGCGCGCCTCGTCGAGCAGTACCGCCCCCACCGCGGTGAGCGTGACACCGGCGGGGGACCGGTCGAACAGTGCGGCGCCGAACTCGGTCTCCAGGCGCCCGATCGCCCGGCTCAGCGGCGGCTGGCTCATGTGCAGCCGGGCGGCGGCCCGGCCGAAGTGGAGTTCCTCGGCGACCGCCACGAAATAGCGCAGCGTGCGTAGCTCCATACCGCGACGATACCCATGCGGTATCGGCCTGACGGAACGGGTCTTGGACACGCGCGGCGCCCCGGCCGTGGAATCGAGGCATGACCCATGAACCGAAGACCAGTGAGCCGGTTACCGACCCCGCCGTATCAGCCGTATCAGCCGTATCGGTGGTCGGTCCGGGCGACGGTGAGACGATCGTCCTGGGCACCACGCGCCTGCGCATCCTCGAGGACGGCAGCAACACCGGGCACCGGATCGGGCTCGCCGAGTCCGTCCTCGCCCCCCACACCCCCGGACCGCCGCAGCACCGGCACGCCCAGCACGACGAGGGTTTCTACGTCATCTCCGGCACGGTGCGGTTCACGGTCGGCGCGAAGGAGTACGACGCGACGGCGGGCACGCTCGTGATGGTCCCACCCGGAGCCCCGCACACCTTCGCCAACCTGACCGACCAACCGGCCGTCATGCTCACCACGTTCACGCCCGACCTGTACGTGCAGTACTTCCGGGACCTCCAGGACATGATCGCCGGCGGCCGGCCACCGACCCCGCAGGCGTACGTCCAAGCGATGAGCCGTTACGCCACCGAGCCCGCCACCGGCTCCGCGTGAAGGCCGGGGAAGAGCGTCGCGGCCACATGCCGGGTGTCGGCGTATTCGACGACGGAGGCGATCCGGCCGTCGCGCACCGTGTAGATGCCGATGCAGCGGTTGTCGTAGGTGCCGCCGTGGACGGTCCTGGCCTTCGAGGTCCATTCGGCCACCACGCGGTCGCCCTCGGCGATCGTGCTGACCAGCTCGATCTGCACGGTGCCGGGGACGAAGACCAGGCCCATATTGCCGAGGAACTCGTTGATGATCTCGTCGCGGCCGTTCCACACCTTGGAGACGGGCAGGTCGCCCGGGTAGTGCCAGGTCGCGTCCTCGCAGAAGCTGTCCTGGATGACGTCGGCGGCGCCGTCGCGGACGGCTTCCACGTAGCGGATGACTACGGCCCTGGGGTCGGTGGTGGTGGTCATGGTGGTCGTGCTCCTTCGGTCGTGGTCAGTCGTGATCAGCCGTCGTCAGTCGTGGTTCAGGAGAGGGTGAGGACGGCCTTGCCGCGGATGCGGCGCTCGCGCAGGTCGGTGAGGGCGGTCGCGGTGTCGGCCCAGTCCGTGACGCGCCCGATCTCGGGGTGCAGGCGGCCTTCGGCGGTCAGCCGGACGAGTGCCGCCAGGTCGTCGTCGAGGCGGGAGTCGTCGTCGAGGTAGTGGAAGTGGCGGATGGCGGCCGACTCGGGCCCGTCGAAGAAGGCGAAGAAGTCGAGCGTCACCGGGGTGCGGCTGGCCTGCCCGAACCAGATGAGCGTGCCGCGCCCGGCGAGCCGGTCGAGCGCGAGCGGAAGGGTCCGTCCGCCGGTCGACTCCAGCACGATGTCGTACGGGCCCCGGGCGTCGGCGACGTCGTGGACGATCTCGGCGGCGCCCAGTTCGGTGAGCCGGGCGCCCCGTTCGGCGTCCCTGGTCACGGCGGTGACCTGGGCCCCGGCGGCGGCCGCGAGTTCGGTGACGAAGTGGCCCACGCCTCCGGAGGCACCGGTCAGCAGGACCCGCCGCCCCAGCACCGGTCCGGCGGCGCGCAGCAGCCGCAGCGCGGTGAGCCCGGCCAGCGGCAGCGCCGCGCCTTGGTGCATCGAGACGCTGTCCGGCAGCTCGGCGAGCGCGTCGGTCGGCACCGCCACGTACTCCGCCCAGCCGCCCGCCATGGGGTGGCCGACGACCCGGGTGATCCCGGACGGTCCGCTGCCGTCGGCGGCCGGCTGTACCACCAGGCCCGCGACGTCCTTGCCCGGGCGCTCGCCGGGGGCGGGCTTCTCCAGCTTGAACGTCTCGCCCCGGTTGACCGAGAACGCCTCGACCTTCACCAGCGCCTCGTGGGGGCGCGGTGTCGGTTCCGCGACATCCGCGAGCACGACGGGCTCGGCGGGATCCCCTGTCGGTATGAAGGCTTTCATCGTGGTCATCCCCTCGCAGGCCTGGGGCCGTATGTCCGTGCCGGCCTCTGGAACCATCTGACGATCCGGAGCGGCGGCCCGGCCAACAACAAAGCCTCCTGGCCGACAACTTGGCGTTGTCGCATAAGGTCAGCGGCATGGACCTCGACCTCGCCCTGGTCCGCGCCTTTGCCGCGACCGCAGGGACACTGCACTTCGGGCGGGCCGCCGAGGAGCTGAACACCAGTCAGCAGGCACTGTCCAAACGCATCGCGCGACTGGAGGAGCTGCTGGGCGTGCGATTGTTCGAGCGCCGGGGCGGCATCCGGCTGAGCGAGGCGGGGGAGCGGTTCCTGCCGGCCGCGTGCGAGGCGCTCGCGGCGGGCGAACGGGCGGTCGCGGCGGTGACGGGCGCCGGACCGGTCGTACGGATCGACACCTGGGGTCATCTCTACGCGCCGATGCGCACGGTCGCCGAGGCGGTGGCGGCGCTCGGCGCGGTGCGGTGTCAGCCGGGCCCGGGACGTGACTGGCCGTCGGTCGCGCAGGCGCTGCTGCGCGGTGACACGGACCTGGGGTTCGGCCGGGTGCACCCGCTGCCCGACGGCCAGGACGCGGGACTCACCCAGCGTCTGGTGCGGCTGGAACCCGTCGACGCGGTGGTCGGCCCGTCCCACCCGTTGGCGGGCGCCGACGCACTGCGCCCGGCCGACCTGCAGGGCAGCGTCCTGTGGTGCCCGGCCGAACTGGACCGCCTGGACTTCATGCGCCGCTTCGCCGACGAATTCCGGATCACGCGGCGGCACGACGGCCCCAATCTGGGCCTGGACCACCTCGCCCAGCACCTGCGCACCGACCCCGAGGGCTTCACCGTCTTCCCCGCCGACGCGCCGCTGCCGGACCACATGGGCCTGCGCTGCGTTCCGCTCGTCGAGCCGACACCGCTGTACGCGTGGTCGCTGGCCTGGCGGGAGTCGTCCCGCCACCCGCTGCTCGACACCTTGCTGCGCGGCTTCACCGAAGCCGGCCGCACCCGGCGCTGGCTGGAGTACGAGCCGCGGCGCGACTGGCTCCCCGACACCGACCATCCGAAACTCGCGGTCTCCTAGACGCCCGTGGCTGGCCCCAGCCGGACGCCGACGGCCTCAACGAGGGCGGGGCCACCGGCAGTTGTGCCTGTGGCCCCGCTCGGGTGCTGAAGTCAGGACGTCAGGACGGGTCGCCGTACTGGAGCCCGCGTCCGTTGGTGCCGACGTAGACGCGGCCGTAGGTGTCGGGGTCGCCGGTGACGACGCCGGTGCCGCCGATGCTGCCCCACTGGTGGGCGTCGTCGTTGACGCGGAGCCAGGTGGCGCCCTTGTCGGTGGAGCGGAAGACTCCGGTGACGTTCTTGACGGTGCCGATCAGGTACAGGGCCTGGTAGGAGGCGCCCGGCGCGGCCTTGCCGAAGCCCAGCGCGGAGGCGGACTTCACCGTGGTGAGCGTGGTGAAGGCGTGGCCGCCGTCGGTGGAGTGCAGCAGCCCCTTGCCGGCGTCGGCGATCCACAGGTCCCCGGCGATGCCGGGGACGGCCGTGAGCTTGCCGGTGGGCAGGTTGGTGGCGCGGGCGGTGAAGCTCGCGCCGCCGTCGGTGCTGGCGTAGAGGGTGCCGCCGGCCAGCGAGTAGAAGGTCCTGGCCGAGGAGCGGTCGGCGACGACAACCGCGCCGGTGCCCAGGCCGCCGACCCGCGACCAGGTCGTCCCCTTGTCGGTCGAGCGGTACGGGGCCTGGCCTTCCTCGGTCCAGACGATGGCGGAGCCGTCCGCCGTGAGCGCGACATGGCCGCTGTCGGCGCTGCCCACCGGCTCCGACTTGAAGCCGTTCCAACTGCTGCCGCCATCGGTGGAGTAGGCGCCGTCCTGCTCGGCGCCACGGCCGACGCGGACCATCATCGAGGGCTTGGACTGGGCGAAATCGATGTCGGTGCTGGTGACCATCATCGGGTTCTTCAGCCGCCCGGCGGGCACCTTGGTCAGGGAGGTGGAGGAGCTGTAGCGGAAACCGCCCAGGTCACCCATGGAGGAGATGACGGTGGCACCGCCGGGCGGGGCGACCGCGTCCTGCACCGCGGTCTCCTCCAGCCCTCGGGCCGCCACGGTCCAGTGACTGGTGCCGCCGCCGTCGGAGGCATTGGCGTCCTTGCTGCCCCAGATGCCGCTGCCGGTGCCGTACAGCACGTGCCCGGAGGCGAAGGGATCGATGGCCAGGGCGGTCATCCAGTGCCCGATGCCGGTACCGACGTAAGGAGCGGCGGAGGCGTCCCGCACCGACTTGTCGGCCAGTGCCTTCCAGTTCGCGCCGCCGTCGGTGCTCCGGTAGAGCTCGTCCTGGGGCCACCAGCGGTCGAGGGTCGTGACCATCACCGTCGACGGGTGCTGCGGGTCGACGGCCAGACCGGAGAACCCGTAACTGCCCTGGGACGGCGAGACGTTCTTCCACGCTCCGCCGGTCGGCGTGTACTTCCACACCGAGCCCGCGGTCACGCCGTTGGGTCCGACGGCGTTGGTGTACGTCAGGTACAGCGAGCCGTCACCGGAGAGCACGCCATGCTGCGGCATCTGGCCGGTGGGCTGCCCGGAGACGGCCTGCCAGGTGCTTCCGCCGTCGGTGGAGCGGTAGAGGGAGGTCGACTTGTCGGCGACACCGACGTAGATCGTCCTGCTGCCGGCCGGGCCGTACGTCACGAAGGAGATGCCCGCGCCGCTGCTCGCCCCGTCCTTGACCGGGAACGAGGAGACCTGGCTCCATGTCACGCCGTAGTCGGTGCTGCGCCACAGGCCGTTCTTCCTGGTGCCCAGCAGCAGGGTGTCGTGGTGCGCGGGGTCGATCACGAGCCGTTCGCCCGCCCCGCGGCCGTCCTCGTTGCCGCCCAGTTTGAACGGCAGAGCGGTGCGCTTGAAGGTGCGGCCCCGGTCCGTGGAGCGCAGCAACTCGGCGTTGCCCGCCCAGTCGTTGGTGTAGGTGCCCGCCCCGATGTAGAGCCGGTCGGGGTCGACGGGGTCGGTGGCCAGCGAGTCGATGCCCAGCAGGTTCCAGTCCTTCTCGCCGAACCGGTCGGTCAGCGGGATCCACTGCTCGGCCCCGGTGTCCCAGCGGTAGGCGCCGCCCATGTCGGTGCGCGCGTACAGCAGGCCCTTCTCACGCTGGTTGAACACCAGCCCGTCGACGTAACCGCCGCCCACCACCTGGGCGTTCTTCCAGGCGTACGGTCCGGCCGAGGCCGTGGTCTGCGCCTTGCCGTCCCCGGATGCCTGGGTCTCGGCCGCCTTCACCAGCTTCCACTGCTGGTTGGTGCCGCCCTTGCCGGGATACTGGACGACTGCCGCGCCCTCGGCCGTGGAGCCTCCCAGGACGTCCAGGACCTGACCGCTCCTGCGGGACGTGAAGGTGACGGCGTCGGAACCGCTCACCTCGTCGATCCGCCACTCCTGGGAGGTGGCGGAGCTGTCGGTCTGCTGCTCGGCGGCGGCTGCCTGGGCGGTCGAATCACCTGCTATCCCCAGCACTTTGCCGCTGTTGCGGTTGACCAGCTCGTAGTAGCCGTCCCCGGCGGGCTTCAGCCTCCACTGCTGGTTGGCGCTGTTCTGGTCGGTCCACTGCTGGATGCGGGTGCCGTCGGCGGTGGAGAAGCCGTTGACGTCCAGCACCTTGCCGCTGCGCACGGAAACCAGCTCGTAGTAGGCACCGGCATCGACCGTCGCGGCCTGCGAGTCCTCCTGCACGAACGCGAGATACGGCAGGACGACCGCGGGCACGCCGAGGAGGAGACCGGTGGCGGTCCAGCGACGGCGGTGCCGCCCGCGGCGCCCGCCGTTCGTGGGGTCTTTCATGGGGGGTGTTCTCCTTGCATGCCGTGCACCAGAGGAAGGGCGAATCCCGGCACTGGAAGGACCGGATCCGAACTCCTTGTGGTCACAGGTCCCTCAAAGGGTTGCCACGCGCCGAGATCTTTTTCTGAGGTCACTTCGTGGCGCGGTGGGCGCCCGGCGATGAGGCGGCGCGGCGGCCGCACCTGTGCGCCGCGTTGCGCACGTGGATTTGCGCAACGCGGTACGGGTCTCGGCCGCCGAACGGCCGGTGTTGCCCCGTCCGCTCAGGTTGCGTCCTCGGGAGCGGTGCATCCAGGCGGCGGCGGTGCAGCAATACATCCCATGACTTGGGGGAGGTGGAGTGCGATTGCATCATCGCACGTTCACCTCAACTTCCTGTAACCGCAGGTAAGTTCCCCCGTGTAGCGATCTCTGTTGCCCGAAGCATGGACAACGCCCCCGATGCGCTTTATATATACACCCCATGTCTCTGTCTTTTTACAGGCCGGACATCTCCGTGACGCATCAAGACAGGGGTCCGCGTGTCCTTGAGGGGATCGCCACTGCTTCACAAGCCGAGGGCGCCGGGTGCGGCGACCGGGTTGACGACTGTGAAAGGCGTAGGTGATCACGCGTGGGCCGATTTCCTCCCCGTGGGCACCGTCTCCTCAAGCACGTGAACGCAGTGTGACGACACTCCGTAAGGGGCGCCCTGTGCGGCGACGTGAACTGCCGGTGTCGGCACGTCTTCCGAATCCGAACACCGAGAGGTGATCATGTATCAGCACAGACCGCCGCCGTACCGGCGACGTTTTGCACAGTTGTTTGTCACCGTCGGGACGCTGCTCGCCGCGGTTCTGGCGGCGCCGTCACCGGCTTCCGCCGCACCGGTACCGGCGTCCGCCACGAAGGCGTCGGACATCAACGGGTCAACCGCGGGCAACGCCGCGATCAGGTCGGTCGACCTGGCCGGAACATGGGGCTTCACGCCGAAGGGCCGCGCGGCGACGTCGATCACCGTGCCCGGCGGCGGCTGGTACAAGCAGGGCTTCACCGACGTGAACGAGGCGACGTACTCGCGCACCGTGACCGTGCCGGACACGGGGCAACCGCAGTCGGTATGGATCGAGTTCGGCGCGGTGAACCATCAGGCGACGCTGTCGGTGGACGGGCAGGTGGTCGCCACCCAGACCACCTCCTTCACGTCGTCGAAGTTCGACATATCCTCCTTCGCCGCCCCCGGCACCACCCACACGATCAGCGTGAACGTGAAGGGCCGCTACGCCCTGACGAACGCGAACAAGACCGTGGTTCCGGACGCCGCCGACTGGTCAGAGGCGATCCCTCAGGGCATCTACCGCTCGGCATTCCTGCGCGTGTACCCGGCGGTGTACGTCAGCGACACGTTCGTGCGCACCTCGGTGGCCGACAAGACCCTCACCTATGACGTGTCCGTGACGAACACCTCCGGCAGCTCGCGGTCGGTGACGCTGACCGGCTCGCTCGCCTCGGACAACGGCGGGTCGTTCAACTACCCCGCGCTGCCCAGTCGTACGGTCGCCGTGGCCGCCCACTCGACCGCCAAGGTGACGGTCGGCCCGGTGGCGTGGAACCTCGGCTCGGCCTCCTACTGGTGGCCGAACGTGCCCTACCGTGCCGGGTATCGCGCCCAGTTGCACAACCTGGCGGTGCACGCGTCCACCGACGACGGCCGCACCAGCGACGCCACCTACCGGTTCGGGTTCCGGGAGACCACCCAGAACGGCGAGTACTACAACCTCAACGGCGTCCGCGTGAACTTCCGCGGTGACAGCCTGCAGGGCGCCGACTACGACCGGATCAACAACGGCGGCAAGGGCGACGCCTATGACACCCTGCCCGGCTTCCTCCCGCCGTCCACGGGCAACGGCGGCTGGCCGCAGGCGGTCGACAACTACCAGCGGCTCAACTACAACGTGGTCCGTATCCACCAGGAGCCGGCCAGCCCGTACATGCTCGACGTGGCGGACGAGATGGGCCTGATGGTCATCGACGAGACCGCCATCCGTGGCACCTGCAGCTGCCAGGACTTCGTCGCCGGGCACGACAACATGGTCAACCACGCCAAGGCGTTGACCCTGCGTGACCGCAACCACCCCGCGATCATCCGCTGGAGCCAGAGCAACGAGGCGGACCTCAGCAGCTTCGACTCCGAGTCCTTCGAGAAGGACCTGTACGCGGCGATGAACGGCAACGACGGCACCCGGCCGGTCAGCGTCGACACCGCCTGGAACACCAACCCGTACCCCAACATGCTGAACGGCAACTTCGCCGTCTTCTCGCACTACCTCGACGGCATCGGCAAGTACGGAGAGGCGCGCACCTCCCTGACCGGCCGGCCCGACGGTGAGGGCGAGTACGTCTGGAACGCCTCCAACACCAAGCAGGGCTTCGAGTGGTTCGCCACCACGACGGCGGCCAAGCGCGCCAAGGACGCCAGCGACCTGCGCCCCTACACGCTGCTGTCCGGCTGGGCGAGTTTCGTACCCGGCGTGAAGAGCACCGACTTCGTCCCCGAGGAGGGCGGCCACCCCGTCTACGGCGAGGACAACCTGTCCGCCCCGTGGAGCAACCCGCAGATCCAGCGGATCCAGGCCGCGTTCAACCCGGTCGCCGCGATCGACCTGCCCTACTGGTCGGCCTCCGGCCAGTCCGACAAGGACGGCACCTTCCCGCTCCCGGCGGCGGTGGACACGTACGCCTACAACAAGGCCGTCACCCGGAACATCACCGTCTTCAACGACGACTTCAGCAACACCTCCGTCGGCCTCAACTGGACGGCGCGACTCGACCGGCCCGACGGCACGGTCATCGCGTCGGGAAGCGAACCCCTCACCATCCCGCTCGGCTCCCGGGTCACCCAGCCGATCTCGTTCACCACGCCGGCCAGTGGTTCACGCGTGTACCTGGTGCTGTCGACCACGAAGTCGGGCAGCACCACGTTCACCGACTCGGTCGAGTACCTCAACCTGGGCAACCCGGCGACCAATGTGGACGACGCCGCCACCGCGGTGACGTACAACGGCAGTTGGAGTCACGCGAGCGACGAGAGCGGTCCGTACGCCGGCACGAACTCCTACAGTGACACCACGGGCGACACGTCGACGCTGAGCTTCGTCGGCACCGGCGTCACGCTGCACGCCGTGACCGCGCCCAGCCACGGCATCGTGGGCGTCTCCGTCGACGGCGGGACCGAGGCGCTGGTCGACGAGTACTCGGCGGCGCGCACCGGCGACGTCGCGGTGTGGAGCAGCCCCCGGCTCGCCTCCGGCACGCACACGATCCGGGTGCGCGTCACCGGTACCCAACGGTCCGCCGCCACGCACGACTGGGCCACCGTCGACCGCTTCGAGATCACAGGCCAACCCAAGGCGGGCACGAACTACCGCGTCGTCAACCGCAACAGCGGCAAGCCGCTCGCCGTGGCCGGCGGGTCGACCGCGGACGGCGCGAAGATCGTCCAGAAGTCGGACGGCGGCGCCTGGACCATCGACACCGCCCCCGGGGGCGCGTACACGCTGACCTACGTCAGCAGCGGCAAGGCGCTCGACGTCGACGGCTACTCCTCGACCGTCGGGCTCCAGCTTCAGCAGTGGACACCCAGCGGCGGCACCAACCAGCAGTGGTACCTGCGGCCCAACGCCGACGGGTACTTCACCATCGTCAGCCACGACAGCGGGCTTGCGGCGGACGACTACAACTGGGACGCCACCGACGGCGCAAAGGTCGTGCAGTACACATCCAGCGGCGGCGCCAACCAGCAATGGCAGCTGGTACCGGCGTGATCCGTTCCCGACCATCACCCGCATCCTGACGGCTGCGGAATCCGACGTGCGGTCGGCCGGGCACCCGGCCGACCGCACGTCTGCGTCGCCGCCGTCGTACGGCAACCAGGGGTTCAGCGGACCGGGAAGCCGAAGGAGTAGCCCTGCTGCTTGAGCCAGGGGAGGATCCGGCGCAGCGCCTCGACGGTCTGGGAGCGGTCGCCGCCCGCGTCGTGGAAGAGGAGAGTCGGCCCGTTGGACAACTCCCGCTGGACGGTGGCGACGACGGCGTCCGTGCCCGGCCGCTCGAAGTCCTTGGTGTCGACGTTCCAGCCCAGCGGGCGCATGCCCCGGGAGGCGGCGAGTTTGCGGCTGTAGGGGGTGAAGGCTCCGCCGGGCGCGCGGTAGTACATCGGCCGTACGCCACCGGACGCCTCGGTGATCATGCGTTCGGCGTCGAGGATCTGCTGCGACTGGTAGGCCTGGGACTTCTTGTCCATGGTGGTGTCGTGCGACACCGAGTGGTCGCACAGCCGGTGCCCGGCCGCGACCACCTTCTTCACGAGGTCCGGGTGGGCCTGCGCCTGCGTCCCCACCATGCAGAACGTGGCCTTCACTCCGTACTGCCGCAGTACGTCGAGCACTTGAGGGGTCCACGCGGGGTCCGGGCCGTCGTCGATGGTGATGTTGACGCCGCGCGAGCCCTTGTCCGAGGCGTGCACGATGGTCACCGCCACCGGCTTGACACCACCGCCCGCGGCGCCCGACGCGGGCGACGCGACCGCCCGAGGCGACGAGCGGTCCACGGCGTCGGCCTGCGCGGTCCACACCGAGGCACCCACGGCCAGCAACGTCACCCCGAGCGCCGCCCCGAACACCTTGCCGTGCCAGCCCCGCCCACCACCGTGCCGCGCCATGTCCGCCCCGCTTCCCGCAGTTCTCCGCCGACCCCTCGGCCATCTCCCGACCACCTGGGAGGACGGGGAACAGCGGCCGCAGGATGCGTTTGTTACCGATCACGGACAATTCCGGGGAAGTTCACGGGAATCGCGGCCGTGCGCGCGCGCCCGCGACGGTGGCCCGTCGGAGCCGAGATCTACGGGCTGACCTGCCGCTCGACGCCCTTGGCGTTGGCGGGAGCAGGCCTCCGGAAGGGTGAGGGTCGCCGTCCGCACGACGAACAAGGTGACCTTCAAGGCCACGTTCACGGCCTCCGACCCGGCCGGCATGGCCTCCGGGCAGACGCCTCCACCGACGGCTTCTGGCGCTACTACTTCACGGGCACGAGCACCACGCCCGCCGCCAAGGCCACGGGCGACTTCATCGACGTGAAGTAGCGGGGACGGTGTCGGTCGGGCACTCCCGTACCGACGGCGGCTACATGGGGCCGACGGCAAGGAAAAGGACGGCGGCAACAACCAGGAAGAGGCTCAGTGCCACGACCAGCCAGGCGGCGATCGTGAGCGAGAGCACTCGGGCAGGGGAGGCAGCCACGGCCGGCTCGCTCCCGGTCATCTTCTTGCGACGAAGCCTGAAGATGACCGACGCGCTCCAGAAGCCGGCCAGAGCAGTGATCAGATATCCGATGCCCTGGTTCGCCTGGTGCGCGGCAGCAAGCAAGATCACGAACTGCTCCTTGAAATGATCACGCTGGTTCGCGCGATCTACTCATGGTGGACGCGAACTCGTCAAGAGCCTCACACGGCCGTCCTGTTCAGGAACCGGGTTGGCCGAGCATGCGGCTGAACCGGAGCAGGTGCAGGTCCACCACACCGCCCTGCTCGGCACTGCGGCCTCGGACTCCACCGCACGCCGCGCCACAGAAGAGAGGAACCCCAGCCGACGCGGCTGGGGTTCCTTGAGGCGGTGAGTATCGGTCAGCCGGTGGAGTTGCCCACGCCGTGAAGCGCTCGTCTCCGCGTCGGCCGGCCGCCCCGAATCGCGATCACCGTGGATCGAGCAGGTCAGCGCTGCAGGGTGAGGACTCCCGGCCGGTACGGCAGTTTGTCGTAGGGGTCGCTCGCGGTGGGGGACTTGCCCTGGTAGAGGAACTGCAGGTTGCAGGGGTCGATGGTCATGGTCTGGTCGGGGTTGTTGCGGACCAGATCACCGTGGCTGATGTCGTTGGTCCAGGTGGCACCGCTGTTGGCCTTGCCCGCGAAGGGGTTGCTCTCGCTGGCGGCCTGCGGGGTCCACGAACCGTTCAGGCTGGTGGCGGTGAACGAGCGGAAGTAGCGCTGCTCAGTCGCACCCCGAGCCTCAACGATCATGAGGTACTGGTTCTGCCCCTTGACCTTGTAGACCTGCGGTGCCTCGAACAGGTTCTTCACCGTGTCGCTCATGACCGTCGTGTACGACGAGCCGAAGTTGCCCGGGAAGTTCCCGATCGGCATGCTCGCCCGGTAGATCTTGCCGTTGTCACCGGCGAAGAACAGGTACATGTTCTGGTCGTCGGCGATCAGGGTCTGGTCGATCGGGGCGGCGCCCGGGATGCTGCCGGTGAACAGCGTCTGCGGCGAGGACCAGCCGTTGGGGTTGGTGGGGTCGCTCGACGTGCGGTAGACGAAGGGCGACGCACCCCACTGGGACGCCAGCACCCAGATCTTCTTGGGTGCGAAGTAGAACAGCGTGGGCGCCACCGTGGACTGGCTCATCCCGGTCTGGCCGGCCGACGCCATGTCCGACCAGTCCGTGAAGGGGCGGAACGCCATCGAGCCGTAGGACGAGCCCGAATAGTTCGTTCCGTAGACCAGGTGCTTGCCGTTGTACACCACGCTGGTGAAGTCCTTCAGCGAGGCCCACCCGTTCGCGGGCTGCGCCAACGCGCCCGTCGACGTCCACCGGTACGTCGACGGAAGAGCACACGCGCCGCCGGTCGCTGTCGGCGTCGGGGTCGATGTCGACGTCCCTGACAGGCCGGTCCACTTCTGGTTGCTGCCGGACCAGCAGGAGTACAGCTGGATCTTCGTGCCGTTGGTGGTGCCCGCGCCGACGGCGTCGAGGCACCGCCCGGACTGGACGCCGGCGATCGTGCCGTTGGTGTTGATGTTCCACTGCTGGCTGGCGCCGCCGTCGCAGTCCCCGATGACCACCGCGGTGTCGTTGCCGGTGCCCTTGGCCTCCAGGCACTTGTTGCCGTAGATCATCAGCTGCTTGCCGGAGGTGTGGGTCCAGCGCTGGTTGGTCTGTCCGTTGCAGTCCCACAGCTGCGCCTGGGTGCCGTTGACGGTGGTGGAGCCGTTGATGTCGATACAACGACCGGAGGCGACGCCCTTGATCGCCCCGGTACCGGTCCCGCCCGTGGTCGTCGTCCCGCCCGTGTCGGTACCGGGAGCGGACTTGAGGGCGTTCATGACTGCGGTGTAGGCAGCCTTGGGGTTGCCGTTGTTGTCGAACAGCAGGGGGCTGTCGCTGCTGCGCCAGGAATCGCTGTCACGGATGCCCCATACCGTGAGGCCGGTGCACCGGGCCACGGACAGACAGGCGTTGACCGCGTTGGCGTAGTGGGTGGACGACGCCTGGGCGATGTCCAGTTCGGTGACCTGGACGTCGACGCCCAGGGCGGCGAAGTTGGACAAGGTGGTCTGGAAGCTGGACGGTGGGCCGCCGGCGCCGAAGTGGCTCTGGAACCCGACGCAGTCGATGGGCACGCCGCGCGCCTTGAAGTCCTTGACCATGTTGTAGACGCCCTGGGTCTTGGCGTCGGTCCAGTTCTCGATGTTGTAGTCGTTGTAGCAGAGCTTGGCCGAGGAGTCGGCGGCCCGGGCGGTGCGGAACGCCTCCTCGATGAAGCCGTTGCCGAGCACGTTCTGGAACACCGAACTGCGGTGCTGGCCGCTGCCGCCGTCGGCGAAGGCCTCGTTGACCACGTCCCAGGCGTAGATCTTGCCCTTGTAGTGGTTCATCTCCGTGGTGATGTGGTTCTTCATCACGCTGCGCAGGGTGTTCGCGTCGCCGATGGAGCTGACCCAGCCGGGCAGTTGGGAGTGCCAGACCAGCGTGTGGCCGCGCATCCGCTGCCCGTGCGCGGTGGCGTGGTTGACGATCTGGTCGCCGGGACCGAAGTTGAAGTTGCCGCGGGACGGTTCGGTGGTGTCCCACTTCATCTCGTTCTCCGGGGTGATCATGTTGAATTCCCGGTCCAAGATCGTGGAGTACGTCGAGTCGCCGAGCCTTCCGGCGGCCACAGCGGTGCCGAAGTACCTGCCCGAGGGGGCCGCCTGCGTACCCAGGGTCGCGGCTCCGGCGGAGCTGGGGAGGAGCGTCACTACACCGGCCACCACCGCCGCCGCCGACAGCCCTATCGCCAGTGTTCGGCGACGCCGGCCGAGCCGGTGCAGGCCCTTCATGATTCTCCTCGGAGGTCGCGGGTCACTCTGGGTGCGCTGATCGGTTCGTGGGTGTGTCGCGTCATGGGAGGGGCTTTCATCAGGGGATACGTCAACGGGGGAGTCGGGGACCCGGCCACGCCGGCACGTCGTGGTGAGCGGCGGGAAGGGCACTCCCCGAAGTGGAGGCCTCCGAACTCGCGGTCTCGTAACAGAAAAGTCGCGCTGTCCTGACGATTGCTCAGTGATGCATCTCGCAGGCAAAAAGCGTTATGCCAAGCCCCGCGGTCCGGCCGTCCCTGTGGAAGGGGCGCGCCGCCCAGATCACTGGTGAAGGGCTTTGGAGTGGTGGCGGTGGCGGTGGGGGTTGCGGTTGCGGTGATCTGCCTGCAGACCGGTCTCGGCGAGGCAGCCGTCGATGCGCGACTCGGTCCGGAATGCTCAGAGGGCGGTTCTCAAGCCCGGGCCCTGCGCACGATGAAGGAAGCCTGGCCGGCGAAGGCCCGAGTGCCGTCGGAGCCATCGAGCCGGATGCCACCGTCGCGGTGGCGGAGGACCGACCCGGGATAGTTGTGCGCGTGCAGGGTCACCGACCCGGCGACCGCCCCAGGGCGCGGACAGAAGGTGGCGTCTTCACGGAACAGTTCGCTGCCGTCGTCGGCGCTCAGCCGTAGCCGCAGGTCACGATGGCGCAGATAGCGGCCGTCGGTGGCACGGAAGGTGACGCACCGTGTGTCGGCCAGTCCCCGGATGACCGTGAAGGTGGCCCGCTGCCGTGTCAGCGCGCTGCCGGACGCGGAGACCCGGCCGAGCGTCGCGAAGTCGCCGGCATACGTGACGTACAGGGCGGGCTCGTCGACGGACTCCAGTGACTGTGCGCCCAGCGGAACAGTGCCCGCGACGGCGGACGGACTCACCGGGGACGGTCGGGACGTGGGGCGTGACGGAGTCGGCGTGGGAGTGCCGGCCGTGGGAGCGGCGGTGACGCCGGGCGTCCGATGAGCCGGTTCGGGCCAGGCCGCGTAGGTGGCGGTTCCGGCGATGAGCACCGCGCCCGTGGTGAGGCTCACCAGCGGATGAGCGGTCACCGCGGAGAGCTTGCCGAGCAGCGAGCTGTGCAGACCGCCTCCCCCCGACGCCGCCGTGCCGAAGCCGACATGTGCCGTGGCCAGCCCGGCGGCGCTCACGGCCGTACCCGACAGCAGGCCCTTGGCGGCCAGCGCGGCGATGAGCCCGGCCGGGACCGCCAGCGGCGCGAGGCTGAGGAGCAGGAGGTCGGCCGGAACCCGTTCTGTCGTCGTCGCCGTGCAGACCGGGCAGTCGCGGGTGTGCCGCGCGATCCGCTTGCGCCACACCGATGTGCGGAGTCCGTCCCAGCCGACGACGGACTCGTCCAACTGCGGACAGCGCGGCTCGGCCTCCAGCGCGGCGACGATCGTCCGGCTCAGTTCCAGCTGCTCGCGCATGCGTTGCAGGCTCACTCCGACGTGGGCGACCGTGAGCCCGGTCGCGGCGGCGATGTCGTCACGGCTCAGCGAGCCGGCGCATTCCTGCCACCACAGCGACAGCAGCACCCGGTGGTCCGGGTCGAGCCACCGGCCGGCCTCGACGACCTGACGGCGCTCGTCCGACACATGCAGACGCAGGATCGTCATGTCCTCGGGTTCGGCGCCGGCGTCGGGTATCTGGCGTGCCTCGTCGATGACCGTGGTCCGGCCGGCGAAGGCGCGTTGCCGGTGCCAGTGGGTATTGATCTGGCGGAGCGTGATCGCCACCAGCCAGGACCGGAAGCTCTCGGGGGAACGCAGGGCAGGCAGGTCGCGCACCACGCGCAGCAGGGTTTCCTGGACGACGTCGTCGACGTCGGCATGTCCGCTCAGCGCTCGCCCGACGATGTTGTAGAGCAACGGCAGGTACGCGGCGATCAGCTCCTCGCGCGCCCGATCGTCACCGGCCTGCGCCGCGACAACCAGCTCCGCGTGGTTCGCATCCATGAGCCTCATTCCCACCTCCCTCAGGGGACCGATCTGCCGAGTACGGCGCCACACCTTAACGTCGGCACATGTATGCGGCCAGGCCGGGTGGTCGGTCGGCATGCGGCTTTTCCCATCTACGGGTCTGCTCCACGGTCGAGCGCCGACGTCTCCTGGGCTGTATCTCCGAGGGCGGGGAAAACGACTGCGGCGCAAACACGCCGGAGTCACCCTTCCGGGCGGTTGCACGTGAGAGTGAACCGACCCACAGTCAATATTATTGCGGACAGTGCAGCTCGGAAATGTCCCGAGCGATGCCTCGAACGCACTCTTCCCGCGGCCTACCGGGCACCGAATGCCGTGGTGTTTCGGTCTGGCCGTGCGGGGTCTATCGCCCGTGGCCCGACGACGACGATCAATCCCTCTCGCATCGGATAGGCCAAGGTGGCGGGCTGGATCCTTGTCGCGGATACCAGAATTGTCAAGTTTCCTCGACCCGGGTCGATATCGATAGGAGCGGACGCCCTCCATGAGGCGCGTGCGATCTTCCGGTGATGGTCTTCCGTCCCGTCGACTGGGCCGGATGGTCCTCTCTGTCGATGGTTCCGATTTCAGAACCACCCGGCCCATTAAGTATTCCTATGTATTTCGTGGTCCATTCAGCGATTCCGGAGAAAGTGCTCGAATGAATCGTTGACCGGCACGCGCCTCAGTAATATGCCAACGCCAGAAAGCAGGCGATTCTGTGCGAGCGGGAACCGCCAAGACCATCCGCACCAAGGAGTTGGCCCCTCGATGACGCTGAATATCCCTGACGTGCCTCTACGACGAACCATGTCGGCCTGGACCGCGGCGGTGATGGCCGTGGTGATCGCCGCTGTCGTCGTCGCGATGACGCCGACACGCGCAAATGCCATTGCCACCCCCGTGCCAATCGGTACGACGCTGGCCACCTACGGCGTACTGGGTGGTGCGACGGTCACCAACACCGGCCCGACGGTGGTCAACGGTCTCAACGTCGGTGTGAGCCCTGGTACGGCCATCACCGGGTTCCCGCCCGGCATTGTGACCCCGCCCGGGACTCTGCACGCTGCCGATGCCCACGCGGGCCTGGCCAAGACCCAGCTGACCACGGCGTACAACCAGGCCGCCGGACAGTCGCTGGACCCCGTGGTGTACAACGACGCTCCCCACGAGTTCGGCGGCCAGGTGCTGACGCCGGGCCTCTACAGGGCGAACAGCAGCGCACAGATCACCGGCACACTCACCCTGGACGCCCAGGGCAACCCCAATGCCGTCTGGGTGTTCCAGATCGGTTCGACTCTGAAGACGGCAGCCGAGAACAGCACGGTGACCTTCGTCAACGGCGCCTCGCCGTGCAATGTGTTCTGGCAGGTGGGCAGTTCGGCCACGCTCGGTACCCACACCTCGTTCGCTGGCACCATCCTGGCCAACACCTCGATCAGTGCCACCACGGGGGCGACCATCAACGGCCGACTGCTGGCCGATGCGGGCGGCACCGGTAACGGCGCCGTGACGCTGGACACCAACAGGATCTTCCTGGGGCCGTGCGCGGCCGGAGGCACCGGTGGGACCACGGGTGGTCTGGTCACCGGTGGTGTGATCGCCGGTGCCACAACAGGTGACACCACGACCGGCACCACGACCGGCACCACAGGCAGCACCACGGTCGGCGCCATCGGCGGCGTACCGACGGGTGGCGGAACCGGTGGTGCGCTGGGCGGCCTTCTTGGCGGCGTCCTGACGTCCGGTGGAACCAGCGGCGGCGCGCTGGGCGGCCTCGTCGCGGGTGCCACCTCGGGCGGCACCGCCGGTGGTGCGACAGGTGGCCAGACCGGCGGCGCGACCGGTGGAAACGGTCACGACCATGGTGGGAAGCCCGAGGGGCACGGACACGGTGGGAAGCCCGAGGGCTACGGACACGGTGGGAAGCCCGAGGGCTACGGACACGGTGGGAAGCCCGAGGGCTACGGACACGGTGGGAAGCCCGAGGGCTACGGCAGCGGCCACGAAGATCACCAGGAGAAGTCTGACTAGCTCCACCTGGCTCCATGTGAGCAATCAGGACCAGTGGCGCGCGCCGGATCGTGGCAGTTCCGTCGCGCGCCGCCGGCGACATCTCAGGAGAAGCAGTGAGAGAAGCCAGGATGGAAAGGCCCGTTGGGCCCGAGCCGACAAGGGAGAAGGCCCGGGGAGGGGAAATCCCTGCGCTCCAAGATCCTTCGCAGCCTCCGCCCATCCCGCCCATCCTCCTGAGAGCGGGGACGAGCGCCGCCGTGGCCCTGTGTCTGGCGACGGCCCTGATCCATGTCCTCCTCGTGTTCCTGCACGTGGCACCCCCCAACCCTCTCTCCCAGCAGTACAGCCGGCAGGTCAATGCGTGGGTCTTCCCCCTGTTCGAGCAGAACTGGAGACTCTTCGCACCGAATCCGGAGTCGGTCAACCGGCAGATCTCGGCGAGGACCATGCACACCGCCCCGGACGGCACGGTGCAGGTGAGCGGCTGGTTCGACCTGACTGCCGTCGACAACTCCGCTGTGAAGCACAGCGTCTTCCCGAGCCACACATCTCAGAACATGCTGCGGCGGGCATGGAGTTCCTACCTCGAAACCCACGGCGGCGACGACCGGCCTCGCTCGGAGCGGGCGTTGATGGTGCAGCAGTACCTGACCAACATCGCGACGGACCGCATCGCCGACCACCGCGGCGGCACCTTCGAGTCCGTCCAGCTGCGGGTGATCACCATGCCCATCGCCGTGCCTGCCGCGGCGAGCGGCCCAGGCGCGTCCGCCGCGGCGCCGAAGCCTGCCGAACGGTATCTGCCCTGGTGGAAGGTGGCCTCCCATGGAAACTGAGCAGTCGCTCGCGCCGTGCCGGCGTACTCCCAAGGCGGCGGATGCGAGCGCGCCGCGCCATGTACCCGAGCGGATCGGTGAGTTGCTCACCGCTGTGACCGACCGGCCGGTCTCGCTGTATGCCGCGGCGGTCCTCCGGATCGGATACGGCCTGCTCTATCTCGTCTTCCTGCTGCGCGAGTTTCCGCACCGTGACCAGATCTGGGGCCCCGGCTCGCCATGGACGCCCGAGCTGGCCAGGCAGCTGTTCGACCAGACGGGTTGGGCCAGCATCCTCACCCTGTCCGACAGCCGAGCGTACTTCGAGACCTGCTACGTGCTGGCCCTCGTCACCTCCGCGCTGTTCACGCTGGGCTGGCGGACCCGAGTGGTGTCCGTGCTGTTCGCGGTCGTGGTGGCGTCGTTCCACGCCAGGGCGATCTTCATGACCGACGGCGGAGACAACCTCATCCTCCTCATGGCCCTGTACCTCGTCCTCACCGCGTGCGGCCGACGCTGGTCCCTGGACGCGCGCAGAACCCGTCTCCGAGCCTTGGCGGGGAAGAGGGAGAGCGGCTCCACAGACTCAGAAGCAGACGGCCTCCGGCATCAACTGGGCACGTCCCGCCGGACCTTGACGGTAGTACTCCACAACTGCGGCATGTTCGTCATCGCGGCCCAGGTCTGCTTCCTCTACGGATCCGCGGGCCTCTACAAGGTGCAGGGCGGCGCCTGGGGCAACGGCACCGCCCTCCACTACGTCCTGAACCTGGACCTGTTCCGCCCCTGGCCCGAGCTCTCCCTCATGGCGGACGAGCACGACATGCTGATCGCCATCGCCTGCTACCTGACAGTGCTGTTGCAGGTCGCGTTCCCGTTCGTCCTGTTCGGACGGCTCAAGTACCCGGTCCTGACCATGCTGTTGGGCATGCACATGGGCATCGCCGTCCTCATGGGACTGCCACTCTTCTCCGGCGCGATGATCATCGCGGACGCCGTGTTCCTGCCGGACCGCTTCTACCGGTCACTGGGACGACTGTGGCCACGCACGAGCAGGCGGCCAGACGCCTGGAAGACGGCGGCTCCGCCGAGCGGAGAACCAGCACTCGTGCCGTCGCAGTCCGCACCGTCGAGCTCGGCGGACCTGAAACCATGAAGATCTCAGACAACACCGAAGCCCCAGGCCACTGACCTGGGGCTTCAAAAAGAGCGGGTGACGAGAATCGAACTCGCACTCTCAGCTTGGGAAGCGACGGCGCTTGGGCGGGCCCTATTACCTCTGACCTGGGTATATGTCTTCTCCTGGGGTGGCCGTGCGGGTCGGATTGCACCACTGTTCCCGCTCTTAGACCGTGTCCTACGTGGTGAGGCGGACGAGTCGCTTGTAGCAACAGAGGGCGGCGGCAAGCCCGAGGAAGGCCAGGTAGTTGCGGGGATGGCGCTCGTAGCGGGGGCTGAGTCTGCGGTAGCCGGACAGCCACGACATCGTGCGCTCGATCACCCACCTTCGACGCCCTAAGCGTTCGCTGGATTCGATGCCTTTGCGGGCGATGCGCACGCCGATCCGCTTTCCGCGCAGCCATTTTCGCAGGTCGGCCCGGTCGTAGGCTTTGTCGGCGTGTAGACGCTGGGGTTTGAAGTGCCGGCCTCGGTAGAGGTCGTGTCTCGTTTGGTGACCCTCGACCATGGGCTTCAGCCCTTCACTGTCGTAGGTGTTGCCGGCCGAGATGCCGACGAGGAGGGGCAGTCCGTTCGCGTCCGACAGGATGTGCATCTTGGAACCCGGCTTGCCCCGGTCCACGGGGCTTGGACCTGTGTGTTCGCCCCCTTTTTAGCCCGGACATGGGCAGTGTCGAGGACCACGCGGGTGACGTCGATGAGGCCGGCGTCGTCGAGGCAGTGCAGCACGGCTTCGTGCAGGCGGCCCCAGACGCCGGCTCTCGACCAGATCAGGAACCGGCGGTGGGCGGTCGACTTGGATATGCCGAAGCAGGGTGGCAGTTGGCGCCAGGCGCAGCCGCTGACCAGTACATAGATGATGGCCGCGAACAGCGTCTCATCAGGCGTGTCCTGCGTTCCGCCGCCCTGTGGCCGCACCTTTGGCGGCGGGATCAACGGCTTCGCGATCTCCCACAGCCCGTCCGGAACGATCCAACTCCACGTACCCCGCCCCATGTTGAGTCAACGTCCGCCTCACCACGTAGGACACGATCTTAACACCGGCAACAAGTGGGCTGCCTGGATCTCCGACCATCTCGCGCTGGGCGTCCCGTACTAGGCACCCGCAATGGGCGTGCCGGTCGCCGTGATGCCGTACCTGAACTCGGTCCAGGCCGCTTACCTCGCGTACCGGCAGTCTGGAACGGTTGCAGGAAATGGACGTTCTGATCGGCAGCTACGAGCCCCACCGGTGCAAGGCTGGCGGCGGAGCGGACTGCTTCCGCTGGTAGGAAGCCCTGGACCTCCTTGAGACCCAGCTCGCTCGGTAACCTCAGCGGGGGTGGTCAGGATCCAGGTAGCAGTGCCATGACAGTGGACTGCACGAGTTGGGCTGCGGCCAGGAGGTTGGGGAAGCCGCCGCAGCGTTCGACGAGATTCTGGAGCATGTAGCGCAGGGTGCCGGGGTCGCGTTCGGGTTCGTCCAGGCGCGGGGCGATCATGGCGAGGTCGCGCAGGGCGGCATCCACCTCGGGGTACTGACCGCGTAGTTCTTCCAGACGCCGTTGGAGGTCGTCGATGCTGTCGCGGGCTTTGTTGACGGCTCCGTTGGTGATGTTGTTGGTTTGGCTGGCGTTCTGGGAGAACGCTGCGGCTTGGGCGGGTCCGGTCATGTTGCCTTTGTTGATGATGCCGAAGTTGGGTCCGTTGGGGACCGGGTCGGACTGGTGGCGGACGGCCATGCGGGGCTCCTGATGGGGGTGCGCGTCAGTTGGTCATGGTGGCGTTGTTAGAGAACGGCGTGGCTTGTACTGGGCCAGCCATGGTGCCGCCGTTCATGACGCCGAAGTTGTAGATCGCGGTGGCCTGTTGCTGGTATGCGGCGATGTCGACGTTGTGGTCGCGCAGGAAGATCTCGGTGGAGTCGAAGACGCGGCGCTGCATCATCTGCACGTAGTAGCGGGCGTCGTCATTGGTGTGCATGTCCTCTATCCAACGGACGCTGTAGACCTCGCGGAGGCTGACCGGTCCGCTGCCCGGGTCGAGTTCGGGGCGCCTGCGGGCCGTGCGGCGTATGAGCCGGTCGGCTCCGACGTAGATGTCGCCGAGGGCGTTGAACGCGGTGCGGCCCATCCATCTGAGGCTCCGCGGGTCGGCGGGCTTGAGACCGGCCACCTTCGGGTTGAGCGGGCCCATGATGTGCGGGCGGACGGTGACGCGCAGAAACCCGCCCTGGTAGGCGAGGTGGACCAGGACGGCGGCGATGAGATCACCGTTCCAGGCGGTGACCCGGGCCCAGATGTAGCGGCGGGCGATCTCCTCGGCGGGCTTGTGGCCGATGTTGTCCTCGGCGAGGGCGTGAAGGCTGCGCCAGGTGTCGTCGTCGATCTGGTCCCAGCGCTTGTAGTGGATGCCGGCGATGCCGGTGACCTCCATGCGCGGGATGGGGTGATCGCGGTGATGGGCGGGTGCCGGGTCGTCCAGGCGGCGCGCGATGTGAGTGTGCAGCTGGGCCACGGTGAAGTGCTTCGGCGGCTTGCGGGCCACCGGCTTGTTGTGCTGGGCCAGAGCGTCCAGAACGGCTTTTGCCACCTCGGCAATGTCGGGCTGACCTGGGCGTTGTGCCGGCGAACCGAGTCCCGAAGGCAGCCCGGTGTCATCGTCTCCGACATCCTGGTTCTCCGGGGCCGGCTCGACGTCGATGCCGATGACCGCCGGCGGCCATGCCTGAAGGCCCGCTCCGAGAAAGTGGTCCCGGTCGCCGCTGTCGCGGCGCTCGCGGAGGTACGGCAAAGCGTGGGCCTGAACGGCTTTTGGAGCCGCGTGCAGCTCACCGGCCAACAGGGCGTTGAGGCGTGTCTGTGCCAGGTAGCGCTCGACCAGGTACACGCCCCACACCCCGACGATCAGGGTGAGGGCGGCCCACCCCACTGTCAGAGTGCTGGCGATGGCCTGCCAGACGACGACCGCGACCACCCCAGCGACGACCACGCGCCGTTTGCGCATATGGCGTATGGCGTGATCAGAGGCTTCCACCACGGGTTCCTGGTGGAAGCCGTACATCGGTACAGGCCGCTTCGACTTCTTGATCCTCCGTCGAACCCAGACCGCATAGTCCTCACCGACGACGACCGAGGGCGGGGCCGGCTCGGAGGGACCAGGGGCCTTCTCCGCCTCCTTGGGAGGGAAGAGCCAGCGAAACCGCTTCCGCAAGGCTGCCTTCAACTCCTTCCACAGCCGCGCCAGTTCGGCGCGGAGCACGGCCAGCCAGTCCGTACGGGCGAAGGTCGCAGCGCTCAATCGGCGGGTGACCCCCTCGGTATACGCCCCATGCCCGATCATTTCCCGCGCATCAGCCGCAGTCCCCAACGGCACCGCGGGTGCCGAAAAGACCGACTGGTGCTCCGCGTAGGACAAGTCCCCCACCCCCGTGTCTCCGATGCCCGCCGCGACATCTGAACGCGGCGGACACAGAGGGGCATCGTCCTTGGGCAAGGCAAGCGCTGCCATAGCGCAAACCTGCACAAGCTGCGCACGGAGGCGTTCGGATCGAAGAATGACCGAAAGGCGCCTCCGCGTTGTGGGGTTACCGACGGCGCAGGTGACGTTCCGTCGGAGCTCGGGCGTTGGGCGTCACCGGGAGCGTGGCCGTGCTTGCGCGGCTGGGGCGGCTGCTGTCCATTGGAACCGGAGCGCCGGTGTGCTGTGCGGCAGCGCCGCGGGCCTGTGCTGCTCGGGCTCGTGCGCCGCCAAGTCGCCTGAGTGATTGCGCGCGCGTACGCGGGACTGGACCCGAGGTTTACTCGACGTCGACCCCATAGGCGCGGGCAAGACCTTCGAGGCCGTCTGCCCAGCCTTGGCCGATGGCACGTACTTTCCACACCGGTTGGCTGTTGACGGTATGTCTGTATAGCTCGGCGACGACCATTGCTCGGATGTGCGGGTCGGCAGGAGGCTGGAACGTCCAGGCGGCCCCGGTCACACAGTCCATGTACAGGGCGGCGTGTGTAAGGGAACCGCAGGTAAGCCCCGTTTCGACATCCGTGTTGATGGCTATGGCAACGCTTTGTACCAGTTCGGGAAGAGCGGCCAAGTGTACGGCTCCACGCTCGACGGTGTGGGGTCCTTCTTGTTGCTTGCCCAGGAGTCGTACCGCGCCGTCGGCTGCGGAGGGGTGGTTGTAGAAGACGAAGTGCGCGTCACAGTCCACTCGTCCGTCGGCTCCGATGAGGAAGAGGGTGAGGTCCGCATCTGCGCCGGCGAAGCTGAAGGCGATGTGCAGCCCCTGCCAGGCGTCCTCAGGTAGCGCGACTGTCTGGCCGGGGACGAGTACGGACGGAGGTTCTGGCGGTGTGCGAGGCATGGGGGGCTGGGCGGCCGGCGTCTGTTGCTTCCACTCGGCGAACGGCTTGACCGAGAATGGATCAGGGACGGGAGCTAGCCTGCCGGTCGGGGTGTTGGAGCCGAGGGTGGTGTCGAGGTCGGCCAGGGAGGCCCCGTCGGTGTCGGGTTCGTCCTGGGCGTGGTCCAGTAGGTCCTGTAGTCCGGGCACGCGCGTGATGTTCAGTGGCCTGAGCGCGCTGGAAAAGTTGCCCGATGTGGTGGTGGTGACGGAGCAGGTGACGTCCTGGCCGATGTCCAGGAAGCGCAGGGCGTCCTCGGGCTCTCGCCAGGGCGTGGACTCGATGGCTTGGCGTGTCCAGTGGCCGTAGGCCACGAAGCCCAGGCGCTGCGTGTCGGGCAAGCGGGTCAGCACGGCGAGGTCGATGGCGGTGATGGCGGGCGCGGTGGCGAAGCCTTCCTTGAGCGTGGCGACGATGTTGGAGCCCATGGACGTCAGCCACCACAGGACGCGATCGCGTTTGGTGAGGTTCTTCAGCGTCGGGCGTCCGCCGGGCGTCAGTCCGGGCGTCTGGGTGGGCATTGTGTCGAGGTCTTGTTGCCGCATGACGACGGACAGCACCGAGCCGTCCACGCCGACGGCACAGCCGGCGGCCGGGTTGTCGGAGAAGGCGGTGTTCACCGTCTCGCAGACGGTGTCCTCGTCGTTGGCGAGCAGGGCCTGCCACCAGCGTTCGGCCTCGTCCGCCAATCGCTGTTGGACTTCGCGCAGCCTCGCGGTCTCCGCGGCCAGATAGGTGGGCGCGTCCTGTTCTGCCCGCCGCCTGGCCGCAGCCCTCTCCGTTCGAGCCAGCCGTCCCACGCCCTGAAGGTGGAACATCTGGGCCTCGGCAAGCGCCCAGGGCAACCCCAATTGAGGAGTGTCTGGGACTACGGGCAGGTGGGCTCTGGGGAAGGACTCCAGATGGACGCTGGTCATCTGCCGCCGTAACTCCTTCAGTTGAGCGATGGCGGCATTGCGCTCAGCCTCCTGCCGAGCCCGTTCCGCCTGGCGGCGCGCTCGATCCAGTTGTGCGGCTGACGGGGCGACCGTCCGGGACCGTGTGGTGCGGCGTGTGCTGGTCGGCCGCCGGCTGCCGCTGAGGGAACTTGAGGCGTAGAAGGGGCCGAGCCCGGTCGACATCCTGGCACCGCCACTGCCCACGCTGAGCCTTGCGGCGCGCGGTCCGATCGAGGTCCGTACCCCACGCGTGGAGACACGCACACTCATCCCAGGCACACCGACACGGAAGCCGAACCCCATGACGTACCCCTCTCCACAGGATCAGTCTGGCACCGTGACAGGGCCTGTGAGGACAGCTCGGCAGTCCCGGCAACTGAGGAAGGCAACGACATACATCAATCCTGTACATGGACTATGCTTGGTACATGTCTATGAAGCGCACGAACGTCTACGCCGACCCCGAAGACCTGGCGATCATCAAGGAGGCGGCCAAGCGGCGGGGCATAAGCGAGGCCGAGATCATCCGCCAGGGGATTCATCTCGCGGCCATGGCGAACCGGGTCTGGGATGAGCCGCTCTTCTCGCGGACGTTCGAGGGGTCGGGGCGTACGCCTTCCAAGGCTGAGGTCCGTGACGCGGTCGCCGACGCGGTTGGCCGCGAGACGGACTCCGGAACTGCCGCGTGATCATCGTCATCGCCGACACGTCCGGCCTCCTCGCCGCACTCGACTCGACGCACCCGGAGCATGGAGCGGCGAACGAGGCGATCATGGCGGCCGGTCTCCTGGTCATGTCCCCTCTGCTGTTGGCAGAACTCGATCACGTGGCCACACGTGAGTTGGGGCGCGCAGCTGCCGTCAGCGCGGTCGACGACCTGCGGCGCTGGATGAGCCGGGGCCGGGTCGCCATGCCTCAGATCACGGAAGCCCATTTGGGCGCCGCGCAGTCCGTCCGAGTCCGCTACGGCGCGCTTGACCTGGACCTCGCCGACGCGGTGAACGTGGCGCTCGCCGCCGACTATGACACCGACGCGATCCTCACCCTCGACCGACGGGACTTCCGGGCCGTACGTCCGTTGGGTCGCCACAAAGCGTTCCGGGTGCTGCCCGACGACCTCCCGCTCTGATACGAGATTCTCTGCGGCCAAGCGCCCGTACCTACAGGGGACTTGTGTCCCTAACTGTCGAAGTGCGACACGGGGTGGGGTGGCGTCCGGCGCCGTTCCGGAACGGCGGGATGAGCGCTCTGACCGTGCGAACTCCCGATGGTCGACGTGAAGTCGCAGGTAAGCGCCGCGCCGCGACGGGAACGTGCTGCGCGCAAGGCGCTCGTGCCCTCCGCGTGCCCAATCTTCCGGCGCAGGGCCGCAGGCGAACCGCCGAAACGGCTCACCAATAAACAAACCCCAGGCCGCTGACCTGGGGTTTCACTCTGGAGCGGGTGACGAGAATCGAACTCGCACTCTCAGCTTGGGAAGCTGATGTTCTACCACTAAACTACACCCGCGTAAGACGCCGATCGAGCCGGTGTCGAATGCTCGATAACTCTACCTCATGCCAGGCCCCCGGCGTCGAAGCCGCGGGGCCCGGGTGCGTTGGGGAGGGTGGATGGGGCTGCGGGGGCCGGGAGTTGGGGCGTACGGTGGAGGTGAGGGAGCGGGTTCGTGGGTGGTCGGAGTGCCGCCTGGAGGACCGTTCCTTTCGTCCCGTAATGTGGCTTTCGTCGTCACTCACGCCAGTGAGATGAAGTGAGACGAAGGCTCTTGGGGAAGGGACTCTGAGGACTTGATGGAGCACACCGTCGTCCGTTGTGCCGAGGGGCACGTGTTCAGCACCGCTTCGTTCCCGATGCAGCAGGCCGACCGGCTCGGCCCCGGCCGGCTCATCCGGTGTCCACGCTGCGCGCGGCTCCGGAACGTCGTGCCGGTGACCTTGGAGAAGCGCTAGTCGGAGAAGCGGTAACCGGTAGCAGTACGAAGAACCACGAAGAACAAGACGCGCGCGGGTCGACCGATTGTGGTCGGTCCGCGCGCTCTGCGTATCCTCGGGGCGTGCTTCTCTCAGACAAGGACATCCGGGCCGAGATCGACGCCGGGCGGGTCCGCATCGATCCGTACGACGCATCCATGGTGCAGCCCTCGAGCATCGACGTGCGGCTCGACCGCTACTTCCGGGTGTTCGAGAATCACCGCTACCCCCACATCGACCCCTCCGTCGAGCAGGCCGACCTGACGCGGCTCGTCGAACCCGAGGGGGACGAGCCGTTCATCCTCCACCCCGGGGAGTTCGTGCTCGCCAGTACGTACGAGGTCATCTCGTTGCCCGACGATCTCGCGTCCCGGCTCGAGGGCAAGAGTTCCCTCGGGCGGCTCGGGCTCGTCACCCACTCCACCGCCGGGTTCATCGACCCCGGGTTCTCCGGGCACGTCACGCTGGAGCTCTCCAACCTCGCGACGCTCCCGATCAAGCTCTGGCCGGGCATGAAGATCGGGCAGCTGTGCATGTTCCGGCTCAGCTCGCCGGCCGAGTTCCCGTACGGCAGTGATCGGTACGGGTCCCGTTACCAGGGCCAGCGCGGGCCGACCGCCTCCCGGTCCTTCCTCAACTTCCATCGGACCCAGGTGTGAGCGGGAGCGACATGAGTGGCCTGCCTGTGCGCGAGAACCTGACCTACGAGCGCTTCGGCGGCGCGATCCGCGAGCTGGCGCAGACCATCGCCGACGACGGCTACGAGCCCGACGTCGTCCTCAGCATCGCCCGCGGCGGTGTCTTCGTCGCGGGCGGACTCGCCTACGCCCTGGACTGCAAGAACATCCACCTCGTGAACGTCGAGTTCTACACGGGGGTGGGGACGACGCTGGAGATGCCGGTCATGCTCGCTCCCGTCCCCGACGTCATCGACTTCTCCGAGAAGAAGGTGCTGATCACGGACGACGTGGCCGACACCGGCAAGACGCTGAAGCTCGTCCACGACTTCTGCGTCGGCGCCGTCGCCGAGGTCCGCAGCGCCGTGATCTACGAGAAGTCCCAGTCGCTCGTGAAGTGCGAGTACGTGTGGAAGCGCACCGACGAGTGGATCAACTTCCCGTGGAGCGTCGAACCGCCTGTGGTGAAGCGGGCGGGGCAGGTTCTCGACGCCTGACCGCCGGGCACGTTGATGACGAAGGCCCCCGGCACATGGCGCCGGGGGCCTTCGTCGTACCTCGTACCTCTGCTCTAGAACGTGCCCAGCTTCACGATCGACAGGATCGCGATCAGCTGGATCGCCGAGGCGCCCAGGGCCTTCGGCCACGGCAGGTCGTGGGAGCGGCTGACCATCATCGTGAGCAGGGCGCCCGCGGCGACCCAGGTCGCCCAGCCCAGGGCCTGGACGAACGTCGCGTCGCCGCCCACGAACATCGCGACGAGCAGTCGCGGGGCGTCCGTGATGGACATGATCAGCATGGAGAGGCCGACCGTGGGCTGCCAGGCGCCGTCGCCGCCGAGCTGGCGGGCCAGCGTGTGGGTGACCACGCCCAGGATGAACGTGCTGATGACGAACGCGACCGCGGTCGTCAGGACGATCGGCACCGCGTTGGACAGCGTCGCGTTGATGGCGTCCTCGCGGGCGCCGGTGAAGCCGAAGACCGCGAGCAGGCCGTAGATGAACGTGACGATCAGGGCCGGAGCCCACATCGTGTAGTCGCGCATCTGGAGGAAGGTCTGGCCGGGGTGGGCGACGATGCCCTTCAGCAGGTCCTTCCAGTGCAGGCGGGGGCCGACCGGCGGCGCCGCGGCCTGGCCCGCACGGTAGGTCTCGCCCTGGCTGTAGGGGTCCTCGCCGATGGAGAACGCCTGGGTGTGACCGGGCTGGTTCGCCGCGTACGGGTCCGGTCCCTGCTGCGGGTGCCCGTCACCGAAGTACTCCGGCTCACCGTGCCCGCCGTCCGGCTGCGGCCACTGCTGCCCACCGCCGCCGTAGGGCTGCTGCCCGTACTGCTGCTGCCCGTACTGGGGTTGCTGGGGCTGCTGCGGTGCAGCCGGGTAGCCGTACGGCGGCTGGCCCCCCTGTCCCTGCGGAGCCTGCTGTCCGTACGGCTGCGGGTGCTGTCGCGGGCGCGCCTGCGGGGGCCGGTTGTCCCGGCCGCCCCGTCCGATCCTGAATCCTGCCACGTATTCGAACGTACCCGGTCTCGCTGGGTGACGTGCCGGGGCGGGTTCCCCGGCGGGGGTTTGCGGCCGACCTGTGACATCCCTTAAGGGGGGTCCTTGGCCGTCCCCTACGGGGAGTTCTCCCGGTGGGGGACGGCCGGTGGGGGACGTCCGGTGGGACTTTGCGTCGGGTCAGCCCGCGAGGACGTTGCCGAAGTACGCGTCGCCCGTCGGGCCGCCCAGGGTGGTGCCGCTGAAGGACTTGGAGCCGGTGGCGGTCGTGCCGGAGGTGGTGGACTTGAAGAGCCAGACGGAGCCGTCGGAGGTGTTCTCGCCCATGGCGCCGACCACCAGCTCGGCGCGGCCGTCGGCGTTCGCGTCCGTGAGGAAGACGGCGTCGCCGAAGTAGTCCTCGGACTCGGCGGTGCCGGGGACGTTCGCGGTGTCCTGGGAGTAGGACTTGGCGCCGGTGCCGGTCAGGCCGGTGGCGGAGCCGCGCAGGACGGTGACCTGGCCGGCGTGCCGCACCGAGCCGAGGCTCTCGCCGTTGGCGCCGATGACGACGTCGGCGTACCCGTCGCCGTTGGTGTCGCCCGAGGACAGGCTCCAGCCGAAGCCGTCCCACTTCTCGCCGGTGCCCGGGACGTTCGCGGTGTCCTGGGTGATGCGGACCGGGGTGCGGGAGCTGACCCCGGTGGAGCTGCCGTACGTCACCGTGACCGCGCCGCCGAGGCCGCCGTTCGGCTCGTTCGTCGACTTCTCCATGAAGTTGCCGGTGACGAGGTCGCCGTAGCCGTCCTTGTCGACGTCGGCGATGGTGGCCGTGTAACCGCCCGCGAGCTTCTTGCTGTACTTCGGGCCGGTGGCCGAGCCGAGGTAGAGGGCGCTGCGGGTGCGGTCGTCGCCGGTGCTGGGCTCCTCCAGGCCCATGACCAGGAGGTCCGTCTTCCCGTCGCCGTTGACGTCGCCCGCGACCAGTCCGTCCGGGTAGATCGTGGTCTGCTCGACCGTGTCGACGCCGACGAGCGACGTTGCCTTGCCCGTACGGGAGATGGGGCCGCGGAAGATGTTCAGGGCGGGCGTGGAGTTGTTGGCGGCGGCCAGGTCGGTGTGGCCGTCTCCGTCGAAGTCGCCCGCTGCGATCTGCCAGCCGAGCTCGTTGCGGTATTCCGGCAGCGGGGAGGAGATGTCGGTGCCGGACTTCACGCCGTCCGCGCCGCCCCACAGCACCGTCAGGACGCCGTACGAGTCGGTGGAGCCGATCTTCTCGCCGTGCACGCCGACGACGATGTCCGTGTAGCCGTCGCCGTCCATGTCGCCGGTGGTCAGGCGGTCGCCGAAGTAGTCGCCGGACTCGGGGACGCCGGGGATGCCGGTGGTGTCCTGGCTGATGATCTGCCGCTTCGAGGTGTCGAGGCCGCTCGCGGTGCCGTAGACGACCGCCACGTAACCGGCGCCGGTCTTGCCGGCCACCTTGGCGATCGGCGCGGCGATCGCGAGGTCGCGGTAGCCGTCGCCGTTGAAGTCGCCCGACAGGTTCGAGGGCGCGGCGGTGGCCGTGGCGGCGGGGAGGGCGGTGAGGAGGCCGGTGGTGAGGGTGGCGGCGAGGAGGAGGGTGCGCTTGCGCAAGGCGGGGGCTCCGGGAGAAGAGAGGCCGGGTCCGCGGTCGCGGGCCCGGCTCAGGAGAGGGAAAGGGATCAGTCGGCGAAGTTCGCGCCGAAGGCCGGGGTGCCCGACGTCGAGACGCCCGAGGTGCTCGGGGAGACGGTGCGGGAGCCGGTGGTGGTGATCTTCGTGCCGTTGGAGGGCAGGTAGAGGACCGCGCCGTTGCCGTCGTTCTCGTAGGAGCCCGCGACGAGGTCGGCCTTGCCGTCGCCGGTCAGGTCGTCGAGCTTCACGTCCGCGCCGAGCGCGTCGTTCTTCTCGTCATTGCCGGGGACGCCCGCGGTGCTCTGGGCGAAGGCCTGGGCGCCGGAGGAGGTCTTGATGCCGCTCGCCGAGCCGTACAGGACGGTGACCATGCCGGCGTCCGTGACGCCGTCGATGGTCTCGCCGGCGACGCCGACCACGAGGTCCTGGTAGCCGTCGCCGTTGATGTCGCCGAGGTCCAGGTCGTAGCCGAAGTAGTCGGTCTTCTCCGAAGTGCCGGGCACGGAGCCGGTGTTCTGGGTGATGCCGGTCGCCGAGGCGGGGCCGCTCGCCGAGCCGTTGGTGATCCACACCTTGCCGCCGGTGGCGGAGTCGGGGACGGTCGTGCCGTCGCTCGTGGTGGTGTCCCAGTACGCGCCGCTGACGATGTCGCCGAAGCCGTCGCCGTTGACGTCGCCGATCGCGGTGATCACGCCAGGCTTGAGGACCTGCGCGGAGGACACGCTCAGGCCGCTCGCCGTGCCGGGCACCCAGTAGTTCTTGTTCCAGCCGTTGGCGGTCTGGGTCTCGAAGCCGTCGACCACGAGGTCGGTGCGGTGGTCGCCGTTGACGTCGCCCGCGGCGAGGTTCAGCGGGCCGTTCGAGGGGCTGCCCGACTGGATCGGGGGCTTGATCGTGTAGCGGCCGCCGGGCGTGCCGGACGTGCTGAAGCCGCCCTTGTAGACGTAGATCGTGCTGGTGGAGCTGCCGACGGCCAGGTCGGCCTTGCCGTCGCCGTCGAAGTCGCCGGCGGCCAGGTTCTTGCCCCAGTAGTCGTGGGACGAGGCCGACGGGTCGGGGATGTCGCTGCTCTTGCCGGTGAGGCCGTTCGCCGAGCCCCACAGGATCGCGACGGCACCACCGTTGGTGTCGGTGCCTACCTTCTCCCAGATGGTGGACACGGCGAGGTCGTCGTACCCGTCGCTGTTGAAGTCGGCGTACGCCGTCTCGGCGCCGAAGCCGTCCCCGGCCTCGGCGGTGCCGGGCACGCCGGCCGTGTTCTGGCTGATCGTCGAGCGCTTCGCGGACGATACGCCGGTGGAGGTGCCGTAGAGGGCGACGACCTGACCGGCTGCCTTGTGGCCGCTGACGTAGGCGCCGGAGGCCGAGAAGGCCACGTCGCCGCGGCCGTCGCCGTTGAAGTCGGCCTGCGGGACCGTCGTCGAGTCCGCGGCCGACGCCGTAGCGGCCGTGAACGTGAGCAGACCGCCCGTCAGCGCGGCAGCGGTGGCCGTCGCGAGGGCGAGTCGCACGTAGTGCGGGTGACGCTTGTGCATGCGGGGTTCTCCTGCGGCATGCGGGGGATGTCTGGCGGACATCCGCAGTTGATGGGGTGCGGACCGTCCGCGTTTGCCTGGAGTTGTCCGAGGGTTCGCGGGGTGGTCGGCGAACAGGAGACCTGTGATGGGGTGCGAGGGTTGTACGTGAGTTCGGTAAATATTTGAGCGAGCCGGGACGTCAGTGCTTGGTGTCCAGTTCGCACCATACGTACTTGCCGGCCGAGCCGTTTCCGCACCCGCTTCCGTTTCCGTTTCCGCTCCCGTTCCCGAGGAAGGGCCCGACTGTCTGAGCTTGAGGGCGGCGGGGCCGGTGGCCAACTCGCCGCCCTCATACGCCACCCGCGCACGAACCGAGGCGGCGTCGCCCGTCAGTAGGGCACCGTGCTGCACCAGGTCTCCGACCAAGCCGAGGCGCCGTACTTGTTGGCCGCGCGCAGGGTGATGCAGATCTCGTCGCCCGAGTACGGGCCGTTGATCGTGTAGCTGGTGTTGCTGGTGGAGTAGACGGTGTCGACGTTCTTCGCCGTGAAGTTGCTGCCCTTGTTGGTGTAGTGGATGTCGTAGCGGGTCGCGCGGGAGACCGCTGTCCAGCTCGCCTTGATCGGCATGTTGCAGGCTCCGACGCAGGAGTTCGTGTACTCGAGCTTGTAGCTCTTCAGGTTGGGCGGCGGGGAGCCGGCGGACGAGTCGGAGGAACCCGAGGACGAGTCACCGGGGCCGGATGAGCTCCCTGCGGTCGTGTCCGAGGAATTGTCGGACGAGTTGCTGCCGGAGCTGTCCCGTCCGGCCGCCGCTGTGCTCCCGCCGCCTCCCTCCGCCTTGCCGCCGTCAGCGGCGCCCTCCCCGTCATCGGAAGCCTGCTCCTTCTTGTCCTTCCCGCTCTTCCCGTCGGACCTCTTGGACGGTGAACTGCTGGGCTTGACCGCCGAGTTGCTGCCGGACGGCGTGGGACTCGTGCTGCTGCCCGGCGACTGGGCACGGGCTCCGCCTTGATCGCCGCTCCAGGGCTGGAGCACGACCATCGTCGTCCCACCGACGGTGAGGACGACGACCACGGGCAGGGCGATGAAGATGCGGCGGCGCGGGCGGCGTTCACGCTCTTTCGGCTCGGTGCCGCCGCTGCCCGGCGCGACGACCACGGGCGGCTCGGACCGCGGGCGCAGGTCCGCGGTGGCCCGGTCCACGGACTCCTCGCGCAGCGGCCGCACCTCGGCGTCGAGCAGCTCGGCGGCCTGCCGCGCGATACGCGCGAGGACGTCGGCGGGCAGCCACGCCGTGCCGGCGGCCGACGGCCGGGCCCGCTCCGGGTCGGACAACAGCTCGTCCACATCGGGCCGTTGCCCGGAGTCCTTGGTCAGACACCGCGTGATGAGCGCCCGCAGAGCGGGGTCCTCGACACCCTCCAGATCCGGTTCGTCCTGCACGATCTGGTACATGACAGCGTGCTGGTTGCTGGCCCCGTGACCGAAGGGCAGCCGCCCCGTCGCCGCGTACGTGAGCACGCACCCGAGGGTGAACACATCGCTCTTGAATCCGGCGCTCTGCCCCCGGATCTGCTCAGGTGACATGAAGCCCGGCGAGCCGATGACCATCCCCGTACTGGTCAGGAGCGACTCCACGGAGGTCTCCAGGGCCCGCGCGATCCCGAAGTCGATGACCTTGACCCCGTCCACGGTCAGCATGACGTTCGACGGCTTCAGATCCCGGTGCACGATCCCCGCGTCATGGATGTCCTTCAGGGCGCGCAGCAACCCGTCGGCGAGGGGGTGCAGGGACTCGGCGGGCAACGGACCGTACCCCCGCACGACCTGCTCCAGCGACAGACCAGGCACACACCCGGTGGCGACCCAGGGCGGTGTCTCGTCGGGCCCGGCTTCGAGCACGGGTGCCGTGTACCGCTCGGCGACTCGGCTCGCGGCCTCGATCTCCCGCCGGAACCGCGCCCGGAACTGCGCGTCCGACACATGCTCCTCATGCACCACCTTCACGGCGACCGTGCGCCCACCGTCGGAACGCGCGAGGAACACCCTCCCCATGCCACCGGCGCCGAGCCGCCCGAGCAGCAGGTAGGGCCCGATCCGCGCCGGGTCCGAGGCGGTGAGCGGTTCGATTCCCCCGCCGAAGCGGTCCTCACGCCGGGTCTCCGGCTCGTCGCGCCCGTCCCCGTTCGTACCGCTCATACTGGTATGACTCCCCCGACTCCTGCCGACTGGTTGATCGGCGTAACGCCGTTGAGAATAGGGGTCGTTGTCGATCCCGGTGAAAGCGAGGACGCGCGGGCGGCGGCCACGATCAACGCCCTGAGGCAACGAACAACGCCCTAACCCGCCAGGAACTCCGCACTGGAGAACGTGACCGACGGCTTCGGAGCCACCAACCCCTTCGCGGCCCCCGGATACACCGCGACCGTGTCCCTCGTCTCCCCCCGATACGTCCGCACCGCCAGGTCCGCCCGGCCGTCCGCGTCGAAGTCGGCCACCGCCAGCACGCGCGTGGTGCCCCGGGCGGGCGGCTGGACGGTGATCATGCCGGCCGTCGACAGGCCCGTCGTACGGCCCCGGAACACCCGCAACTCCGCCCCGCTGGACACGAGTTCGCTCAGGCCGTCCCCGTCGAAGTCCCCGGCGTCGAGGACCGAGCCGGGGGAGGTGAGGGTGCCCCGTGCGGTGGGCGTCGGGAGGTCGTAGCGCAGGGACGTTTCCCCCATCGCGCCGACCGCCGCGTCCAGGGCCTTGCCCCTGCCGAAGCGGCCGAGGGCGACGTCGAGGCCGGTGGGCAGGACGGCTCCGGTGCGGGTGGGGCCCGCAGGACCGCCGAGGACGATCGCGGACTTGGCCGCGCCCTCCGCCGTACGGACGAGGAGGTCGTCGTAGCCGTCGCGGTTCACGTCGGCTGCCGGGCCTGTCGGCACGTTGCCCGGTGAGGGGATGGGGGCGCCGGCCTTGCGTGGGGCGCCCTTGCGGGTGAACGGGCCCCGCAGATAGCTGAGTTGGCCGTTCGAGGCGTGCACCACCAGGTCCTCGGCGCCGTCGCCGTCGAAGTCGCCGCACACCGGCTGGTCGGGCCAGTCGTTGCCGAAGCGGGCCTTCGCGGGGACGACGAGCTTCACCGCCCTGCCGGTCAGGCCGGTCGGTGAGCCGAAGAGGAGTTGGAGGGGGACGGGCGGCCGGCCCTGGCCGTCGTACGGCGGATCGGTCGATACGACCAGGTCCGTGAAGCCGTCCTTGTCCAGGTCGCAGCTCGCCTCCGCGTCGAAGACGGCGGGGAGTCGGCCCTTGGTGGGCGCGGCCTGTTTCGCCGGGCTGAGCAACTGGCTGGCCCCGGGGGTGAGTCCGTGTGCGCTGCCGTAGACGATCCCGATGCCCGGGTCGTCCGCGTGGCTCGTCTTCTTGACGAGGTCGTTCAGGATCAGGTCGCGGTGGCCGTCGCCGTTGAAGTCGTCGGGCATCTTGCTGCCCTTGCCGTGTTGGACGGGGAGTTGAGCCGGGGCTTCGGCGATCCGCGCGGGGGTGTGCTTGGTGGTGGCGTCCGCGCCCGTGGTGGGGCCGCAGGCGGCGAGGAGGAGAACGCAGCCGAGGGAAGCCGAAGCCGCCGTACTCATCCCGGTTCTTCGCACCCGCACCGTTCACCTCGTCCGACCCTGCGACAACGACTGAGCAATGATGCACGCGTTCGAGGCGGGAGGACAGCCTGTGTGCGTGTGACCCTCGGCGACAGTCGGCGGGAGACGTCTCAGCGAAGGAACTCGCGAGCTCCACGGAGCCGGGTGCGCAACCGCTCCTGCGTCGCGCGGCTGTCGAGGCGAATATCAAGGCCGCCGGGCAGGGAGGTGTCGGCCCGTCGCCCGGCGGGCAGGCGCGCACCGTCAAGTCCTTCGCGCCGGGCGATGAGCACACCGAGGTCATAACGGCTCAGCGCGTCCGAGCCCGCGAGGTGGAACACCCCGGCCGCGTCGGACAGCGCCAACTCCCACAAGGCGGCGGCCAGGTCTTCGACATGGACCGGGCAGCGGATGTCGTCCGTGAACAAGGCCCCGTCCCGGGTACCGCCCGCCAGGGCGCGCACCGTGCGCTCGTGTCCGGACCGGCCGTACCCGATGATCAGCGAGGTGCGGGCGACGACGGCGCCCGGCACCAGATGCCGTACCGCCGTCTCGGCGGCGGCCTTCGCGGCGCCGTACGGGGTGAGCGGATCGGGCAGGCAGCGCTCGTCGTAGCGGGCGCGCGCGCCGGAGAACACCGCGTCGCTGGACACATGCACCAGGCGGCAGCCCTGCTCGACGGCGGCCAGCGCCACGCGGACCGCACCATCGGCGGTGACCGCCCAGTCGGCCTGGCCGCTGGACGCGTTGACGACGACCGACGGGGCGACGTCGGCAATCACCCCGGCGACGCGCTCGGGTTCCCGGACGTCGAGCGGATGCCAGACGACACCCGGGACCTTGCCGGGCCGGGAGGCGAACGTCGCGGCCGTCCCGTGGCCCGCCGCGGTGGCCTGCCGGATCAGTTCGGCACCCAGGAAGCCACTGCCTCCGATGATCAGGACCGTCATGGACCCACACCGTAGCGAGGCAGCCGGTGTGGCGAGCGGGGTCGCCCGCCGGTCATGGCGGCGGTTGGGACAGGATGAGCCCATGAGCGTAGTCAAGATCAACGTCCTGACCGTCCCCGTCGAGCAGCGGGAAGTCCTCGAGAAGCGCTTCGCGTCTCGCGCCGGCGCCGTGGAGAACTCCGACGGCTTCGAGTGGTTCGAGCTTCTCCGCCCCATCGAGGGCACTGAGGACTACCTGGTGTACACGCGGTGGCGTGACGAGGAGTCGTTCCAGGCGTGGATGGAAGGCCCGATGAAGGCGGCACACCAGGGCGGCGGCGACCGCCCGAAGCCCGCCTCGAGTGGATCCTCGGTGTGGTCCTTCGAGGTCGTGCAGCAGGCGGCTCCCAAGAGCGCCTAGCTCTCGCGCGCCCGTGCGGGCGGAACTCACGTTCCGGCCGCCGGACCTACACCGGACCTACAGCAGCGCCCCCTGTCTCCTGGGAGACAGGGGGCGCCGTCATGGCCGTAGGGACTACTTCACCGGCTCCGGCTCCGGCGCGTTCTCCGACTCCGCCTCGCCCGCCGGGGGCTCGTCGTCGACCGGGGTCTTGACCGAGTCGAGGAGGAGCTGGGCGACGTCGACGACCTGGACGGACTCCTTGGCCTTGCCGTCGTTCTTCTTGCCGTTGACCGAGTCGGTCAGCATGACCAGGCAGAACGGGCAGGCCGTGGAGACGATGTCCGGGTTCAGGGAGAGGGCCTCGTCCACGCGCTCGTTGTTGATGCGCTTGCCGATCCGCTCCTCCATCCACATCCGCGCACCACCGGCGCCGCAGCAGAAGCCGCGCTCCTTGTGGCGGTGCATCTCCTGCTGGCGCAGGCCCGGGACGGCGGACATGATCTCGCGCGGGGGCGTGTAGATCTTGTTGTGGCGGCCCAGGTAGCAGGGGTCGTGGTAGGTGATCAGACCCTCGACCGGGGTCACCGGGAGCAGCTTGCCCTCGTCGATGAGGTGCTGGAGCAGCTGGGTGTGGTGGATGACCTCGTAGTCGCCGCCGAGCTGCGGGTACTCGTTGCCGATGGTGTTGAGGCAGTGCGGGCAGGTGGCGACGATCTTCTTCGCCGACCTGGGCTTCTTCGTCTCCGGGTCGTCGTCGTCCTCACCGAACGCCATGTTCAGCGCGGCCACGTTCTCCATGCCGAGCTCCTGGAACAGGGGCTCGTTGCCGAGACGGCGCGGGGAGTCACCGGTGCACTTCTCGTCGCCGCCCATGATCGCGAACTTGACGCCCGCGATGTGCAGCAGCTCGGCGAAGGCCTTCGTGGTCTTCTTGGCGCGGTCCTCCAGGGCGCCGGCACAGCCGACCCAGTAGAGGTACTCGACCTCGGAGAGGTCCTCGATGTCGCGGCCGACGACCGGGATCTCGAAGTCGACCTCCTTCGTCCACTCCAGGCGCTGCTTCTTGGCAAGACCCCAGGGGTTGCCCTTCTTCTCCAGGTTCTTGAGCATCGTGCCCGCCTCGGACGGGAACGCGCTCTCGATCATCACCTGGTAGCGGCGCATGTCGACGATGTGGTCGATGTGCTCGATGTCCACCGGGCACTGCTCGACGCAGGCGCCGCAGGTGGTGCAGGACCACAGAACGTCGGGGTCGATGACGCCGTTCTCTTCGAGGGTGCCGATGAGCGGGCGCTCGGCCTCGGCCAACGCCGCCGCGGGCACATCCTTCAAAGCCTCGGCCGAAGCCTTCTCGTTGCCCTCCATGTCCTTGCCGCCGCCCGCGAGCAGGTACGGCGCCTTGGCGTGCGCGTGGTCGCGCAGGGACATGATCAGGAGCTTCGGGGAGAGCGGCTTGCCGGTGTTCCAGGCGGGGCACTGCGACTGACAACGCCCGCACTCGGTGCAGGTGGAGAAGTCCAGCAGGCCCTTCCAGGAGAACTGCTCGACCTGGGAGACACCGAAGACGTCGTCCTCACCGGGGTCGGTGAAGTCGATCGGCTTGCCGCCGGACGTCATCGGCAGCAGCGGGCCGAGCGCCGTTGCGCCGCCCGCGTTCCGCTTGAACCAGATGTTCGGGAAGCCCAGGAAGCGGTGCCAGGCCACACCCATGTCGGTCTTCAGGGCGACGGTGATCATCCAGATGAAGGACGTCGCGATCTTCAGACCGGCGAAGAAGTAGGTGAGGTTCTGCAGCGTGGAGAGGTCCATCCCCTTCAGCCACGAGACCACCGGGTACGAGATGAAGAACGAGGCCTCGTAGCCGTCCACGTGGTGCTGGGCACCCTCCAGCGCGTGCAGCATGAAGATGCAGACGCCGACGATGAGGATGACCGTCTCGACGAAGTACGCCTGGCCGGTGTTGGAGCCCGCGAAGCGGGACTTGCGGCCCGCCTTGCCCGGCCGGTTGAGCTGCCGGATGGCGATCAGCGTCACGATGCCGAGCACGGTCGTGGTGCCGATGAACTCGACGAAGACGTTGTACGGCGCCCAGTCGCCGACGACCGGCAGGATCCAGTCGGCCTGGAAGAGCTGGCCGATGGCGTTCACGATCGTCAGGAGCAGCGTGTAGAAGCCGATCGCCACGAACCAGTGCGCGAAGCCGACGATGCCCCAGCGGTTCATCCGGGTGTGGCCGAGGAACTCCTTGGCCAGCGTCACCGTGCGCTGCACGGGTTCGTCGGTGCGGGTACCGGCGGGCACGTTCTGCCCGAGCCGCATGAAGCGGTAGATCTCCACGATGGCTCGGGTGAACAGCGCCACGCCGACCACGATCAGGACCAGCGACACAATGATCGCGGCGAGTTGCATTTCGGGGCTCCTCGGGCCGGCGAGGTGGGGCTTCGTCTAATTACTAAGCGGTAACTTACGTAGTCCGTCTGAGACTACCCATATCTTCCGCCGCACTGTAGCCAGGGGCGCGGTGATCTGCGTCGCTGAGGCTCACCTGAGTGACATGAGTCCCTCAGGGGTCCGCCGACGCCGTGGAGCCGGGTCGTGAAAACTGATCGTGTTATTCGCGCAATATTGTGACATTCGCGAATAAATTGGGCGCCGTGCTGTATGGAATCGCCGCCGCCACCGCCGCCCTCTTCCTCACTGCCGTCCTCGCCGCCCTGCTGCGGTCGCTCGCGCTGCGCTGCGGGCTGGCCGAACGGCGCAGGACGCGGCGCGTGGCGTTGCTCGGAGGCGCGGCGCTGGTCGCCGGGACGGGGATCGTGGCCGGGATCGGGGACTGGAGCGGGCTGGCTCCGCTGGGGGCCGACGGGGGTGGGCTGCTGCTCGCCGGGGTCGGTGTCGCGGTGCTCGGGCTGGTCGTGGACGTACGGGCCGTGCCGCTTCCGCTGCGGCTGCTCGTGGTGGCCGGGGCCGCCGCCTGGATCGTGCCGTACGGCGAACTCGGGCCGTTGCTAGGGGTGTTGGCCGTCGGCTGGATCGTCTTCGTCACCTTCGCCTTCGCCTCGCTCGACCATGCCGACGGTGTGATGGGGACCGTCGCCGTGGTGACCGCCTTCGCGCTGAGCGGGTGCGCGGCCGCCGAGATGATGGACGGTCTCGCGGCGCTGCTGAGCGTGCTGGCGGCCGCGCTCACCGGGTTCCTGATGCAGAACTGGCCGCCGGCCCGGATCGTGTCCGGCCGCTGTGGCGCGCTGTTCACCGGGTTCGTGCTGGCCTCGGCGGCGGTGCTGGTGCATGCCGGGCGGGGGGCCGGGGTGAGCGCGGGGGCGCTGTTCGCACTGACCGCCGTGGCGAGTGTCGATGTGGTGCTGGTGCTCGTGGTGCGGCGCCGGAGCGGGCATCTCGCGCACCGGCTGCGGCGTCTGGGGCTGACGTCCCGGGGTGCGACGGTGGTCGTGGGGGCCGGTTCGTTCGCCGGGGCGTCTGTCGGGCTGATGATCCATCTGGGGTGGCTGGACGCGACGGCAGCGCTCTGGGTGGCGGGTGGGGCGGTCCTCGTTGTCCTCGGGCTGTCACTCGTATCGGGGGTACGAGCGGTCGGCGCCCGGAAAAGCCCCAGGTCAGCGCCTACTTGCGTGTAAGGAAGAGATAAGAGTTGAGCCTCCTCGACTCAGCTCTGTTGACCGAGCGGCGGGTGTCGTGCACACTTGAGCCAGATCCACTCAAGTAGGCAGCTGGAGGAATTGAAATGGCACGTGCGGTCGGCATCGACCTGGGCACGACTAACTCCGTCGTCAGCGTTCTTGAAGGCGGCGAGCCCACCGTCATCACCAACGCAGAGGGCGCCAGGACCACGCCGTCCGTCGTCGCCTTCGCCAAGAACGGTGAGGTGCTCGTCGGCGAGGTGGCCAAGCGTCAGGCGGTCACCAATGTGGACCGGACCATTCGGTCCGTGAAGCGTCACATGGGTACGGACTGGAAGATCGAGCTCGACGGGAAGAACTTCAACCCGCAGCAGATGAGCGCGTTCATCCTGCAGAAGCTCAAGCGTGACGCGGAGGCGTACCTCGGCGAGAAGGTGACCGACGCGGTCATCACCGTCCCGGCGTACTTCAACGACTCCGAGCGTCAGGCGACGAAGGAAGCCGGTGAGATCGCCGGTCTCAACGTCCTTCGTATCGTCAACGAGCCCACCGCGGCCGCGCTCGCGTACGGCCTCGACAAGGACGACCAGACGATCCTCGTCTTCGACCTCGGTGGCGGCACCTTCGACGTGTCCCTCCTGGAGATCGGTGACGGCGTCGTCGAGGTGAAGGCCACCAACGGTGACAACCACCTCGGTGGTGACGACTGGGACCAGCGCGTCGTCGACTACCTGGTGAAGCAGTTCCAGAGCGGCCACGGCGTGGACCTCTCCAAGGACAAGATGGCCCTCCAGCGCCTCCGCGAGGCCGCCGAGAAGGCCAAGATCGAGCTGTCCTCGTCCACCGAGACCTCGATCAACCTGCCCTACATCACGGCGTCCGCCGAGGGCCCGCTGCACCTGGACGAGAAGCTCACGCGCGCCCAGTTCCAGCAGCTGACGGCCGACCTTCTGGAGCGCTGCAAGACGCCGTTCCACAACGTCATCAAGGACGCCGGCATCAACCTCTCCGAGATCGACCACGTCGTTCTCGTCGGTGGTTCGACCCGTATGCCCGCCGTCGCCGAGCTCGTCAAGGAGCTGACCGGCGGCCAGGACGCCAACAAGGGCGTCAACCCGGACGAGGTCGTGGCCATCGGCGCCGCGCTGCAGGCCGGTGTGCTCAAGGGTGAGGTCAAGGACGTCCTGCTCCTCGACGTGACCCCGCTGTCGCTTGGTATCGAGACCAAGGGCGGCATCATGACGAAGCTCATCGAGCGGAACACGACGATCCCGACCAAGCGGTCCGAGATCTTCACCACCGCCGAGGACAACCAGCCCTCCGTGCAGATCCAGGTCTACCAGGGCGAGCGCGAGATCGCGGCGTACAACAAGAAGCTCGGGATGTTCGAGCTGACCGGTCTGCCGCCGGCCCCGCGCGGTGTCCCGCAGATCGAGGTCGCCTTCGACATCGACGCCAACGGCATCATGCACGTGACCGCGAAGGACCTCGGCACGGGCAAGGAGCAGAAGATGACCGTCACCGGCGGCTCCTCGCTGCCGAAGGACGAGGTCGACCGCATGCGCCAGGAGGCCGAGCAGTACGCGGACGAGGACCACCGTCGCCGCGAGGCCGCCGAGGCCCGCAACCAGGGCGAGCAGCTCGTCTACCAGACGGAGAAGTTCCTCAAGGACAACGAGGACAAGGTCCCCGGCGAGGTCAAGACCGAGGTCGAGGCCTCCGTCGAGGAGCTGAAGGCCGCGCTCAAGGGCGAGGACACCGCCGAGATCCGCACGGCGACGGAGAAGGTCGCCGCCGTCTCGCAGAAGCTCGGCCAGGCCATGTACGCCGACGCCCAGGCCGCGCAGGGTGCCGCGGGCGCCGAGGCCCCCGGCGCGGAGCAGACCAAGGCCGCTGACGACGACGTCGTCGACGCAGAGATCGTCGACGAGGACCGTAAGGACGGTGCCGCGTGACGGAGGAGACCCCGGGTTTCGACGAGAAGCCTGACGTCCCCTCCGGCGCCACCCCCGAAGACGCCGAGCCGAAGGCCGCCTCCCCCTCTTCGGAGGAGGGGGCGGCCCCGGCCGGGGACGCATCGGCAGCCGCTCAGGCGGCCGGTCTGACGGCCCAGCTGGACCAGGTACGCACGGCGCTCGGCGAGCGCACGGCGGACCTCCAGCGACTCCAGGCCGAGTACCAGAACTACCGCCGCCGGGTCGAGCGCGACCGGATCGCGGTCAAGGAGATCGCCATCGCGAACCTCCTGACCGAGCTCATGCCCACGCTCGACGACATCGGCCGCGCACGGGAACACGGCGAACTGGTCGGCGGCTTCAAGTCGGTGGCCGAGTCGCTGGAGACCGTCGCGGCGAAGATGGGGCTCCAGCAGTTCGGCAAGGAGGGCGAGCCCTTCGACCCGACGATCCACGAGGCCCTGATGCACTCGTACGCGCCGGACGTCACCGAGACGACGTGCGTGGCGATTCTGCAGCCCGGGTATCGGATCGGCGAGCGCACCATCCGCCCCGCGCGGGTGGCCGTGGCCGAGCCTCAGCCCGGCGCGCAGCCCGTCAAGGCCGAGGACGCCGCGGCCGAGACGGCAGACGAGAAGGAGAACGGTGGCCCGGACGAGGGCTGACGTTGCAGAACCTGTGAGGAAGGAGGGACGTCGGGGATGAGCACCAAGGACTTCATCGAGAAGGACTTCTACAAGGTCCTCGGCGTCCCGAAGGACGCCACCGAGGCCGAGATCAAGAAGGCGTACCGGAAGCTCGCCCGCGAGTTCCACCCGGACGCCAACAAGGGCAACGCCAAGGCCGAGGAGCGCTTCAAGGAGATCTCCGAGGCGAACGACGTCCTCGGCGACCCCAAGAAGCGCAAGGAGTACGACGAGGCCCGCGCCCTCTTCGGTAACGGCGGCTTCCGTCCGGGGCCGGGCGCCGGCGGCGGCTCCTTCAACTTCGACCTGGGCGACCTCTTCGGGGGCAACCCCCAGGGGGGCACCGCCCAGGGCGGTTTCGGCGGTGGCATCGGGGACGTCTTCGGAGGCCTGTTCAACCGGGGCGGTGCGGGCACCGGAACGGGTGCGCGGACGCAGCCCCGGCGCGGCCAGGACATCGACACCGAGGTCACGCTCAGCTTCACGGAGGCGGTGGACGGCGCGACCGTCCCGCTCCGCATGACCTCGCAGGCGCCCTGCAAGGCCTGCTCCGGCACCGGCGACGCCAACGGCACACCGCGGGTGTGCCCGACGTGCGTCGGCACCGGCCAGGTCGCGCGGGGCTCGGGCGGCGGGTTCTCGCTCACCGACCCCTGCCCCGACTGCAAGGGCCGCGGCCTGATCGCGGAGAACCCCTGCGAGGTGTGCAGCGGCTCGGGGCGCGCCAAGTCGTCGAGGACCATGCAGGTCCGCATCCCCGCGGGTGTCGCCGACGGCCAGCGCATCCGCCTGCGCGGCAAGGGCGCACCGGGTGAACGGGGCGGTCCGGGAGGCGACCTGTACGTCACCGTGCACGTCCACGCCCACCCGGTCTTCGGCCGCAAGGGCGACAACCTGACGGTGACGGTCCCCGTGACCTTCGCCGAGGCCGCCCTCGGCGGTGAGGTGCGGGTGCCCACGCTGGGCGGCCCGCCGGTCACCCTGAAGCTGCCGCCGGGCACGCCCAACGGGCGCACGATGCGTGCCCGCGGAAAGGGTGCGGTCCGCAAGGACGGCTCGCGCGGCGACCTCCTCGTCACCGTCGAGGTGACGGTCCCGCAGGACGTGTCGGGCAAGGCTCGTGACGCCCTGGAGGCGTATCGCGAGGCAACCGCGGGCGAGGACCCGCGGGCGGAGCTGTTCCAGGCCGCGAAGGGAGCATGAGCAGATGGACGGCCGTCGTCGCAACCCCTACGAACTGACCGAGGAAACCCCGGTCTACGTCATCTCGGTGGCGGCCCAGCTGTCCGGTCTGCATCCGCAGACACTGCGCCAGTACGACCGCCTCGGACTGGTCTCCCCCGACCGCACCGCCGGCCGGGGCCGACGCTACTCGGCCCGCGACATCGAACTGCTGCGCACCGTCCAGCAGTTGTCGCAGGACGAGGGCATCAACCTCGCCGGCATCAAGCGGATCATCGAGCTGGAGAACCAGGTCGCCGCGTTGCAGGCGCGGGTGGCGGAGCTGTCGTCCGCCGTAGAGGGCGCGGCAGCGGCCATGCAGCAGCGCGAGGCCGCCGTGCACGCCTCCTACCGCCGGGACCTCGTCCCGTACCAGGAGGTCCAGCAGACGAGCGCGCTGGTGGTGTGGCGCCCGAAGCGCCAGTCCTCGGACTGACGCCCGAGCGTCGCACCTCGCCGACTGTGCGAAGGGGCCCGGAGGTTCTGCTGAACCTCCGGGCCCCTTGGCGCGTTCTACGGCCGCAGGATCGCGTAGTCGGCGCCGGGCGCCGACTCGGTGCCGTTCGCGTACAGCGCGGTCACCCACGGCGTCGACGAACAGGCAGCGCTCCTCGCCGTCCGGGAGGGTGGCGTAGACGACGTATCGCCCCAGGTCCGGTGTCGGAGAGGAGGACCCGTGTAGTCGGACGGCGGTGATCCGCAGGGCGGCCAGAGGTCAGGCGATCGACGGGTCCGTCTCCTCGCGGAGGGTCCACTCCACGTCCCGCTGCCCCGCCTGCCGAGCGCCGTCTCCGACCCCGCGTATCACCCCCCAGTAGAGGGGAACCGCGGCGAGCGCACACAGCAGCCAGGGCAGCCCGGCCGGCAGGTCCTCGCCGCGCAGGAGGACGGGAAGCGTCAGGAGTACGGCGCCCGACGCGCCGCCGAGCACGGGCAGATGGACCGCAGGGCGGAACTTGGCGGCCCGGGGTACGGGGCGGGTGGCGAGCGCGCCGGACGTGGCACGGGCGTCCGAGGTGAGGTGTCGCCGTACCTCGTCCGGATCGGTCAGCCCCATCCACGTCTCACCGCTGTCGGCGACGAACGCCGCGGGCTGCTCGTCGTCGATCAGCCTCCACCGCGTGGACAGGCACAACCACCCCTCCTGCCCGGCGAACCGTGTCGCGGCGCCGGCCACGTCGGAGCGGGGCCCGGACATCCGGATCTCCTTCCCGTCCGCGTGCAGGACGGCCCAGTGCCAGTACGAGACGGACACCGCGCCGGGCTCGCTGCCCTTCTCGCTCAGCCGCATCATGACGGGCTCGCCCATCCGCGCGCGGACCGCGTGCACCTCGCCCGCCGCCGCGTCCTCGGCGAGCACGCGCAGTTTGCGCCGGGTGGTGGCGTTGCTCGTCTGCCGCCGCAGCGTGCCGGCCAGCTTCAGCGAGACCACGAGCACCAGGAGGATCACCGCCCCGCCGAACACGCTGCCGTGGGCCCCTGCGGCGAACCGGGCCAGCGTCACGGGCGTGAGGGCGAGCAGTACCGCGGCGGCCACCGTGCCCCGGTCCCTTTTCGGCAGGGGGAGCTTGCGGGGCGGCGCGTCGGACACCGTGGCCCCGTTCGTCGAGCGCCCGAGTGCCGGCGCCGTGCGGCAGGCCAGGGCCCACAGCGCCGCCAGCGGTAGCGCAGCACCGGCCGCCGCGAGCATGTCCCATCGCGGGGCCGGGGCGTCGTAGCGCACGTACACCAGGAGCAGGGTTGTGCCCGCACAGGCGAGCAGGGCGCTGCCGAGGGCGCGGGTGAGCGGGGTGGAACGTCGCATGGCGGTTCCCTCTCCGGGGCCGGGAGTATGACTTCGACGGTCCGAGATTCGAGGGTTCGAAGGTCGAGCGGGACAGTTTCGCTCCGGCAGCGGTGTGAAGTAAAGGGATTCCGGGGGGTGTTGGTGCGTCGGGGTTCCGTCGGCGGTTCGGATGGCGGGCAGCGGGAGCCGCGTGTCCGGTGCGGGGCCTCAGGCCGCCTCGGGCGCCGGGTGGCGTGGGCGCGCGGGCCGATGTGCAGGTCAGTGCGGTGAAGTGGAGGCGGCGAAATGGAGGCGCGCGTTCCCTGCGACACTGTCTTCACGCGGGAAACACAGAACGCTGTTGCCATCTCGTTAAGTGGTTACTCCTTGACGCTGCGGTGAACGCCGCGTTGGCTTTCAGCCACCTGGGTCGCAATACTGCGCCCTCGTCCGGAAGGCACGTGATGTGAACACTCGTAACACCCGTATTCGTCGTACGGGCATAGCCCTGGCCGCTTCCGCCGCGGCCCTCTCGCTCTCCGCCTGTGGCGTGGTGGACGGGATCGGTGGCGGTGGCAGCTCGGCGAGCCCGAAGAAGGGCAACGACATCACGGTGGGCCTGCTCCTTCCGGAGAAGGAGAACTCGCGTTACGAGAAGTTCGACTATCCGATCATTAAGCAGCAGGTCGCCGAACTCACCCACAAAAAGGGCAAAGTCGACTACGTCAATGCCGAGCAGGACGCGGACAAGCAGAGCAGCCAGCTCCAGCAGATGATCGCCGACAAGGTCGACGTGATCCTGCTGGACGCGGTGGACGCCAAGTCCATCGCGAAGGACGTGCAGAAGGCGAAGGACGCGGGCATCCCCGTCATCGCCTACGACCGTCTCGCGCAGGGGCCGATCGACGCGTACATCTCGTTCGACAACGAGCTCGTCGGCCAGGTCCAGGGCCGGGCCATCCTCGAGGCGCTGGGCTCCGACGCCGAGTCCCGCAAGATCGTGATGATGAACGGGTCGGTCACCGACCCGAACGCCGCCCAGTTCAAGGAGGGCGCGCTCTCCGAGCTCAAGGGCAAGGTGAACATCGCCGAGTCGTACGACACCAAGGACTGGAAGCCGGAGAACGCCAAGGCGAACATGGAGCAGGCGATCTCCGCGATCGGCCTGGACAAGATCGCGGCCGTCTACTCCGCGAACGACGGCATGGCGGGCGCCGTCATCGACGCCCTGAAGACCGCGGGCGTCAGCAAGGTCCCGCCGGTCACCGGCCAGGACGCGGAGCTGGATGCCGTGCAGCGCGTCGTCGCGGGCGACCAGTACATGAGCGTCTACAAGTCGTACCCGCAGGAGGCGTCCGCCGCTGCCGAGATGGCCGTCGCGAAGGTCCAGGGCCGCGGTATCGAGTTCGACGCCCTCACCCGCGACAAGACGGACAGTCCGACCAACAAGGACATCCCGTCCCAGATGGTCCCCGTGGTCGCCCTCACCAAGGACAACATCGCGGACACGGTCGTCGACGACGGCATCTACACGGTCAAGCAGATCTGCACAGCCAAGTACAAGTCGGCCTGCGCGTCCATCACGGGCCTGAAGTAGCCGCACACGGGCCCTCCGCGGCCGCGATCCCGCAGGCCTCCACCCGCTCGGGGGGTGGAGGCCTGCGGCGCGCTTCCCGCGGGGTTCAGTCGGCGGCCTCGATGGCGTACAGGAAGTCGCTGTCGCTGCCCACGTAGACCACTCCGTCCGCGACGACGGGGGAGGACCGTACGGACCGGCCCGTTGCGCACCACCACCGTTCGAAGCCGGAGTCGGTGTCGACGGCGTACACGTTGCCGTCGTCACAGCCGAAGTAGACCGTGTCGCCCGCCACGGCCGGTGAGGTCCGGATGGGCTCGGACACGGTGAAGCGCCACTTCCACTCACCGGTGGCGGCGTCGAGGGCGGACAGACGGGCGTCGTCGTCGCCGACGTACACCGTGCCGTCCGCCGCCGTGGGGGCGGACAGGATGGGATGGCCGGTGGTGTGGAGCCATTTCCTCACCCCGTTGTACGTGTCGATGGCGTGCACCTCGCCGCGTTTGCTGCCGATGTAGAGGACCGCGTTGAACAGTGCGGACGGGCCGGAGACAGGGCCGCCGGGGACGCGGGCGGCCCACTTCCTCTGCCGTGACACGCTGTCGAAGGCATAGACGTGGCTGCCCGCGTTGCCGAGGATCGCCATCGGGCCGGCCATGACCACCCATCGGAAGTCCGTCAGTCCGTATCCGCTGCTCTCCCAGCGCTTCGTGCCTTCTTCGATGTCGAGGGCACGGAGCAGGTTGCTGCCCCCGACGTACACACAGTCGGCGTCCACCGCCACCGTGGCGGACGCCTGGCCGCCGGTCATGTACTGCCAGCAGACCTCGCCGGTGCCGACGTCGACCGCGTGGAGGGCCCGGCCCGAGGTGACGTACACGAGATCGCCGTCCACCTGCGGCGCCGACCGGATGGCGTCGCTGGAGATGTCACTGCGCCACTTCTCCTCGCCGCTGGCGGCGTCGACGGCGTACAGGGCGCCGTCGTCACTGCCCACGTACACGGTCCCGTCCATGACGGCCGGCGCGGACTGCACGCAGCCGTTGGTCCTGAATCTCCACCGCAGGGTGCCCGGTGGCGGCCGCCGGGGGGCGGAGTGCCGGCCCGAGGACCGGGTGAAGGACACCAGGGCGGGAGGGGGCGGCTCCGGGGTGACGGTAGGCAGAGCGGTGGCCTCGGGGGCGGACGGGGCGGCCGCCGAGAGGACGTGAGCGGGCTCGTCGGGCAAGGGCGCCTGGGCGGTCGGGGCCCGGAGGCGGGCCGCGGCCTCGCGGGCCACACTGCGGCTGTCGTCGTCCGCCAGGCGCCGCAGCTCCTCGGCCGCGCGCCGGCGTACGGTCTCGTTGCCGACCCGGTACAGGTGGGCGAGCGATTCCACGGCACCCAGCCGGTCCGTCGCGAGCGGGCTGCGCAGCGCGTTGTGGAGATGAGTGGGCAGGGACCAGTTGATGTTCTGTGCGATGACGATGCGGCCCTCGACGGAGTCCTGCTTCTTGGGGCGTTGCTGGGGCATCTCGTCGACGACCTTGGCGTGGACGTAGGAGTACAGCTCGTCGAGGGTGATGTCTCCGTCGCCGTCGACGTCGGCGCTGCCGTCGCGCAGACCCTGCACCAGATGGCGGGTGAACACCGACTGGGGGGCGCTGCCGTGCACTTGGTCGCCCTCGAACGAGTACTGCGTGGCGTCGGAGGCGGTCAGCACGGTGCGGCCGCGGCCCTGGAACTGGTCCAACGAGATCGCCTCGGTGTCGGCCTTGGCCAGCCGGCCGGCCGGGAAGGCGCCGCTGTAGCAGCAGTCGAGGATCAGCACCTGACGGCGCGACATGCACTTGGTCATGGCGCGGTCGATCTCGTCGGCGCGCAGCGTGGTGAAGTCGAGGTTGTCGCGGCGGGTGTCGGCCATGGCCAGGTGCAGTTGGCCCTCGTCGTCCTTGAGGCCGTGACCGGTGAAGTACAGCAGGGTGACGTCGTCGTGCCGGCGGCCCCGGAAGAACTCGCCGAGGGCCAGGCCGACTTGGTGCCGCGACCTGTCGATCAGAATCTCGACGTCGAATCCGGCGATGTCCGGGTCGCGCAGGACGTCGGCGAGGGCCTGCGCGTCGTGACCGGGCGCGGTCAGCTGCCGCAGCCCTTCGTCCTCGTAGCTGTACGTCGCGATCAGCAGAGCCAGTTTGCGTCCCACGGTCACTCTCCCGACCGGTGCCGGCGCACGAACGCGTCGATCAGTTGCCGGCGTTCGCCGTCGGACGCCTGCTCCAGTTCGAGCGTGTCCCCGTCGATGGTCACCGAGACACGGTTGCGGGCGGACTGCCGTCCGAGCCAGTCCCGCAGCGTCTCGACGAGCGCGACGAGCACTCCGCCGGGCGCGCTGACGGCCAGCATCACGGCCCCGGCGGTGACCGGATCGACCCCCTTGGCCCCGTCGGGCGGCGCGTCCCCGTTCACCGGGCGCAGCCCCTCGACGTCGAGCGCCCGCAGTTCCCCCCGCAGCAGATACGCCAGCCGCTCGACCTGCTCCGCGTCCGCGTCCTTGTCGGGCCACAGCCCCAGCAGTACGTCCATGGTGATTCCACCCCCCTGTCCGCGAAACCGCCCGTCGTTGTCCCGGTCACGTGCTCCACGGCGCAGCCACCAGTGTGGTGAACGGGGGCTCGCGCCGGGGGGAATTCGCGGAAGTCGGCGCACCTGCGTCGGGCAGCCGACAAGCCCTGGCACGAGGCCGGTTGGGAGAGCCCGCTCCGGCGGCAGGCGCGCGGAGGTCTTGTGGAGATGGCCACACTTCCGGTGTCGAGAAGGGGGCAATCCCGGCGGACCGGGTCAACGGCCGGTCAAGGGACGGTAGTTAATCGTCTATGGTGACCCGCTGCTACGTATTGATCACGAGGCCGGTGCGGCCGCGGGATCACGGGATCACGGTACGACGGGGGATGCGATCCGGTGGACGGTATGAGCGGTACGGATGGTTCGATGCGGCTGCGGGGTGCCGTGGTGGTTGCGGCCGCCGTGACGGGGCTCGTGCTGTTGACCGGGTGCAGTGGTGGGTCCGGCGGCGGGAGCGGGTCCGGGTCCGGGGGCGACGGCTCCGGTGGTGGCGCCGCCGCTCCGAGCGGGCCCACCTACCAGGGCCCGGAGTTGCCGGGCTTCGCCAAGAAGGCCGCCTGGAGCCTGCCCGCCAACAAGGGCGGCGGCACGCCCGGCGCGCTGGACCTCGGTGAGACGCTGCTGTTCGCCAAGGACGCGAGCGGGGAGTACGTCGACAACTCCGGTCCGCAGGAGGGGAGCGAGCAGAGCGAGAACCGGTATCTGCACCTCTCCGACGAAGCCGAGAGCCTGACCCTGGAGTTCAGGGACGCGAAGACCGGCGAGGTCACCAAGTCCCTGAAGGTGAAGACCAATTCGGTCAGCAGCACGACCTGGCACGGCGGCGCCCCGGCGATCGCCGTCGGCACCTCGTCGACCACCGCCTCCGACGGGCTCACCGAGGCGAAGACGACCTCCACGGCCACCCTGTACGACGCCCACGGCGCCAAGCTGGGCAGCAGCCCCGTCCCGAAGGACGAGCACGGCAACGACGACCCCCGCCTCCTGACGGAGGGCTACCGCGTCGAGCTCGTCGACGACGCCATCCGTCTCGTCCCCATCGACGGCGGCACCACCCGCGCCATCACCTGCACCGGCCGGCTCGCCCAGTGCAAGTTCCACCCGGAGACCGGCACCGCCGACGGATTCGTGACGCACGCCCCGCTGATCAGCGGCCAGTACTACGCGGGCTTCCTGCACGCGACCGACTACGACAACGACCGCGAGCAGGTCACCCTCAACGACCTCGCCACCGGCAAGCAGGTCTGGAGCAGCGCCGACGCCGAACTGCCCAAGGGCGTGGAGGTGGACGACAAGGGCCTGCGGAAGTCCGGGGCGGCCGTCGTGGAGCGGATCACGGACGGCAGGGTCCTCGTGGCCTGGCGGGCGGGCGTCTACGACAGCACCTGGATCCACGCCTGGTACGACATGAAGAGCGGCGCCCTGACCGGCTCGTACAAGGCCCCGGAAGACGTCCTCTTCTCGCCCTCCGGCGAACTGGCCGCCAGGGACAAGGAGGGGGTCGGGGAGTTCTCCGGCACGGCGGTGTGGCAGCCGGCCGACGGCAAGCAGCTCTGGACGCAGGCGGAGGGCGAAACCGCTCTGGATCCCGTCCGGTTCACGGCGGACGCCTCGGTCCTCTACGGCCTCACGGACGGCGACACCGCCCTCGCCGTCGACGCCCGCACCCGCAAGGTCCTCGCCAAGAACCTCCCGGAGAACGGCATCCCCTACGTCGACGCGGCCACGGGATACGGCTACCTCGGCACCGAGGACGGCTTCTTCGTCTTCGCGCCCGCGTCCTGACTCCTTCCTTTCCCGTCCCCGCCCGCGTCTCCACGTCGGCCGCCGATCCACCGAGGTCCCCTGTGCGTACCCGTATTCCCACCGCCCTCGCCGCCTCCGCCTGCGTACTGCTGCTCGCCCTCACCGCCACCGCCTGCGGCGACGACGGTCCCCCTGAGGCGGGGGACCAGAAGGGCGTGGCCGACTTCCTTCAGCAGAACGTCGGCTGCCAGGACGTCGACTACTACAGCGCCGACGACCTCTCGGAGATCCAGGAACAGATCAACGGCCTCGACGGCGGCGGCGTGTGCGACCAGGAGAACGGCGACATCGACTTCCTGCACGTCACCGACATGAAGGGGTTCGCGCAGTCCGTCGCCGCACAGGACGGCGGCGACAACTCCCTCATGATCGGGCAGGACTTCGCCGTCGACGCAGGCCGCGACGAGCGGGTCGACAAGCTCCTCAAGGCGGGCCTGTTCCTCCTCGACTGCGACCCCGGCATGCAGATACCGGACGGCTACCACCGTGAGGACGTCGGGGACGGCTGCGTGGCGACCGACTACCGGAAGGACTCCGGGTCGGACGAGTGACAGCCGCCCACCATCACGGAGTTCAGGCCACCCGCGTGAACTCCACCGTCACCTCCGGCGGCCCGCCGGCCACCCCCCGGTACACGCCCTTGTGCGGGGTCACGTCGTCGTAGTCCCGGCCGCGGCCGACGACCACGTGGGACTCGTCGGCGCGGGTGCGGTTGGTCGGGTCGTAGCCCGTCCAGTCGCCCGCCCAGTACTCGACCCAGGCATGGCTCTGGCCCGCGACGGGACGGTGGAGTTCGGCGTCGCGCTCCGGGTGGAGGTAGCCGGAGACGTACCGGGTGGGCAGGCCGAGGCCGCGCAGCAGGCCCGCCGTGAGCTGGGCGATGTCCTGGCAGACGCCCGCGCCCTGCTCCCAGGCCTCGGCGGGGCTGGTGTTCACGCTCGTGGCGCCGGGGATGTACGACACCTGGTCGGCGACCATGTGCGAGACGGCGACCGCCGCCTCGTGCGGGTCGAGTCCCCGCGCCACCGCGCGGGCCCGCTCCAGCAGCTCCTCCGGCACGGTCGTGCGCGCGGTCGGCGCCGCGTACTCCAACAGGCGGGAGTTCGCGGTGCGTTCTGCCACCTCCGCCCAGCCGGGCGCGGCGGGCAGGGGGCCCGGCGGGGCCGTCTCCACCAGGCTGGACGCCGTGATGGTGAGGTCCTCGTGGGGCTCCATGAGGTCGAAGCCGGTGACCTGGGTGCCCCAGTAGTCCCAGTACGACCAGGTGGCGGTGGACGGGTTCACCAGCACCCGGGCGTCCAGGGTGGTCTGGCCGGGCAGCGTCAGCGGGGTCATGCGGACCTCGTTGTGCGAGGAGACCGCGGCCTGCGCGTACGAGACGCGGGTGATGTGACGGATGCGGAGTCGGCGGGTCATGGGCGCCCTCACGCTCCTTCCTGGGCCCACTCGACGGGCCCCTGGTACGGGAAGAACTTCTCCGCGACGGCTTCCGCCGAGGCCATGCAGGACTGCTGCAAGTCCCGCAGCAGCACGGGGAGTCCGTCCTCCAGGGTGCGCGAGTCCAGGTATTCCAGCCGCGTCCGCATCCGGCCGATCGGGCGGCGCGCCGGGTCCTGGCGCTGGCGGCCGAGCGCCTCGAGGCACTCCTCCGCCGTGGTCAGCGCGTGCAGCGCGGAGCGCGGGAAGTTCCGGTCCAGGAGCAGGAATTCGGCGACGCGAGGGGTGTCGCCGAAGCCGCCGTAGATGCGCGCGTACGCCTCGTCGGCGCCGCTCGCACTCAGCAAGGTCGGCCAGTCCGGGGCGTGCGCCGCGTCCAACACCCGTACGGACAGCAGCCGTACGGTCATGTCCACTCGCTCCAGGCTGCGCCCGAGGACCACGAAGCGCCAGCTGTCGTCCCGGCTCATCGTCGAGTCCGCGAGCCCGAAGAAGAGCGCGGCCCGGCGGCGTACCAGCTCCAGATAGGCGTACGGGCCCGTGCGGCGCGCCGCCATCCGCTGGTCGGCGAGCGCGTGCCAGGTGGAGTTGAGGCACTCCCACATCTCGGAGGAGACGGCCTCGCGGGCGCTGCGCGCGTTGAGGCGGGCCGCGCCGAGGGCGCCCTCGATCGAGCAGGTCGAACGGGCGTCGAAGGCGAGCTGGTCCAACACCTGCTGCATGTCGACGGGTTGGTGGCCGGCGTCGACGCCGAGGATGGCGTAGAGGGAGCGGCAGGCCGTGTCCTCGTCGCGCCAGGGGTCCTCCAGGAGGCGGTGCAGATAGGCGTCGAGGATGCGGCCGGTGGTGTCCGCCCGTTCGACGTAACGGCCGGTCCAGGTGAGGGCTTCGGCTATCCGGGAGAGGATCACGTCGTTCACGGCCGTACCTCCTGCGGCAGAGCGGTGGCCATACGTGTGCGGGGAGTCGTCACTGCTGCTGCTCTCCTTCCTGTACGACGATGTGGGTGCCGTCGGGTCCGAGCTGGCGTGGGGCGACGTCCGGCAGTACTCCGTCGGTCTCCGCCTCGACGGGCTCCGCGGGACCCTCCGCGAGCACCCAGGTGTCCTTGGAGCCGCCGCCCTGGCTGGAGTTGACGATGAGGTTGCCCTCCTGGAGGGCGACCCGGGTGAGGCCGCCGGGCAGCACCCAGACGTCGCTGCCGTCGTTGACGGCGAAGGGGCGCAGGTCGATGTGGCGCGGGGCCATGCCCTCGCCCGACAGGGTGGGGGACGTGGACAGGGCGACCGGGCGCTGGGCGATCCAGCCGCGCGGATCGGCGGCGACGGCCGCGCGGGTGCGCTCCAGCGTCTCGGCGTCGGCCTTGGGCCCGATGACGATGCCCTGGCCACCGGCGCCGTCGACCGGTTTGATGACGAGCTGGTCGATCTGGTCGAGGACGGCCTCCAACTGCCCGGGCTCGTCGGGCCGGAAGGACTCCACGTTGGGGAGGACGGGCTCCTCGCCGAGGTAGTAGCGGATCAGATCGGGGACGTACGTGTAGAGCAGCTTGTCGTCGGCGATGCCGTTGCCGACGGCGTTGGCGAGGGTCACCGTGCCCGCCTGCGCGGCGTTCATGATGCCCGGGCAGCCGATCACCGAGTCGGGCCGGAAGTGCAGCGGATCGAGGAAGTCGTCGTCGAGCCGCCGGTATACGACATGGACCGGCATCTCGCCGCGCGTGGTGCGCATCCACACCCGGTTGTTGCGGCAGACGAGATCGTGCCCCTCGACGAGCTGCACGCCCATCAGCCGTGCCAGCAGGGCGTGTTCGAAGTAGGCGGCGTTGCTGGGGCCGGGGGTGAGCACGACGACCCGCGGGTCACCGACGCCCTCGGGGGCCGCGGCCCGCAGCGCGGCGAGCAGCCGCTGCCCGTACCCGTCGACCGGCAGCACGTGCTGTTCGGCGAAGAGGGAGGGGAAGATCCGGGTCATCGCGCGCCGGTTCTCGATGACGTACGAGACCCCGGACGGCACGCGGACGTTGTCCTCCAGGACCCGGAAGTCCCCTGCCTCGTCCCGCACGAGGTCGATGCCGGCGACGTGGATCCGTACGCCGCCCGGTGGCTCGATCCCGTGCGCGGCTCTGTGAAAATGGGGGGAGTTGAGCAGCAGGCGCCAGGGCACGACTCCGTCCTCGAAGGCGCGGCAGGGGCCGTAGGCATCGCTGAGGTAGGCCTCGAGTGCCTTGACCCGCTGGGCCACTCCTCGCTGGATGAGGTCCCATTCCAGTGCGTCGAGGATGCGCGGCACCAGGTCCAGCGGCCAGGGCCGCTCCTCGCCCGCGAAGGCGTAGGTCACCCCGCGGTCGGTGAACGCCCGGGCCATCTGGTCGGCCCGGAAGCGCAGTTCACCCGGTTCGATGGGCTGCAGCGCCGCCAGCACCGGCTCATAGGCGGTCCTGACCTCACCCGGCCGCTCAAACATCTCGTCCCACGCATCGGCCAACGCGTACGCGTCAAATATGTCCGCCATGGGCTGACGGTAGGTGCGGTACGTAACGTGCCGATCACTCGGCTATTTCCGGCAGCTCACGTGGATTCCGCGGGGGGCACGGCTCCGGCCCGACGGGCGAGATCCGGCCAGGTCCGTCCCGGGTGACACGCCCCCTTGGGGAGGCGACCGCGCCCCGCACCGCACACTGAGGGCGCGGCACCTTCATGTTGTTGCAAGGGGATGGGCGGAGGCGGGGACAATTCCGTACGTGAAGGGGGATTTGGGGGCGGCTGAGCGGCGGAGCCGTGTTGCGGAGGCGGGCCGGGCCGCGCATAGTTGCGCTGCGGAAGACGCTGGAGCCAGGCGTTGGAGCCAGGAGTGGAAGATGGCCGGGCACGGGACGGACACGCATCCGCACGGCGCTGACCGGCTGTGCGAGGCTGGGGATCGGGTGTATTCCCGCGCGGTACGACGCGGGCGCGTGCCGCGCTCTGACGCCGAGGCGGCGCCCTGCCTGGTCGAGCTGGCGCTGCTGCACCCCGACCCCGACGACATGGGCTGGCTGGTGCCGACCTCGCCGCAGGAGGTCATGACCCGGCTGCTGCGCGGGGTCTACGACGAAGTCACCGCCAGCCAGGCGCGGATGGGCGACGCGGTGGCCGCGTACGAGTGGTACGCGGGGCTCGGCGCGGGCGTCCAGGCCCCCGCCGAAGGCATGGCGATCCGCGTCCTGGACGGACTGCCGCGCATCCACGCCGCCATGGACGCGGCGACCGAGGCGTGCACGACCGAAGTGCTCACCGTGCAGCCGGGCGGCATCCGGCGCGAGGACGAGCTGTCCGAGGGGCTGCACCGGGGGCTGGAGCTGCGCCGGCGCGGCGTGCGCATGCGCGACCTGTACACGCATGTCGCCCGGCACGGCCAGGGCCTGCACAACTACCTGGAGCTGATGGGGGGCGCCGCCGAGGCCCGCTCCCTCGACGAGGTCGTGGAGCGGCTCATCCTCTTCGACGGCAAGGTGGCCTTCATCCCGGCGAACACGGACCGCACGATCGCCCTGGAACTGCGCCACCCGGCGCTCGTGGAGTACCTCGTCACCGTCTTCGAACGCCTCTGGCGGCTGGCCATCCCGCTGACCTCCCCGCTCCCCTCGACGGGCATCGAGGGCATCACCCACCGGGAGCGCTCGATCGCGACCCTGCTGGCCGAGGGCCACCAGGACGCCGCCATCGCCGAACGCCTCGGCATCAGCGTCCGCACGTGCCGCGCGCACATCGCCCGCCTCTCGGAGACGCTGGGCGCGGCCAGCCGTACGCAGTTGGGCGTCCGTATCGCGCAGGCGGGGCTGGACGGTCCCCTACGTCCACCTGATCTGGCGCCGCTCACCGGTGGTCCTGCTGCCGCTCCTGCTCCTGCTCCTGCTCCTGCTCCTGCTCCAGGATCCCCGACTGGCCTATGAGGTAGCCGAGTTGGGCGCGGCTTTCGCTGCCGAGAGTGGCGGCGAGTTTGGCGATGTGGACGCGGGCGGTGCGGATGTTCATGCCGAGGCGTTCGGCCATGACGGCGTCGGTGTGGCCTTCGACGAGGAGGCCGGCGATGGCGCGCTGGCGCGGGGTCACGCCCTTGAGGGAGGGGCGTTGGACGGCTTCGGGATGCATGGGGGTGGCCAGGTGCCAGAGACGGTCGAAGGTGGTGACGAAGTAGGTGATCAGGGCGGGGTGGCGTACCTCCAGGGCGAGCTTGCGGTCTTTGCTGGCGGGGATGAAAGCGACGGCCTCGTCGATGACGAGGAGCCGGTCGGTGACCTCGTCCAGGGTGCGGGCTTCGACATCGCCGTTCAGCTGCTCGTAGCGGGCAAGAACGGCGGGAGCATGGCGAAGTGTGTGCTGGTAGAGGGTGCGGATACGGCCCCCGCGATCCAACAGGGCCTGGTCGCGCTCCACGACTGCGCCGTTGATCTCGGGGATCGCACGGGTGTAACTGGTGTGGGGATGGATGGCGAGGAGTTCGCTGGAGGCGTTGGCCATGGCCTCGGCGATGCCGCGGTTGATCCGTTCCAGGCCACTGAGGATGCTGATCATCGGCGTGTCCGCAGGTGCCGTCCGACCGCCGTCGATGCGCATCAGCGGCTCGAACGCCTCGGCCAGTCGGACCTCGCGCCGCCGCGTTTCCGCGATGCCGTCCTCGGCCGTGCGGAGCAGCCGGTGGAGGGCGAGGGCGGGCGCGACGGGTGAGAGGCGGCACATGTCCTCGAGGCAGGGCTGCAACAGGCCGAAGTCGATCAGGCATGGGGTGGCGTCCGCCTCCTCTCCGGGTACGGATCCCTCGCGCAGGGCTCGCTCGTAGAGATCGGCGCCCACCTCGCACAGCTCCTCGGCGCCGTGTGGCGTGTGCGCCGTCGTCACCGCGTGGGCTCTTCCTGCTCCAGGATTCCCGACTGCGCTATGCGAAAGCCGAGTTGAGCGCGGCTGCCACTGCCCAGCGCGGCGGCGAGCTTGGCGATGTGGGCTCGGCAGGTGCGGACGTTCATGCCGAGGCGGCGGGCTATGGCCTCGTCGACGTGCCCCTCGATGAGGAGCTTGGCTATGGAGCGCTGGACGCCGGTGATGCCCTCGGGAGTCGCCTCGTAGCGGACCTCGTCCATCAACGGGGTCGCGCGCTGCCAGAGTTGTTCGAAGACCTTGATCAGATACTGGACGAGGCCGGGGTGACGAAGCTCCAGGGCCACCTGCCGGTCGTCCTGGGCAGGGATGAAGGCCACCGTCTGATCACAGATGATGAGCCTCTCGATGAGCTCTTCCAGCGTGCGGATCTCCACCTTGGCGCCGGCCATCTTGTCCATGTACGCGAAGGTGCTCTGGCTGTGCCGGACCGTGTGCTGGTACAAAGTGCGCACGGAGATGCCCCGTTCTATCAGGGGCTTACTCCGCTCCAGTGCCTGACTCAGGATGTGTTCGGGCCGGCTGCCGCCGGGCTGGACGGTCAGGACTTCGGTGCGGGCCTCGGCTATCGCCACGTCGAGTGCGGCATTGATCCGGGTGTTGCCCTCCAGCACGGTGATGGCGTGCGTCGTGGCGGGCTTCTGAGCGCTGATGGTCAGGAACGGCTGGAAGGCGTCTGTGAGGTTGAGGGTGAGCCGACGGCGGTCCTGGATCTCCCGTTCCAGGGGCTGGAGCCGCTGTGCGAGCACAACGGACGGCGGTACGGGGCGCAACCAGTTCGCGTCATCCGGGTCCGGGTGAAGCAGTGCGAATTCGAGCAGGCAGGGAGCAGACTCGGACTCGCCGCGGGAGATGCGTCCCGAGGCGAGAGCACTGGCATAAAGCCGGGCACCTGCGTCACACAGATCGGTTATGCCGTGAGGATGTGTCGGTTTTGTGCTTTTTGTTGGCAAATCTCCACCCCCCAGGGTCCTGAACGTGCAGGAACATGATGCATCTCTTCTGTGGCATTGACGTGCCTGAATGAGCCATCGTCTTATTTCGCGGGGGAGAGGAAGCCATCAAGTGAGGACGAAGCCGACCATGAAAAAGAGAATGCTTCGCTCGGTGCTTGCTACGGGCGTCGTTGCTGCGGCACTGGCCTTCGGCGTGGCCGGTCCTCTCGACGTCGGCTGGCAGATCACCTCCGGCACCACCCAAAGTGCAGTGGCCCACACCGATGGAACCCAGGATGTCGGCTGGCAGGTCGTCGCTCAGGATGTCGGCTGGCAGGTCGTCTCCGGCGACGGTGCGCAGGATGTCGGCTGGCAGGCAGCGGCGGACGCAGACGCATGACGATTCCACCCGATGACCGCTCCTTTCGCCGCGAAATGGCCACGGCCTACCGCTCCGGCTGGCACTTCATCGATCTGGCCACCGCCATCCCCCACAGCGGTGACTCCTTGATGGTGACCGTGTTCGGAGAGCCTGTCGTCGTCACCCGGGACGAGGACGACGACGTACGGGCGTACCGGTGTCTGCGGCGGCCTCGGGGGGCGCCGCAGCCGGTCCGGTGCGCCATTCGATACGGAATGATCTTTGTGAACCTGGACCAGCGTGACCATCAGCTGGTGGAGCCGGATGTTCCGGACGTCCAGACCATCTCAGCCACCCCCCGCAGTGCCTGACGCGATTCCCCCGTCGTAGTAGATCGCGCAGGTACTTCCCCCCGCAGCGGCGTCACCGTGACCTGAACACGGTGACGCCGCTGCAGTTTTCGGGGAAATCTCAGGACATGGTCGCATCCCGGGGCCACTTCGGCACCGACCGGTTTCAGCCTCTCCCCATCGCCGCCCGCAGCTCGATCTCGATCACCACGCGGGACGGGTTCGGCGACGGCACCCGCTCGTAACGCTCCGCATACCGCCGCTCGGCCTCGGCGATGCGCTCCGGCTCGGTGCGCACGAACGCCTGCCCCTCCAGCGTGGCCCAGCGTCGCCCGTCCACCTGGCAGACGGCGACCCGCGCCCCGTCGGCGCCGGCCGCGAGCACATGCCCGACCTTCGCGCTGGACTTGTTGGTGATGACCCGCGCGAGGCCCGCCTCCGGGTCGTAGGTGACGCCGACCGGCACCACATGGGGTGTGCCGTCGGGGCGGAGGGTCGTCAGGGTGCACAGGTGACGTTCCCGCCAGAAGCTGAGGTAGGCGGCGTCGGGCTGCCGCGGGTCCACTGGATACGAAGCCATGGGCCCTGAATCTACTTCCCCCGGCATCCGTATCCACTGTGACGTTCGCTTCCGCGCCGACCTTGAGTGGAATAGACTCAACTTTGTAGCCGTTGGGTGAGTCAGTACGAGGAGACGAGACCGACGGCCGCAGACGGCTGACGCAAGGAGGAGAACGCGAACGTGGACGCCGAGCTGACCAACAGGAGCCGGGACGCGATCAACGCGGCCAGTAACCGGGCCGTGTCCGCGGGGCACCCGGACCTCACACCCGCCCACCTGCTCCTGGCGCTGCTTGAGGGGCAGGAGAACGAGAACATCATCGACCTGCTGGCCGCCGTGGACGCCGACCAGCCCTCCGTGCGCGCCGGAGCCGAGCGCGTGCTCGCCGGGCTGCCCAGCGTGACCGGTTCCACCGTCGCGCCCCCACAGCCCAGCCGCGAGCTGCTCGCCGTCATCGCCGACGCACAGGCCAAGGCCAAGGACCTCGGCGACGAGTACCTCTCGACCGAGCATCTGCTCATCGGGATCGCCGCGAAGGGCGGCGCCGCCGGTGACGTACTGTCCGGGCAGGGCGCCAGTGCGAAAAAGCTGCTGTCGGCGTTCCAGGAGACCAGGGGAGGGCGCCGGGTGACGACCCCGGATCCCGAGGGCCAGTACAAGGCACTCGAAAAGTTCGGTACGGACTTCACCGCCGCCGCGCGCGAGGGGAAGCTCGACCCCGTCATCGGACGGGACCAGGAGATCCGCCGGGTCGTGCAGGTGCTGTCCCGGCGCACCAAGAACAACCCCGTCCTCATCGGTGAGCCCGGCGTCGGCAAGACGGCCGTCGTCGAGGGGCTCGCCCAGCGCATCGTGAAGGGCGACGTCCCCGAGTCCCTCAAGAACAAGCGGCTGGTCGCGCTCGACCTCGGCGCGATGGTCGCGGGCGCCAAGTACCGAGGTGAGTTCGAGGAGCGCCTGAAGACCGTCCTGGCCGAGATCAAGGGCAGCGACGGGCAGATCATCACCTTCATCGACGAGCTGCACACCGTCGTGGGCGCGGGCGCCGGCGGCGACTCCGCGATGGACGCCGGCAACATGCTGAAGCCCATGCTCGCCCGCGGCGAGCTGCGCATGGTCGGCGCGACCACGCTCGACGAGTACCGCGAGCGCATCGAGAAGGACCCCGCGCTGGAGCGCCGCTTCCAGCAGGTGCTGGTCGCCGAGCCCACCGTCGAGGACTCGATCGCGATCCTGCGCGGACTCAAGGGCCGCTACGAGGCCCACCACAAGGTCCAGATCGCCGACAGCGCGCTCGTCGCGGCGGCCACCCTCTCCGACCGGTACATCACCTCCCGCTTCCTCCCCGACAAGGCCATCGACCTGGTCGACGAGGCGGCCTCCCGGCTCCGTATGGAGATCGACTCCTCGCCCGTCGAGATCGACGAACTCCAGCGCGCCGTCGACCGGCTGAAGATGGAGGAGCTGGCCCTCGACAAGGAGACCGACCCCGCCTCCCGGCAGCGCCTGGAGAAGCTGCGCCGCGACCTCGCCGACAAGGAGGAGGAGCTGCGCGGCCTCACCGCCCGCTGGGAGAAGGAGAAGCAGTCCCTCAACCGGGTCGGTGAACTGAAGGAGAAGCTGGACGAGTTGCGCGGCACGGCCGAACGGGCCCAGCGCGACGGCGACTTCGACACCGCCTCCAAGCTGCTCTACGGCGAGATCCCCACCCTGGAGCGCGACTTGGAGGAAGCCTCCGAGGCCGAGGAGGAGGCCGCCAAGGGCACGATGGTGAAGGAGGAGGTCGGCCCGGACGACATCGCGGACGTGGTCGGCGCCTGGACCGGCATCCCCGCCGGGCGTCTCCTGGAGGGCGAGACGCAGAAACTCCTGCGCATGGAGGAGGAGTTGGGGCGTCGGCTGATCGGCCAGGCCGAGGCCGTACAGGCCGTCTCGGACGCCGTGCGCCGCACCCGCGCGGGCATCGCGGACCCGGACCGACCGACCGGCTCGTTCCTCTTCCTCGGCCCGACCGGCGTCGGCAAGACCGAACTCGCCAAGGCCCTCGCCGACTTCCTCTTCGACGACGAGCGGGCGATGGTCCGCATCGACATGAGCGAGTACGGCGAGAAGCACAGCGTCGCGCGACTGGTCGGCGCCCCGCCCGGATACGTCGGGTACGAGGAGGGCGGCCAGCTCACCGAGGCCGTACGCCGCCGCCCGTACAGCGTGATCCTGCTCGACGAGGTCGAGAAGGCGCACCCTGAGGTCTTCGACGTTCTCCTCCAGGTCCTGGACGACGGGCGTCTGACGGACGGTCAGGGCCGCACCGTCGACTTCCGCAACACCATCCTGGTCCTCACCTCGAACCTGGGCAGCCAGTTCCTCGTCGAGCCGCTGACGACCGAGGAGGAGAAGAAGCAGCAGGTCCTGGAGGTCGTACGGGCCTCCTTCAAGCCGGAGTTCCTCAACCGGCTCGACGACCTGGTGGTCTTCTCCGCCCTGAACAAGGAGGAGCTGGAGCGCATCGCGAAGCTCCAGATCGAGCGCCTCGCGGGGCGCCTCGCGGAGCGCCGGCTCACCCTGGAGGTTACCGACGCGGCCCTGGCCTGGCTCGCGGACGAGGGCAACGACCCGGCGTACGGCGCCCGGCCGCTGCGCCGCCTCGTCCAGACCGCCATCGGCGACCGGCTTGCGAAGGAGATCCTCGCGGGCGAGGTCAAGGACGGCGACACGGTCCGCGTGGACGCCTTCGGGGACGGGCTGATCGTGGGTCCTGCGACGGGGAAGACGCTGTAGCCGGCCGTCACCGCGGGTGCCGTAGGGCCCCCTTCCCGGCGATCACCGATGGAGATCGCCGGGAAGGGGGCCGAGGTTTTGCAGCTGGTTGAGGGGGGAGTCGTCGGTGAGGAAGACGATCACCGCCACGATGAACCAGGCGGCGAACACCAGGCACCCCAGCCACAGCCCCCACAGGAGCCACCGGACCTCTCTCCGCATGCGCATGACGTGATCGTCCCGGCCCGGTGACCCGCCCGGGTCACCGGGGCGTTCCGGCCTCGTCACCGGCCTGGTGACCGGATCGTGTCAGCCAGCGGCGGACAGGCCCCGTCAGGGGTTGCCACCCCCCGCCCCGCATGGGGGAGGATGGCAGGATCCGTACGAAGGGAAATACACGGTGAGCATCGACCCGTCCTCGATTCCGAACTTCGGGGGCCAGCCCGAGCCGCAGCCCGGCGGACCGGCGGGCCCCGTCGTCCCGGATCAGGACCTTGTGAAGCAGCTCCTGGAGCAGATGGAGCTGAAGTATGTCGTCGACGACGAGGGTGACCTCGCGGCGCCGTGGGAGCAGTTCCGTACGTACTTCATGTTCCGCGGCGAGGGTGACCAGCAGGTCTTCTCGGTGCGGACGTTCTACGACCGGCCGCACCAGATCGACGAGAAGCCGGCGCTGCTGGAGTCCATCGACGACTGGAACCGTCGCACGCTGTGGCCGAAGGTCTACAGCCACACGCACGACGACGGCACCGTCCGCCTGATCGGCGAGGCGCAGATGCTGATCGGCACCGGCGTCGCGCTGGAGCACTTCGTCTCCTCGACGGTCAGCTGGGTGCGGGCCGCGATCGAGTTCGACAAGTGGCTCGTGGAGCAGCTCGGCCTGACCGAAGCGGTCGACGAGGCCGACGAGAAGCCCGAGGACGGCGAGCAGCCCGAGGGCGGCGACGCCGAGTAGGGACCTCCCGGGTCACAGGGGCGTGTGGGCGACGACCACCAGATACGCCCCATAGGCGAACGAGAGCCCGGCCAGGGCGCCGACCACCACGGTCGCGTGCCAGGGCCGGGCTCTTGCCGTGCGCACCAGCGCCCGCGCCAGCGGCAGCAGCAGCGGGAACGCGGGCAGCAGAAAGCGCGGCTTGGACTCGAAGAACCCCGAGCCGCCGAGCGCGATCAGCAGGAGTACGCCGCTGTAGACGAGCAGCGGCAGCGGGGCGCGGTCGGCGATCAGCAGCGCGTAGAGGAGCACGCCCGCCGCGACGATCACCATCGTCATGGGGAACACGAAGCGGTCCCCGTGCAGCAGCAGGTGCCGGATGAAGTGCAGCGAGCCGTGGCCGAGGTCGAAGCGCGAGCCCCACAGCCGCTGCACGGTGAAGTAGCCGCCGAGCGGATCGCCCTTGCGCCGGCCCACCCACAGCACATAGCCGCCCCAGCCGAGCGGCGCGAGCGCGGCGCCTGTCCACAGGCTGTGGGGAACTTTTCGCCCGCGCCGCCTCCAGATCTCATGCGCCGCCGCCGCGAGGACCGCCGCCGCGACCGCGAAGCCGTTGGGCCGCGACAGCCCGGCGAGCGCGGCCAGGGCGCCCGCCCACAGCCACCGCTCGCTCAGTACGGCGTACAGGGACCAGGCCGCGAGGGCGGTGAGCACGGGCTCGGTGTACGCCATGGACAGCACGACGGAGTGCGGGAGCAGGCCCCACAGCAGCACGAGTGCGGTGCCGACCGCGCGGCCATGCAGCCGCGCCCCGATCGCGTACAGCCCGCACGCGGCGACGCCGGCCGCGCACCACGCGACGAGCAGGCCCGCCGCGCCCCCGCCGAGCGGGGTGAGCGTGGTGACGGTGCGCACCAGCGCCGGGTAGAGCGGGAAGAACGCCAGGTCGCTGTGGATGACGGTGGGCCGGAAGTACAGCGTCCGTCCATAGCCGTGCGCCGCGATGCCCAGGTACCAGAGCGAGTCCCAGGATCGTCCGAGCAGGGCGAAGGGGCGCTGCCCGGTGCCCCAGGCGGTCCCGGCGACCACGGCCAGGCCGAGCAGCCGGGCCGTCGCGAAGAGTCCCAGCGCCGTCGCCGCTGCTGTGGGCAGGCGTCCCGCAGGGTGGGACGGGTGGGCACAGCCACCAGCGCCGGGTTCCTTGGTAACGGGGGCTGGGATGGTACTGGCGTGGGTCACACCCGAACTTTGCGTCCCACATGGGTGATTTGCGAGCTTTGGGCGCCCGTGTGGGTACGTGTCGCACCACCCCGGCGCGCCTCGGCAAACGGCAGGGAGGCGGCTGATAAAAGGCGGCCTACCAGGCCGCCTTCAACCGCTTGGCCGCCTCCTCCAGCACCTCCGTCTGCTTGCAGAAGGCGAACCGCACGAAGGGGGCGCCGGCCTCCCGGTGGTCGTAGAAGACCGCGTTCGGGATGGCGACGACGCCGGCGCGCTCCGGCAGGGAGCGGCAGAAGGCGAAGCCGTCGGACTCGCCGAGGGGACGGATGTCGGTGGTGATGAAGTACGTGCCGGCGGGCCGGAAGACCTCGAAGCCCGCCTCCGTGAGTCCGGCCGCGAGGACATCCCGCTTGGCCCGCATGTCCGCGCGGAACGCCTCGAAGTACGTGTCGGGCAGCGCGAGCGCCTCGGCGACGGCGTACTGGAAGGGCCCGGAGGCGACATACGTCAGGAACTGCTTGGCCGAGCGGACGGCGGAGACCAGCCCGGGCGCGGCGGTCACCCAGCCCACCTTCCAGCCGGTGAACGAGAAGGTCTTGCCGGCGGACCCGATCGAGACCGTCCGCTCGCGCATCCCGGGGAAGGTCGCGAGCGGCAGGTGCTCGGCGTCGTCGTACACGAGGTGCTCGTACACCTCGTCCGTCACCACGAGCAGATCGCGCTCGACGGCCAGCTCGGCGATGAAGGCGAGCTCCTCGCGGGTGAGCACCGTGCCGGTCGGGTTGTGCGGGGTGTTGATCAGCAGCAGCCGCGTCCGGTCCGTCACGGCGTCGCGCAGCTCGTCGAGGTCGAGCCGGAAGGAGGCGGACGCGTGGTCCGGCCGCAGCGTGACCGGAACCCGTGTCCCGCCCGCCATCGCGATGCAGGCCGCGTAGGAGTCGTAGTACGGCTCGAAGGCGATCACCTCGTCGCCGGGTTCGACCAGCGCCAGCAGGGTCGCGGCGATGGCCTCGGTGGCGCCCGCCGTGACGAGGACCTCGGTGTCGGGGTCGTACGGGAGTGCGTACCGCCGCTCCTGGTGCGCGGCGATCGCCGTGCGCAGCTCGGGGACGCCGGGGCCCGGCGGGTACTGGTTGCCCCGCCCGTCCCTGAGCGCGCGCACCGCCGCCTCCCGGATCTCCTCGGGCCCGTCCGTGTCGGGGAAGCCCTGGCCGAGGTTGATCGAACCCGTGCTGAGGGCCAGGGCGGACATCTCGGCGAAGATCGTCGTACCGAACTCGGCGAGCCGACGGTTGAGGAGGGGGCGAGCGCTGGAGGTCATGGCCGTCATCCTGCGCCCAAGCGCTGGAGTTCCTCAACTTGTCCTCGTGGATGAACGCCTGCGGAGGTACCCGAGGCACCACGCCCGCACGACCCCTGGCGGCGTTTTCGACGCTGATCGAATTGATGGCGGGCCGCGCTCAGGTCTGTGAGGTTGGGAGCGCTCCACGTCACCGACTTCCGGGATGTGCTCATGACCAGGACCTCACCCCGCGCCGCCCGACTCGCAGGCGCTGCAGCTTGCGCGTTCGTCCTCGTCAGTACCTTGACGAGCGCTGCCGTCGCGCAGCCCTCCGTGAAACCTGTTGCCGGCCGCGCAGTGACGTACGACTGTGATCTCGATGCCGTCGCCAACCACTGGTGGTGCCGGAACAAGCCGGGGATCCGCGTCCAGTGGGCCGGGCAGACCGTCGGCTACCTCAATTCCGATACCAACTGGTTCAAATGCCGATACGAGGGTGATCCCACAGGCGGCGGCGGTCCGCACCCCAACCGCTGGATCTACACACTCGCCGACACTCCTCACCAGAGCCATGGCGGCTGGGGCTACGTGAAGGACAGCGACGTCATCGACGAAACCAATCCGCTGCCGCGCTGCTGAGGCCGGACCACGGCCCCCGGTCGGCCCAGTGAGGTACGGACGGCCCCCGACCTGCGTTTCCGTGCAGGTCAGGGGCCGTTTCCGCGTAAGAACCCTCTGAAGTTCCTCAACTCTGCTTTGACGCGTGAGACACGAGGGCATCCCCCTCTCACGCACGGATCCCGTGCACGGAGCGACAGCCCACGGGGGGCCGCTTCGGGGGAACGAAAGGAGGGTGGAGCCATGGTCATCGGCATCATCCTGGCGGTAGTCGTCATCGGTCTGGTCGCGACCCGTGTGGTCGCCAATCGGAACGCCGGCGGTCCGGTCGCACTGTCCAAGCGGCGGGGCCACCGATCCAGCGGCAGCTCCTCGAGCAGCAGTTGGTGGGCCGGCGGGGGAGCCGGCTCGGCGGCCTCGTGCGGCAGCGGCTCGTCGGGCGGCCACCACGGGGGACACAGCAGCCACTCGTGCGGAGGCGGCTCTTCGTGCGGAGGCGGGTCCTCCTGCGGGGGCGGCTCCTCGTGCGGTGGCGGGGGCGGATGCGGCGGAGGCAGCTGACACGGGGCAGCCGAGCTCCTCGGGGGAGCCACATCCGGAACGCGGTGAAGTGCCTGTCGGGGAACGGCTCCCGGCAGGCACTTCCGTGCTCCGGGCGTACGCCGCGGTTGAACAGTTGAGCTGTGGAGCCCTCGGGGGGATGGAAACCCTACGAAGTTGGGTAAAAACGCTGTGGTGGCGTCACAGTTCATGATTCCCTCTAAATCACCAAAGCAGCCCTCGGACGTCCTTCCTGAGCGGGCTGACCGGGCCGTTCTCCCGACGCCGACCGGGTGCGCCGGACCCCCCCACCTCCCTTATTGCGTCCTAGCGGAGCCGATCCATGCTCACGACCCTGAACACCGCTTACACCGACACGCGCGCGGCAGACCTCGCCTGGGCCCTGGGACGCGAACCGCTGCCCGCGCTCGCCACCCTCGACCTCGAACTCACCGGGGCAAGACTCCAGTTGCGGCTGCTCGGCGCGTCCCACCAGGTACTTCTGGAGGACGAGCAGGGCAGTTGTTCGGAGACCGTCGCGTGCATCCCCGGCAGCAGTACGCCCCTCCCGCTCGGCGTGGCGAAACGGCTCGGCGACTGGGAGTACGAGTTCGCGGCCCGCGTCGAAACGCTCTCCGACGGCTCTTTCGCGGGCCGCGCCCAGGAGTTGCTCGCCCTGGTCTCCGACCACCCCAACGGCCTCGCGGGTGTCTTCCCCGGCAGCCCCCACGCCTTCACCGCGATGCTCGCCCAACGCCACGAGGGCCAGGTCCACTGGCGCACGTGGCACGCCTACCCGCAGGACGGTCAACTGGTGGCGACGCGGACGAGGGTGGGGGTACGGCAACTCAGCGGGGTTCTCAGCCCGTCCGGCGTCTGAGGACGAGGCCGTCCAGGCCGAAGCGGGGGTCTGGGGGGCGCAGCCCCCCAGGGGCGGCAAACCCCGGTTGCCCAACAAGCCCACGGTTCCACACGTGTGGGTGACCAAAGCCAGCGCAAGCGTGACGTAGCGTTCCCAAGGTGATCGAACCGCACGCGCCTGCTCCCCCCGGCGCGCCGCCGCCCTGGCGCGTCCAGGGCCAGGCGCGGCTGCCCGTCAGCCCGGGCACCGGGCGGTTCCTCGTCCTCGCGGGGGTATTCGTCTGCGCGGCCTGCGGACTGGTGTACGAACTCGAACTGGTCGCCCTGGCCTCGTACTTGATGGGCGACTCGGTCACCCAGGCGTCCGTCGTGCTGTCCGTGATGGTCTTCGCGATGGGCGTCGGCTCGCTCGCCGCCAAACGGCTGCGCCCGCGCGCCGCGGCGGGGTTCGGCGCGGTCGAGGCGGCGCTCGCGCTGGTCGGCGGATGCAGCGCGATGGCGCTGTACGCGGTGTTCGCGTGGACGGGCGACTGGGGCGGAATCTGGGCGGCCGGCTCCCGCTATCTGCTGGTCGCCTTCTCCCTCGCCATCGGTCTGCTGATCGGCGCCGAGGTCCCGCTGCTCATGGAGCTGATCCAGCGCATCCGCCGACAGGACGCGGGCGGCGCGGTGGCGGACCTCTTCGCGGCGGACTACGTCGGCGCGCTCGTCGGCGGTCTGGCCTTCCCCTTCCTCCTCCTGCCGCTGCTGGGCCAGTTGACGGGCGCGCTGCTCACCGGCACGGTCAACGCGATCGCCGGCGGCGCCCTCGTCCTGGGCCTGTTCCGGCGTGACCTGACCCGGCGCGGACGCTGGCTGCTGATCGTCGCCAACGTCGTCGTCCTCGGGATACTCGCCGCGGCGGCCGTCCTGGTCGACGACTTCGAACGGGCGGCGCGGCACGCGGTGTACGGCAACGACGTACGGGTGGCGCTGCAGACCGGCGTCCAGGAGGTCGTCCTGACCGGCGGTACGCACGGCAGCCCCCTTGACCTCTTCCTCGACGGCCGCCTGCGGGTCAGCGGCCATGACGAGCGCCGCTTCCACGAGGCGCTCGTCCACCCCGCGATGAACGGGCCGCACGCGCGCGTGCTCGTCCTCGGCGGCGGCGACGGGCTCGCGGTGCGCGAGGTGCTGCGCCACGCGGGCGTACGCCGTGTCGACGTGGTCGAACTCGACGCGACCGTGCTCGGGCTGGCGCGCCACGACCCGGGGCTCTCGAAGCTCAACGGACACGCGTACGACGACCCGCGCGTCCACACCGTCACGGCGGACGCCTTCCACTGGCTGCGCGGCGCCCCGCCGACGTACGACGTGGTGATCTCGGACCTGCCCGACCCCGGCATCACGGCGAGCACGAAGCTCTACTCGCAGGAGTTCTACGGCCTGGCGCGCCGCGTCCTGGCGCCGGGCGGGCGGCTGGCGGTGCACGCGGGGCCGGTGACGACCCGGCGGCGGATCTTCTGGACCGTCGACGCGACGATGCGGGCGGCCGGGCTGTGTACGGCGCCGTACCGCGTGGACGGCCGTGACATCGGCTTCGCCGCGGGCCCCGACCGCACGGCGGGCGCCTCCCGCGCCCCCCGCGACTGGGGCTTCCTGCTGGCCTCCACCACCCCTCCCACGCTGAGCCTCGACCCGACGGAGCCGCCGCTGCGCACCCTGACCCGCGTCGCCCTGGCGGCGGACGCCAGGGCGGCGGCCCGCACCCGCATCCCCGGTCTCCCGGCCTCCACGCTGGTGCATCCGCGGTACGCCGACTGAGGCGGAGCCCGGTTTCGGACGGGAAAACGCGTGATAGGCAGGTGCGGCCGGGGCCGTGCTGGGTAGGCTCGGCTGACATGGACCATGAGGTGTTCGTTCCGGTTCCGGTCGAGCGGCTGCGGGAGGCGCTGGCCGATCCCGCACGGGTGGCCCGGGCGGTTCCCGGGTTCCAGCAGGACGCGGGCACGCCTCCCGTGTCCGGCCGGCTGAAGGTCCGGGTGGGCGGCCACACGATCACTTACCGCGGTGCGGTGCGGGTCGCCGAGCAGGGCGACGACGCGTACACCGTGGAGGGCGACGCGACGGAGGCCCGCGGCAGCGGCTCGGTCAAGCTGGCCCTCTCGCTACGGCTCGTCCCCGCGGACGGCGGCACGACGCTCGCCTTCGGCGGTACGGCGAGGGGGGACGGCCGGGTGGCGGAGCTGCCGGCGGACGCGGTGGCGTCGGCGGGGGCGCGGCTGCTGAACCGTTTCGCGGAGAACCTGGCGGATGGGGCGGCGGACGAGCCGCTGGGCTCCGAGCCGCAGCCGCAGCCGGAGGAGACCCCCGACGCCGGGGCCTCCGAGACCCCTTCGGCTTCCGAAGCCTCCGAACAGGAGCCCCCCTCCTCTCCCTCTGTCTTCGAGACCGAGGTGCCGCCGCCGTCCCTCGACCCTCTCGCGGAGGACTTCACCGAGGAGCTCGGTGAGGACCTCGACGACGCGGAGGAGGCCTTGGCGGGGGCTTCGTTCCCCGGTGTGCGGGCCGATCCGATGGCCGAGGCCGCGCATGCGCGGCGCACGATGATCGGGCGCAGTGCGGAAGAGGTGGACCATGCGCCGCCGCGGGGACGCTACGCCCCCGTTCCCGCGCCGGAGGCGGCCGCCGCCCGTGCCACCCTCCGCTGGGCGGCCCCCGCCGCGGCCCTCGCCCTCGCCTCCGCCATCGCGGTGACCCGAGCCTTGCGCAAGCGCCGCTGACCCTCGCCGGGGGCGTTCCGCAGCCCCCGGGTGCCCCCGCGCTTGTACGTCACCCGGGGTGGGTGGGCAAACCCCGGGCACCCTCTGCTTCCTTCGCACCCGGCGCGGGTGCGGGGCGCGGGTGGGTCGCGCAACTCGGCGCTATCGAGGCGCCGCCTGCGCCCACCCGTGCCGCCCCAGCGGCACGATTGCCCGCAGGGAGAGCGGCTACGCCAGCCACCCGGCAGCTACCACGGACGGCCCGCAGTCGCCCTACGGCGGAAGGGGCCGTGCCGGTACGTTCCTGCCCGTCGCATAGCAGATCGCCCGCCAAGTTTCGCCGTATTCAGCCCCCGGGCAGTACGCCCACGCGGCGACGGGCAGAACGTACCGGCACGGCCCCGACCCACCACGCACCCCACTGCGAAAGGCGCCCACGCCAGACCCGGCGCCCTGCCCAAGGCCCACGCGCCAGTAAGGTCAGGGCGTGAGTAACGAAGACATCACGCTGACCGCGGGTGACGCGGAGGTGACCGTGGCGCCGGGGAACGGCGGACGGGTGGGCAGTCTGCGGGTCGGCGGCGTCGAACTGCTGCGGCAGGGCGAGAAGTTCGGGTGCTTCCCGATGGTCCCGTGGTGCGGCCGGACCCGCGAAGGCCGGTTCCTCGACGGCGCCGTCGTACGGCAGCTGCCGCTCAACTCCCCTCCGCACGCCATCCACGGCACCACCCGCGACGGCGCCTGGAAAACCGCCCGCACCAGCACCACCGAGGCCGTCATCACGTACGACCTCGTCGCCCCCTGGCCCCACCCCGGCCGCGTCACCCAGGCCTTCGCCCTGACGGAGGACGCCTTCACGCTCACCACGTCCGTGGAGACGTACGCGGACTCGTTCCCGGCGCAGATCGGCTGGCACCCCTGGTTCAACCGAAACCTCGGCACCGGCGACGACGTCCGGCTCGACTTCACCCCCGCCTGGCAGGAGGAGCGCGGCGACGACCACCTCCCCACCGGCAAGCGCATCGACCCGCTCCCCGGCCCCTGGGACGACTGCTTCGGGATGCCCGACGGAGTCGACGTCACCCTCACCTGGCCCGGACAACTGGAGCTGAAGGTGGCCAGCCGCGAGCAGTGGGTCGTCGTGTACGACGAGCAGGAGGCCGCGGTATGCGTGGAGCCGCAGACCGGCCCGCCCAACGGCCTGAACACGCTGCCCCGCCTGGTCACGCCGATCGAGCCCCTCGAAGCCGCGACCACCTGGAGCTGGCGCCGCCTGTGAGGAGCCACCTCTAAGCTGATGCCCATGAGTGATGACGTACGCGGAGCACTGCTGCAGCAGATCAAGGACAAGGCCGTGGTGCACGGCAAGGTGACCCTGTCGTCGGGTCTCGAGGCGGACTACTACGTCGACCTGCGCCGCATCACCCTCGACGGCGAGGCCGCGCCGCTGGTCGGCCAGGTGCTGCTCGACCTGACCGCGGACCTCGACTTCGACGCGGTGGGCGGCCTGACGATGGGCGCCGACCCGGTCGCCGCGTCGATGCTGCACGCGGCCGCCGCCCGCGGCCGGAAGCTGGACGCCTTCGTCGTACGGAAGGCCGCGAAGGCGCACGGGCTGCAGCGACGCGTGGAGGGCCCCGAGATCAGCGGCCGCCGCGTGCTGGTCGTCGAGGACACCTCCACCACGGGAGGTTCCCCGCTGACCGCGGTGGAGGCGGTGCGCGAGGCGGGCGCGGAGGTGGTCGGCGTCGCGACGATCGTCGACCGGGCGACCGGCGCCGCGGAGAAGATCGAGCAGGGCGCGGGCGTCCCGTACGTCTTCGCGTACTCCAAGGACGAGCTGGGCCTGGACTGACGGCCCGGACCGCGGGATGCAGGGCCCCTGGGGCGGTGCTCCAGGGGTTACCGACCAGTCGCTGACACGGTGGCTGGAGCATCCGGCCACGTCTGGAAAGATGGGGCCGACGATGACGTCGCCCCCCTAGGTCAGGGCCGTAAGCAGAACGCCACCCGCACATACAAGGAGCGGTCAGATGCCCATCGCAACCCCCGAGGTCTACAACGAGATGCTCGACCGGGCGAAGGCAGGCAAGTTCGCCTACCCGGCCATCAACGTGACCTCGTCCCAGACCCTGCACGCTGCGCTGCGCGGCTTCGCGGAGGCGGAGAGCGACGGCATCATCCAGATCTCCACGGGTGGCGCCGAGTTCCTGGGCGGCCAGCACAAGAAGGAGATGGTGATCGGCGCGGTCGCGCTCGCCGAGTTCGCGCACATCGTCGCCGCCAAGTACGACATCACGGTCGCGCTGCACACGGACCACTGCCCCAAGGACAAGCTGGACGGCTACGTACGTCCGCTGCTCGACATCTCCGCCGAGCGCGTCGCCAAGGGCGAGAACCCGCTGTTCCAGTCGCACATGTGGGACGGCTCCGCCGAGACCCTCGCCGACAACCTGGCCATCGGCCAGGAGCTGCTCGCGAAGGCCGCCGCCGCGAAGATCATCCTCGAGGTCGAGATCACCCCGACCGGCGGCGAGGAGGACGGTGTCTCGCACGAGATCAACGACTCCCTCTACACCACGGTCGACGACGCGCTGCGCACCGCCGAGGCGCTCGGCCTGGGCGAGAAGGGCCGCTACCTGCTCGCCGCGTCCTTCGGCAACGTGCACGGCGTGTACAAGCCGGGCAACGTCGTGCTGCGCCCCGAGCTCCTGAAGCAGCTGAACGAGGGCGTCGCCGCGAAGTACGGCCGGCCGGCCGGTTCGCAGCCGTTCGACTTCGTCTTCCACGGCGGCTCCGGCTCCACGGCCGAGGAGATCGCCACGGCGCTGGAGAACGGCGTCGTGAAGATGAACCTCGACACCGACACGCAGTACGCCTTCACGCGTCCGGTCGCGGACCACATGCTCAAGAACTACGACGGCGTCCTGAAGGTCGACGGCGAGGTCGGCACCAAGTCGAAGTACGACCCGCGCACCTGGGGCAAGCTCGCCGAGGCGTCGATGGCGGCCCGCGTCGCCGAGGCGTGCGGCGCGCTGCGCTCCACGGGCACGAAGCTGAAGTAGTACACCCGGGAGCTGTACACCCGGAGCTGTACACCCGGCCGGAAGGCCGATCCGTACGAGAAAGGGCTCGGTACCCGCAAGGTGCCGAGCCCTTACGTATGCTCCGATGTATGGCTGCCCCTCCGCAGGAGAACCCGGCCGTACCGGCCGTAAGAATCGCGAGCGGCACGGGAAAGTGGATCCTGCTGACCACCGTGCTCGGCTCCAGCATGGCGATGCTGGACTCGACGGTCGTCAACGTCGCGCTGCCGCGCATCGGCCGCGATCTGGACGCGGACCTCACGGCCCTGCAGTGGACCGTGAACGCGTACATGGTGACCCTGGCCGGCCTGATCCTGCTGGGCGGTGCGCTCGGGGACCACTTCGGGCGCCGGAAGATCTTCGTCATCGGTGTGGTGTGGTTCGCCGCGGCGTCGCTGCTGTGCGGGCTCGCGCCCACCTCGGGCGTACTGGTGGCGGCCCGTGCCCTGCAGGGCGTCGGCGGGGCGCTGCTCACGCCGGGCTCGCTCGCGCTGATCCAGGCGTCCTTCCACCCGGACGACCGGGCCAGGGCGGTCGGCCTGTGGTCGGGGTTCGGCGGCATCGGCGCGGCGGTCGGCCCGTTCCTGGGCGGCTGGCTGGTGGACGGCCCCGGCTGGCGCTGGGTCTTCCTGCTGAACGTCCCGGTGGCGCTGCTCTGCGCCCCCATCGCCGTACGGCATGTTCCGGAGTCGGCGGACGGCCGTACGCACGGCCGTTTCGACGTGCTCGGCGCGGCCCTCGGGGCGCTCTCCCTCGCCCTGGTGACGTATGCGCTGATCGAGGCGCACGGCGGCTCCGTGCTGGTGGTCGTGTCGGCGGTCGCGGGCGTGGCGGCGGGTGTCGCGTTCGTGTCCGTGGAGCGGCGGCGGCCCGACCCGATGATGCCGCCGGACATCTTCGCCTCGCGCCAGTTCACGGTGGTCAATCTGGTGACCCTGTGCGTGTACGCGGCGTTCGCGGGCTTCTTCTTCCTCTCCGCGCTGCAACTCCAGGTGGTGGCCGGCTACTCGGCCCTCGGCGCCGGTACGGCGCTGCTGCCGACGACCGCCCTGATGCTGCTGTTCTCCGCCCGCTCGGGTGCCCTCGCCCAGCGCATCGGTCCGCGTATCCCGCTGACCGTGGGCCCGCTGCTGTGCGCGGCCGGGATGCTGCTGATGCTGCGGGTCGGGCCGGACGCCTCCTACGTCGCCGACGTGCTGCCCGCGCTGCTGGTGCTGGGGCTCGGCATGGTGACCCTGGTGGCGCCGCTGACCGCGACGGTGCTCGCGTCCGTGGACGTGGGGCGGGCGGGGCTGGCCAGCGGCATCAACAACGCGGCGGCCCGCGCGGCCGGGCTGGTCGCCGTGGCCGCGCTGCCGCTGCTGGTGGGGATGGGCCCGGAGGCGTACCGCGTGCCGGAGCAGTTCGACGACGCGTTCCGGCGAGCGATGCCGCTGTGCGCGGCCGTGCTCACGGTGGGCGCGGTGCTCGCCTTCGCGACCGTACGGCGTCCGGCGCCGGACTGCCGGCGCCCCGAGTGCCGTACGCACGGCTGTGTCACCGCGCCGCCGCTGGAGCCGGAGCGGACGGCCGGGGCCTTGGACGCCGGTCAGGTCTAGAGCGCCTTGCGGGGCACATGGAACCAGGCATTCCCCGGAGGGCACGGGCAACCGTTACCGATCACGGGCAATGGAGCAGACTGGAACCCATGAGCCTTCACGAGAACCTTCTCGGGGGACCGCCCCCGACCCATCTGCCCGACGATCCGGAGCCGCGCGAGCTCCTCGCGAACGGCACGGCCCCCGCCGACGTCGCCGCGAAGTACCCCACCTCCTCGCTCGCCTGGGCCCAGCTCGCCGACGAGGCGTTCGAGCGGGGCAGCGTCGTCGAGTCGTACGCCTACGCGCGTACCGGTTACCACCGCGGCCTGGACGCCCTGCGCCGCAGCGGCTGGAAGGGCCACGGCCCGGTGCCCTGGGAGCACGAGCCCAACCGCGGCTTCCTGCGCGCCCTGCACGCCCTCGCCCGCGCCGCGCAGTCGATCGGCGAGCAGGAGGAGTACGAGCGCTGCAGCCAGTTCCTGAAGGACTCCTCGCCGGCCGCGGCCCAGACGCTGGGCTAGAGCGGGGCCATTGATGCAGGTCCGCCCGGTGTGACCGGGCGGACCTTGCGGTTTCGGGGGACGATTGTGGAGGATGCGCGGTGGGGACCGGGGCCCCCGTGTCGGTAACGGCAGGGGCGGACCGCTACCCGGAGTACGTATCAGGAGACAGCGATGTCCCAAAAGGCTCAGAACTCTGACGAGGCTCAGGAGCCCGAGACCCCGCATCTCGACTTCCACGGAACGACGCCGTACGAGGACTACGTACAGGCGGACGTCCTCACCCACCTCCAGCACACCCGCTCCGACGACCCCGGAGAGATGGTCTTCCTGGTCACCACCCAGGTCATGGAGCTGTGGTTCACCGTCATCGTCCACGAGTGGGAGACCGCCGCGCATGCCCTCCGCGAGGAGCGGGTGCCGGTCGCGGTGGCGGCCCTGAAGCGTTCGGTACGTGAGCTGGACGCGCTGAACGCCTCCTGGAGGCCGCTGGCGCAGCTCACCCCGGCCCAGTTCAACTCCTACCGCTCCGCCCTCGGCGAGGGCTCCGGCTTCCAGTCCGCGATGTACCGCCGCATGGAGTTCCTGCTCGGCGACAAGTCCGCGTCCATGCTGGTCCCGCACCGCGGTGCGCCGCGCGTCCACGCCGAGCTGGAGAAGGCACTGCACGAGCCGAGCCTCTACGACGAGGTCCTGCGGCTGCTCGCGCGGCGCGGCCACGCCGTCCCGGACGCCGTACTGCGGCGCGACGTGTCACAGCGCTACGAGCCGTCCCCTGAGGTGGAGGCGGTGTGGACCGCCCTCTACGCGGGCGACGAGAACGACGAACTCGCCCGCCTCGGCGAGGCGTTGACGGACGTCGCCGAGTTGGTGTGGCGCTGGCGCAACGACCATCTCGTCGCCACCCGGCGCGCGATGGGCGCGAAGGCGGGCACGGGCGGCTCCGCCGGAGTGGCCTGGCTGGAGAAGCGCGCGCAGAAGAACGTGTTCCCCGAGCTGTGGACGGCGAGGTCCCATGTCTGAGTTGGCGGGCAGGGCGGAGAAGCTGGACGCCGCCGACGAACTGGCCGCGCTGCGCGCCGAGTTCGTCCTCGATGACGTGGTCTATCTGGACGGGAACTCGCTCGGCGCGCTGCCGACGGGCGTCCCCGGGCGCGTGGAGGACGTCGTCCGCCGCCAGTGGGGCGAACTGCGCATCCGTTCCTGGGACGAGAGCGGCTGGTGGACGGCGCCCGAGCGCATCGGCGACCGGATCGCGCCGCTGGTGGGTGCCGCGCCCGGCCAGATCGTGGTCGGCGACTCCACAAGTGTCAACGTTTTCAAGGCGGTTGTGGCGGCGGTACGGATGGCTCGGCTGTCCGGAACCGGGGAGGCGGCCCTCCGGGACGAGGTGGTCGTCGATGCGACGACGTTCCCGACGGACGGCTACATCGCCGAGTCGGCGGCGCGCCTGACCGGCTGCACGCTCCGTCCCGTCCTGCCGGCCGAGGTCCCCGGTGTCCTGGGCCCCCGCACGGCGGCGGTCCTGCTCAACCACGTCGACTACCGCACCGGCCGGCTGCACGACCTGCCGTCCCTCACGGCCGCCGTGCACGCGGCGGGCGCGGTGGTGGTCTGGGACCTGTGCCACAGCGCGGGCGCCCTGCCGGTCGGCCTGGACGAGCACGGGGTGGACCTCGCGGTCGGCTGCACCTACAAGTACCTGAACGGCGGCCCGGGTTCACCGGCGTACCTGTACGTACGCCACGACCTCCAGGACCGCTTCGACTCCCCGCTCCCCGGCTGGAACTCGCACGCCGAGCCCTTCGGCATGCGCCCGGACTACGAACCCGCGCCGGGCGCGCTGCGGGGCCGCGTGGGTACGCCGGACATCCTCTCCATGCTCGCCCTGGAGGCGGCCCTGGAGGTCTGGGACGACGTCGCGATCGAGTCGGTGCGCACCAAGTCCCTCGCCCTAACGGACTTCTTCCTGGAGTGCGTGTCGGAGTACGTCCCCGAGGGCCGGGTCGAATCCCTCACCCCCTCCGCCCACGCGGAACGCGGCAGCCAGGTGGCCCTGCGCTGCCCCGACGCGGGCGAGGTGATGCAACGCCTCATCGCCCGAGGAGTGGTCGGCGACTTCCGCCACCCGGATGTACTCCGCTTCGGCTTCACTCCGTTGTACGTGGGCTTCGGGGATGTGGAGCGGGCGGCTCGGGTGCTGGCGGAGGTGTTGGGGTAACTGTCGTCACTGCGGGCAATCGTGCCGCTGAGGCGGCTGCCCACTTGGCAGCGGCTGGGGGTGCGCGTGGCGCCGGGTGGCCGGCGCAGCCGCTCAAGCTGCGGGCAATCGTGCCGCTAGGGGCGGCACGGGTGGGCGCAGCGGCGCCCCGTAAACGCCGGGCTGCGTGACCCACCCCCGCCCAGCACCAACCCCGGGTGACCACGGAACAGGGGGCACCCGGGGTCTGCCCACCCACCCCCGGGTGCTGGACGAACAGGCGGGCACCCGGGGGGCCACCCACCCCGGGTCACCGGGAAACGACGAACACTCCAGCCACGGCCGCGGCAACCGCAGCCTCCGCCGCCCGGTCAGCCGCAGCAGCATCCGGCACCACCCCCGCGGTGAGCAACCCGTAGTACAACGGCGCCGACACAGCCCGTACGACCTCAAAGGCGTCCGTCCCGGGGGGCAACTCCCCCCGGGCAACCCCCTGCTCGACACACGGCGCCCACTCGGCGACCCGCACCTCATAGAACCGCCGCAACGCCTCCGCCGTACGACCGTCCCCTCCCGCCGCGGCGATCACCGCCCGGAACAAGGCACCTTGCCGAGGATCAGCAAGCGTCCGCCGCACCAACGCGGCGTTGGCCCGCAGGTCCCCCAGCACGGACCCGGTATCGGTGCGGGGCAGCGACTGCTCGGCCATATCGCTCAGCAGGTCGGCGACCAGCCCCGTCACCGACCCCCACCGCCGGTACACGGTGGTCTTCCCGACCTCCGCCCGCCGCGCGACATCGGCGAGATCGAGATGGGCGAACCCCTGCTCGGCGAGCACGTCCCCGGCGGCGCGCAGGACGGCCGCGCGGACACGGGCGGTACGCCCTCCGGGACGGACGGTGCCGGGCTCGGCGGACATGTCGGGCTCCTTCGGAGAGACGGACGGTACCCCGCCAGCGTAACGAAACAGCAGAACCGTTTAACCCTCACCGAGCGTGACATCCCCGTGTCGACGCACGTCACGGGCCTGATACCGTCCCCGCCAACGGCCGGACTCACCCGTGGTCCGCCGAACACCTGGTCCGCCAAATCCTTTTCACCGCTGAGAGGTTGGAGCATGCCGGACGACGCCGCAGCCCGCGAGGAAGCCACCCCGGACGCCACCGCCACGCACGGCGACGGCGAGGCCGGCGAGCACCGGGACGCCGGGGCCCGCGAGGCCGCCGCCCGTGACGCCGAGGAACAGGCGTCGGCCTTCTCGCATCCGCCCGTCGACCCCGACGTCACCGCCGCGTACGGCGACCACCCCGACCAGGTGATCGACTTCTACGCCCCGCGCGAGCCCGACCCCTCGGTCCCCGCGCCGCTCGTCGTCGTCCTGCACGGCGGCGCCTGGCGTGCGCCGTACGACCGTCGGCACATCACCCCGTTCGCGGACTTCCTGGCCCGCCGCGGCTTCGCCGTGGCCAACGTCGAGTACCGCCGAGGCCCCGCGATCCCCGCGCAGGGCAGCCCGTCCCTCGCGCAGGGCAGCGGCGCGGGGCCGCTCGCGGGCCGCTGGCCGGACACGTTCGACGACGTCGCGGCCGCGCTCGACGCGCTGCCCGGCCTCGTGGGCGAGCTGCTGCCGGGGGCCGACGCCCGGCGCACAGTGGTCACCGGGCACTCCGCGGGCGGCCACCTGGCCCTGTGGGCCGCCGCCCGGCACGTACTGCCCGCCGACGCGCCCTGGCGCACCGACCGCCCCGCCCCGCTGCGCGGCGTCGTCGCGCTCGCCCCGATCGCCGACTTCCGGGTCGCCGAGCAGCTGGACGTGTGCGGCGGAGCGTCTCGCCAACTCCTGGGCGGGGAAAGCAGGTTCGAGGAGCGCCTGCCGTACGCCGACCCGGCGTTCCTGCTGCCCACCGGCATCGCCACGACCCTTGTGCAGGGCCGCATCGACATCGTGGTCCCGGAGGCGGTCGCCGAGGCGTACGCCGACGCGGCGGCGAAGTCCGGCGAGGTGGTCGGCCTGACGCTCCTGGAGGACGTCGGCCACTTCCCGCTGATCGACCCGGCGGCCGACGCGTGCGCGGTGGTGGCGGAGGAGATCGCGCAGCTGGCCTGGTAGGCGCCCCTGCGTGCCGGTAGACATGCCGACGTGCCGGTAGACATCCCAACAGGCCTGGTGAGAGCGGTACTTGTTGGTCACCCCGAGGTACCCCGGTCATACCCGTAATACCTGAGAGCCAGCTGCCAGGTGAGCTCCCTGGCGGGACGCCGACGACACGTCGCGATCCGTAATTTCCCTTTCATGGACGTCCGACGTGCGGGCGGACCGTGAGGGGGGACGGCATGGGGATCCAGGCGAGGTCGAACGCGAACGCGACGACTGCCGCGAACGCGACGGCGCCCGGGGAACCGGTGGCGGGCGCGGTGGCGGGCGGCCGCTCGCGCAGAAGTCTCCTGAGGCGGAAGCGGGGGAAGCAGGCGGCACGGCGCACCGCGGGCCGCACCGGCCGACTGCGCCGCGCCCTTCTCGCCGCCCTGGTCGTCGGTGCCGTGGTCGTGCCCGTGTCCGCCGCCGCCCGGCCCCGGATACCCGCCCCGGCCCCCGCGGTCCTCGCACCGGTGACGGCGTCGACGCTGGAGGGGGCATACGCGGCGAACCGTGCGAACGCCGCGGAGGCGGCCCGCATGGCCGCGGCCCACGGCGACCGCAGCCGCGCCGCGGCCGACCGTGCCATGGCCGTCCCCTCCCGGCACTTCCTCTCCTTCGACGGCCGGGACGCGGGCCAGGCGGTCGAGGTCCTCGGCGACCTCGCGCACGCCGACCGGGTCGCCGTGCTCGTCCCGGGTTCCGACACCAGCCTGGACACCTACAACCGCTTCCGCGCGGGCGCCCTCGCCCTGCACCACCGGCTCGGCGCGCACACGGCGGTCGTCGCCTGGCTCGGGTACGAGACGCCGGGCACCGTGAGCACCACGGTCCTGACAGCGGGGCGTGCCGAGGACGCGGCCCCGCGGCTGCGGGCCTTCGTACGCGAACTGCGGGGCGTGGTGGGGCAGTCGGCGCACATATCCCTGCTGTGCCACTCGTACGGCACGGTGGTCTGCGGCCGTGCGGCGCACGGCCTGGACGTGGACGACATCGCCCTCGTCGGCAGCCCGGGTACTGGCGCGGACTCGGCGGCGGCCCTGCACACCTCCGCCCGCGTCTGGGCGGCCCGAGGCGCCGACGACTGGGTGGCGGACGTCCCGCACGTACGCGCCGAAGTCTTCGGCACGACCGTCGGTTTCGGCACCGACCCGGTCTCCCGGGACTTCGGCGCCCGCGTCTTCGCGGCCGGCGACGGCGGCCACAGCGACTACTTCACCCCGGGCTCGGTGTCCCTCGACAACCTCGCCCGGATCACCCTCGGCGACACCTCGGAGGTGACCCATGCGTAGGACGGACCAGACCCCGGACGCCACCGCGGGCGGCACAACTGCCTTGGGTGTCATACGAACCCGAGCGCACGGCCTGCGCGCCGGAGCCCGCAGTGGAGCCCGCCGCATGGATGCCGCGACCCCGGCGGAGCGCGACCGCGCCGTCGACGCCCTGCGCGCCTTCGCGATCCTCGGCGTGGTGCTCGGCCACTGGCTGGTGACGGCCCTGGTCGCGGACGGCGGTGCCCTGCACACGGCGAGCCCGCTCCAGCACATGCCATGGCTGGCCCCCATCTCCTGGCTCTTCCAGACGCTCGCCGTGTTCTTCCTGGTGGGCGGTCATGTGGCGACGAAGAGCTACGCGTCGGCGCGGACGCGCGGCACTACGTACGGGCAGTGGCTGGGCAGCCGCCTGGCCCGGCTCTTCCGGCCGGTGGCCGTCGTGCTCGCCCTGTGGACGGTGATCGCGGCCGGGCTGCTCGCGTCGGGCACGGGTTTCGAGACGGTCCACGCGCTGGCGAAGCTCGCGCTGTCCCCGCTGTGGTTCCTGCTGGTCTTCGCCGCGCTGACGGCGGCGACCCCGCTCCTGACCCGGCTCAACCCGCTGTGGCCGCTGGCCGTCGTCCTCCATGTGGACCTCCTGCGCATCGGCTTCGGCGGCCCGGCGTGGCTCGGCTGGGTGAACGTCGCGGCGGGCTGGATGGTGCCGTACACCCTGGGTGCGGCCTGGACACGCGGCGAGCTGGACCGGCGTCGTGCGGGCTGGGTGCTGTTCGGCCTCGGCACGGCGGCGACGGCGGGGCTGGTGGCATGGGCGGGTTACCCGGCGTCGATGGTCGGTGTCCCGGGCGCCGCGGTCTCCAACCTCAACCCGCCGACGCTGGCCGCCGTCACCTTCGGCCTGGCCCAGTGCGGCCTGGCCCTGCTGCTGCGCGAGCCGCTGCGCCGGGTGATGCGGCGCCCCGCGGCCTGGGCGGCGGTGGCCCTCGCCAACCTCTCGGCGATGACGATATTCCTGTGGCACCAGACGGGAATGATGGCGGTCACCGCCCTGGGCCTCCTCGCCGGCCGCCTCCCTGGCCTGCACACCACCCCGGACGACCTGGGCTGGGTGCTGGCCCGGCTCCTCTGGCTCCCCGCGTTCGCCCTCGCCCTGACGGTCTGCTGGGCGGCCTTTCGCTCCTACGAACAGTCCGTCAGCCGCCGCGCCGCCCGCCCTTCGCGCGTGGTCCTCGTCCACCGCCGGCCCGCCCGATCGGGGACGAAGGCGGCACGGCGTGCCTAGGGTTGAGCTCGTGGAGGAGAAGCAGCAGGCGCCCGCGGGACACGGCGACGCAGTGGACCCTGCCGAGGGTCCGCTCGAGGGCGCGCCCGCGGCCGCGGCCTCCGGCGAAGGGACCCGTATCGCCCTGCTGGAGTGGGTCGGGCATCGCGTCCTCGTCCTCCTCCGCACGCTCCGCGCCGATCTCGTGAGGGGCGACTCCCTCCCGCTCCCCCCGATGTCCCGGCCGCGTCGGCTGCGCAGGCTGCCGCACGTGGTGATCTGCATCGCGGCGCTCGGCGTCGCGCTCGCGGGCGGGGACGCATTGGGCAGCGACTACCGGCTGGGCGTCCAACTGGCCGTGTCGGCAGGGATCGTGCAGGGCGCGGCCATGATCCTCGCGCTGCGGCGGCCCCTGCCGGCGTGGTGGCTGTCGCTGGCCTGCACCGTCGTGGCGGCCCAGGGCGCGCGCTCGCACATGCCGATGATGGTGCCCCCAGGCCCCAACTGGCCGTGGAGCATGACCGCGATCATCGCGCACGCGGTCGTGCTGTTCCTCGTCGCGTTGCGGGTGCCCACGCGCGTGGCCGCCGAGGCGCTGGCCGGAACCGCGCTGACGACGTACGTCCTGCAGGGGGTCCTGGGCGGTGCTCTGTACAAGTCGACGGGTGTCTTCGCACTCGTCGTCTTCGCGGCCGTCGTCCTCCTCGGCACCGCCCTCCGCGGCCGCCGCGAGGCCCGCACCGAGCTTGTCCAGCAGACCTCGCTGACCGCCGAGGAGCGTGCCCGGCGCACGCTCCTGGAGGAGCGCAACCGTATCGCCCGTGAGCTGCACGACGTGGTCGCGCACCACATGTCGGTCATCTCCATCCAGGCCCAGGTCGCCCCGCACCTGGTCGACGACCCGTCCGAGGAGCTGAAGGAGAACCTGGCGGGCATCCGGCACAACGCGCTGGAGGCGCTGACCGAGCTGCGCCGCGTCCTCGGCGTCCTGCGCTCCGAGAACCCCGACGATCCGTACGGTCTCGGGGCCGGTACCGGCGCCGCCCCGCACGCCCCGCAGCCCACGCTCGACCGCCTCGACGCCCTCGTGGAGAACACCCGCGCTGCCGGGCTCGACGTGTACACCGAGATCACCGGCGAGGAGTTGCCGCTCGCGCCCGGCGTGGAGCTGTCGGCGTACCGGATCATCCAGGAGGCGCTGAGCAACGCCCTGCGGCATGCGCCCGGTTCCATCGTCCGGGTGGAGCTGACGCACTTCGCGCGCGGGCTTCAGGTGCGGGTCATCAACTCCAGACCCGAGCGGGCCGCCCCGCCCTCCCCGGGCGCGGGGCACGGCCTGCTCGGCATGCGGGAGCGCGCCGCGATGCTCGGTGGCACCCTCGTGACGTCCGAGACGTCGCACGGCGGCTTCGTGGTGGCGGCCTTCCTGCCGCGCAACGGAGTCGCCACCCCCCACGGCGGCTCCGCCGAGGACAACTCCACAGGTCCAGGAGAAGAGAACCGATGACGAGCGGCACCATCCGCGTACTGATCGCCGACGACCAGCAGATGGTCCGGCAGGGCTTCACCGTGCTGCTCAACGCCCAGCCCGGCATCGAGGTGGTCGGCCAGGCGGTCGACGGCCGGGACGCGATCGCCAAGGTCGGCGAACTCGCGCCGGACGTCGTCCTGATGGACATCCGCATGCCCGAGATCGGCGGCATCGAGGCGACCCGCCGCATCACCGAGACCACCTCGCACATCAAGGTGCTGGTGCTGACCACCTTCGATCTCGACGAGTACGTGTACGACGCGCTGCGCTCCGGCGCCTCCAGGTTCCTGCTCAAGGACGCCTCCGCCGACCAGCTCGCCGAGGCGGTCCGGGTGGTGGCGGCGGGCGACGCGCTGCTCGCCCCCGGCATCACGCGTCGGCTCATCGCGGAGTTCTCCCGCCTCGGCTCCTCGCCCCGCGCCCCGCTCAAGCAGCGGGTGGGCGAGCTGACCGAGCGCGAGACGGAGGTCCTCGCCCTCATCGCGCAGGGCCTGTCGAACGCGGAGATCGCCGAGCGCCTCGTCGTCGCCGAGCAGACCGTGAAGACCCACGTGGGCCGCATCCTGGTGAAGCTGGGCCTGCGCGACCGCACCCAGGCGGCGGTGTTCGCGTACGAGTCGGGGCTGGTGCGCCCGTCGGGTTACTGAGCCCACCGGGCCCGGTGGGCTCATCGTGCCCACCGCGTCCTTGGTCGTCCTCGGCGGTCCTCGGCGGTCCTCGCCGGTCCGCGGGGGATACCCGTAGTACCTGAGACGGATCCCGCAGGACCCCTCTCACTGGTGACGACCGCGACCCCGTTCTGCGCCTACCGTTTTGAACGTGACCGAGACGACCCAGACGCAGACGACGCCAAACGGCGGGGACAAGCCGCGCAGCCCGGAGTTCCGGCTTGCCGTGGGCGCCCTGCGCGGACTGCGGCAGGACCTGTTCCACGATGCCTTCGCCTATCGCCCGCTGCCCCGGATGCGCGTGGACGGCCCGCTGACCCGGCGGCTGCCCCAGCGCATCCGGGAGTACGCGGTCTGGACCCCGCACGCCGCGGTGGCGGCCGCCGGCCTGCTGGCGCTGGCCATAGCCGCCTCCGCGAACGATGGCACGGGCCAGTTCAGCCTCCTGATGAACGTCGTCCTGGTGCTGTGCCCGGTCCTGCTGACGCTGATCCGGCCGGTCGGTGCCTTCTGGCTGTCCATGGCGGCCGTTCCGGTCACCGGGGCGTTCCGCGGCTGGAACGACGACTGGCCGTGGCAGCCCGGTAGTTTCGCCTGCCACCTGATGGTGCTCACGGTCGTGGCACTGCGGACGCGACCGCGCACCGCCGCGTGGATGTGGGTGCTGACGGCCGTGTACGGCATCGGCTCCGAGACAGCCTTCGGCACCGAGCACTACTCGACGAACACCGGGCCTCTGCTGGTGATCTCCGCCATCGCGCTGCTGCTCGTCACCGTCGTCCACGTACGCCGCGAGGCCGCGCAGGAGGTGACCGCGCAGCAGACGGTGACCGCGCACGAACGCTCCAAGCGCACTCTTCTCGAAGAGCGCACGACGATCGCCCGTGAGCTGCACGACGTGGTCGCGCACCACATGTCGGTGGTGGCCATCCAGGCGGAGGCCGCGCCCTACCGGGTGGAGAACCCGCCGCCGGAGCTGGAGCAGGCGTTCGCCACGATCCGGGAGAACGCGGTGGCGGCGTTGACCGAGCTGCGCCGCGTCCTCGGTGTGGTCCGGGCGGAGGACTACGAGGCCCCGGACGCCCCGCAGCCCACGCTCGCCGACCTCGACCGCCTCCTGGAGAACGTGCGCGACGCGGGTCTCGCCGTGGACAAGGTGGTCACCGGGGCGATACGCGAGCTGCCGCAGGGCGTGGAGCTGTCGGCGTACCGCATAGTCCAGGAGGCCCTCAGCAACAGCCTGCGGCACGCGCCGGGCGCCACCGCCCGCGTCGAGGTCGGGTACGTGCTCGGCGGGCTCGGCCTGCGCATAGTCAACGGTCCGGCGCGTGGCCTGGTGAAGCCCTCGCCCGGCGCCGGCCACGGGATCACCGGGATGCGGGAGCGGGTCGCGATGCTGGACGGCGAGATGACAGCCGGGGAGGCAGACGACGGGGGGTACGAGGTGGCGGTGTTCCTGCCGGTGCCCGCGACCGCGACGGGGGAGTCCGCATGAAGGACGGCACCATCCGCGTCCTGATAGCCGACGACCAGATGATGGTCCGTGAGGGCTTCTCGGTGCTGCTCGGCGCGATGCCGGGCATCGAGGTGGTCGGCGAGGCGGTCAACGGCAGGGAGGCGGTCGAGCGGGTGCGGGAACTCGCACCGGACGTCGTCCTGATGGACATCCGCATGCCGGAGATGAACGGCATCGAGGCCACCCGGGAGATCGTCGCGGCGGACGGCAGCGCGAAGGTCCTCGTGCTGACCACCTTCGACCTCGACGAGTACGTGTACCAGGCGCTGCGCGCGGGGGCCTCCGGCTTCCTGCTCAAGGACGCCTCGGCACGCCAGCTCGCCGACGGGGTGCGGGTGGTGGCGGCCGGGGAGGCACTGCTCGCGCCGTCCGTGACCAGGCGGCTCATCACGGAGTTCTCCAAGCTCGCCGACGCGCCCCGGTTCCCGGCCGCGGCCCAGGCGGCGTACGGAGACCTGACCGAGCGGGAGACGGAGGTCCTGGTGCTGATCGCGCAGGGGTTGTCGAACTCGGAGATCGCCGAGCGGCTGTTCGTCGCCGAGTCCACCATCAAGACCCATGTCAGCCGCATCCTGGTGAAGCTGGGCCTGCGGGACCGGACGCAGGCGGCGGTGTTCGCGTACGAGGCGCGGTTGGTCACGCCGGGGTGAGACACCCCTGGTCAGAAGGGGGATCGTCGGGCTAGCGTCCGTTCATGGCAGCCTTCGACCCCTGGGATCCGGACTTCCTCGCCGACCCGTACCCCGCCTACGCCGACCTCCGCGCCAAGGGCCGTGTGCACTACTACGAGCCCACGAACCAGTGGCTCGTCCCGCACCACGCCGACGTGTCGGCGCTGCTGCGGGAGCGCCGGCTCGGGCGGACGTATCAGCACCGGTTCACGCACGAGGACTTCGGGCGGACGGCACCACCGGCGGAGCACGAGCCGTTCCACACCCTGAACGACCACGGGATGCTCGACCTGGAGCCGCCGGACCACACCAGGATCCGGCGGCTGGTCTCGAAGGCCTTCACCCCGCGTACGGTCGAGCAGCTCAAGCCGTACGTCACCCAGCTCGCCGGTGCGCTGGTCGACGGGCTCGTCCGGCGCGGCGGCGGCGACCTGCTCACCGACGTCGCCGAACCGCTTCCCGTCGCCGTCATCGCCGAGATGCTGGGCATCCCGGAGGCCGACCGGGCGCCGCTGCGGCCCTGGTCGGCGGACATCTGCGGGATGTACGAGCTGAACCCGCCGGAGGACATCGCCGCCAAGGCGGTCCGTGCGTCCATCGAGTTCTCCGACTACCTCCGTCAGCTGATCGCCGAGCGCCGCAAGGAGCCGGGGGAGGACCTGATCTCGGGGCTGATCGCGGCGTACGACGAGGGCGACCGGCTGACCGAGCAGGAGATGATCTCGACCTGTGTCCTGCTGCTGAACGCGGGCCACGAGGCGACGGTCAACTCCACGGTCAACGGCTGGCACACCCTCTTCCGCAACCCGGAGCAGCTGGCCGCCCTGCGTGCGGATCACTCCCTGATCCCGTCCGCCGTCGAAGAACTGATGCGCTACGACACCCCGCTCCAGCTCTTCGAGCGCTGGGTCCTGGACGACATCGAGATCGACGGCACCACCATCCCGCGCGGCGCCGAGATCGCCATGCTCTTCGGCTCCGCCAACCACGACCCCGAGGTCTTCGCGCACCCCGAGCGGCTCGACCTCACCCGCAGGGACAATCCACACATCTCCTTCAGCGCGGGCATCCACTACTGCATCGGTGCCCCGCTGGCGCGTATCGAACTGGCGGCGTCGATGGGGGCGTTGCTGGAGAAGGCACCCGAGCTCGCGCCGGCCGCCGAGCCGGTACGCAAGCCCAACTTCGTGATCCGGGGGCTCGAGGGGCTCCCCGTCACGGTCTGAGGCGCCGGACCAGAGCCCACAGGACGAGGGAGGCCCCGATTCCGCCGAGGATCGCCAGGGGCAGCTCGGCATAGAGCACGCTCCAGTCCGGGCTCTGTTCGAACCGCCAGAACCGGGCCCGGAAGTCGACCGTCCACAGCGCGAGTCCCGCGCCGGCGCCGAGAGCGGCGGTGAGGCATCCCGCCGCGGCCTGCGTGCGTTGTCCCATGTCCGGGAGGGACGTGCGCGGGCCGCTTCGGGGTTCCCCGCGCCGGTCAGTTCGTCAGGTCCCGGCGCCGCAACCCCGCCAGGCCGACCGCCACCAGCACCACCGACAGCCCGAGCAGGGCCAGCACCGGCCCCCACTCCATTCCTCCGCCCGGCAGCTTCGGCAGATGACCGAACGGGGACACGTCCAGCACCGCCTGCGGAACGTCCAGCGCCGGTCCCACCCAGCCGATCAGCAGGACCGCCCCCGCGACTCCCCACGCCGCCGTCGCGCCCCGGGGCAGCACCCCGTACAGCAGGACCGCCACCCCGCCGATCACCCACACCCCGGCGACCTGCACCAGGCACGCGCCCAGGATCGGGCCGGTCTCCTTGCCGTAGCCGACGGCGAAGCCCAGGCCGGCCAGGAGCATGATCAGCACGGCGCCGCCGAAGGCGATCACCAGGTGGCCGGCGGCCCACCTCAGCCGCCCGACGGCGTTCGCCAGGACCGGCTCCGCCCGGCCGGAGATCTCCTCGCCGCCCAGCCGCAGCACCGACGCGACGACGTAGAGGGCGGCGATCAGGCCGAGCATGCCGACCATCGAGGCGAGGAACGCGTCCGTCAACCCGCTCTGGCCGCCCATCCGCTCGAAGATCTCGCGGGCGTTCTCGTTGTCGCCGACCAGGTCGGCCGCGCCCTCCGTCAGGCCGCCGTAGACCACTCCGGCGACGAAGAAGCCGATGCTCCAGCCCAGCACGCTCCCGCGCTGCAGCCGCCAGGCCAGCGCCCCCGCCGTGCCGAGGCGGCCGGCGGCAGGACCCGGGCGGGTGGGCATGAAGCTCATGCCGACGTCCCGGCGCCCGGCGAGTTCGTACGCCGCCGCGCCCTGGAGCAGCGCCGCCGCCGCGAACAGCAGCAGCACCCACCAGCGTTCGCCGGCGTACGGCCGCAGGTTCTCCAGCCAGCCGAGCGGCGACAGCCAGGTCAGCACGGACGAGCCGTCGTCGGTCGCCGAGTCGCCCGCCGCGCGCAGCACGAAGGCGGCGCCCAGGACCGCCGAGGTGAGCCCTCGTGCGAGCCGCGCGCTCTCGGTGAACTGCGCGACGATCGCGGCCATCGTGGCGAAGACCGTCCCGACGCCCGCGATCCCGAGCCCGAAGGCCAGCGCGCCCGCCGCACCCTGCCCGGCCAGCCCGGCCGTGATCAGCAGCGCCAGTACCGCATTCGCGACCCCCGCCGCCAGCAGCGCCGCCGTCAGCGGGGCCCGGCGGCCGACCATGCCCGACGCCACCAGTTCCTGACGTCCGCTCTCCTCTTCGTCGCGGGTGTGCCGTACGACGACGAGCAGGCTCGTCACGGCGGCCAGGGCGCCCGCGAACACGCCGACGCGCCAGGTGGTCAGCGCGCCGAGGGAGGTGTCGAAGACCGGGCCGATGAGCGCGCGGAACGAGGCGTTGGTCGACAACTGGTGGATCAGGTCGGCTCGTTGGGCCGGGGTGTCGTACAGGCCCTTCAGGGTGTTCGGCATGGAGAGGACCATCAGTGCGTTGACCGCGACCCACACCGGGATCATCACCCGGTCTCGGCGCAGCGCGAACCTCAACAGCGTGCCGGTACCGGCCAGTTGACGGGAGCTCGTCGGCCGTACGCCGAACGCCGCGGCGGTCATCGCGCCACCGCCTCCTCGCGGACGTCGTCCTGGTAGTGCCGCAGGAACAGCTCCTCCAGGGTCGGCGGCGTCGACGTCAGGGACCGCACCCCCGCCTCGGTCAACGACCGGAGTACGGCGTCGAGTTTGTCCGTGTCGACCTGCAACTTCACCCGTTTTCCCTGTACGTCGAGGTCGTGCACGCCGGGCAGCCGGGACAACCCGTCGGGGGCGGCCGCGAGTTCGGCGGTGACGCTCGTGCGTGTCAGGTGGCGCAGGTCGGCGAGGGAACCCGTCTCGACGGTGCGCCCGAGCCGGATGATGCTCACCCGGTCACAGAGCTCCTCGACCTCGCTGAGGATGTGGGACGACAGGAGGATGGTCCGTCCCCTGTCCCGTTCCTCCTCGACGCAGCGCTGGAAGACCTCCTCCATCAGCGGGTCGAGGCCCGATGTCGGCTCGTCCAGGATGAGCAGGTCGACATCCGAGGCGAAGGCGGCGACGAGGGCGACCTTCTGCCGGTTGCCCTTCGAGTACGTGCGGCCCTTCTTGGTGGGGTCCAGCTCGAAGCGCTCGATCAGTTCGGCGCGGCGCCCGGCGTCGAGGCCTCCGCGCAGCCGGCCGTACAGGTCGATGACCTCGCCCCCCGAGAGGTTCCGCCACAGCGTCACGTCGCCGGGGACGTAGGCGACCCGGCGGTGCAGTTCGACCGCGTCGGCCCACGGGTCCCGGCCCAGCAGCTGGGCGGCGCCCGAGTCGGCGCGCAGCAGGCCGAGCAGGACGCGGATGGTGGTGGACTTGCCGGCGCCGTTCGGGCCGAGGAAGCCGTGGACCTCGCCGGTCTCGACGTCCAGGTCGAGGCCGTCGAGAGCATGCGTCCTGCCGAACGACTTGTGCAGTCCGGAGACGGTGATTGCCTTCGTCATGCTTCAGAACGTACGCTTCTTTCAGAAATTTGTGAAGTTAAGGAAACATATGAAGCCCGGATAGGGTGGCGACCATGACGGATGAGGCGGGGCGGGACCAGGAGGCGGTCTCGAAGTTCGTGGAGAGCTTCGCGGCGCAGCTCGTCGAGGCCGGGATGCAGCGCATGGCGGCCCGGGTCTTCGCCGCGCTCCTCTCCTCCGACGCGGGGGTGATGACCTCCGCCGAGCTGGGGGAGCAGTTGCGGATCAGTCCCGCGGCGGTCTCCGGGGCGGTGCGCTACCTGGCGCAGACGCACATGGTGTCGCGCGAGCGGGAGCCGGGCTCGCGCCGGGAGCGCTATCGGGTGCACGGAGACCAGTGGTACGAGGCGCTGACCAACCGCGAGGCCGTCATCAAACGCTGGGAGGGCGCCCTACGCGAAGGCGTCAGCAGCCTCGGGGCCGACACCCCTGCCGGACGCCGCATGGCCGAGACGCTCGCCTTCTTCGAGTTCGTCGAGGGCGAGGTCTCGGCCATGATGGAACGCTGGCGGGTCCACCGCCAACAACTGTTCGGGGAGTAGGAGTTACCGCTCCTTCGTCTCCTCCAGTACCGTCCGCCCCAGCAGCGCGTACCGCTCCGGCTGCCGTCGCTTGAGATACGTGGCGTAGGCGACGCCGCCCACCGCGATCAGCGCGACGATCCACGGGGTCGCCTTCAGGATCAGCGAACCGGACTCCGAACCGGCCGCGGCGCCCATGTTGGACACCAGCAGCACGACCACCGCGAGCATCGCGAGCCCGCCGACCAGCGGGGCGGTGAATGTCTTGAACCAGTGCCGGCTCTCGGGGTGGTTCTTGCGGAAGTAGGCGAGCACCGCGAACGAGCACACGGCCTGTACGACCAGGATCGCCATGGTGCCGAGGATCGCGAGCAGGACGTACGTGCCGTTGTACGGGTCCTTGCCCGCGATCCAGAACGCGCCGACCAGGACGGCGCTGATGACCGACTGGACGATGCCCGCGATGTGCGGGGAGCCGTGCCGCGGGTGGGTGCGGCCGATGGTGCGCTGGAGGGACGGCAGGACGCCCTCGCGGCCGAGCGCGTACATGTAGCGGGAGGCGCAGTTGTGGAAGGCCATGCCGCAGGCGAGCGAGCCGGTGATCATCAGCCACTGCATGACGTCGACGGCCCAGTGGCCGACGTAGCGCTCGGTGGGGTTGAAGAACAGGCCCAGCGGGTTCTCGGTGGCGACCTTCACGGCGCTCGACTCGCCGGTGCCCGTGATGGCCATCCAGGAGACGAAGACGTAGAAGACACCGACGCCGAGCACGGAGATCATCGTCGCCTTGGGGATGATCTTCTTCGGGTTGCGGGACTCCTCGCCGTACATCGCCGTCGACTCGAAGCCGACCCACGACCAGAAGGCGAAGAAGAGGCCGAGACCGGCGGACGTGCCCTTGAAGGCGTTGACCGGGTTGACCGGGTCCAGGCTGAAGCCGTCGGGGCCGCCGCCGTGGAGGGCGACCGACACCGCCATCGCCGCGAGGATCGTCACCTCGGTGGCCAGAAGCACGATGAGCAGCTTCTCGGCGACCGAGACACCGAACCATGTGCCCACCGAGTTGATGGCGAGCATCAGGATCGCGAAGGCCCACCACGGGACGTCAAGTCCCGTCTGGTCCTTGAGGGTTCCGGTGGCGAAGGTCGAGAAGATGCCGATCAGGGCCGGCTCGAAGACGGCGTACGCGAAGGTTGCGAGGAGTCCCGAGGCGAGGCCCGCGGTGCGGCCGAGGCCGTAGGAGATGAAGCCGTAGAAGGCGCCCGTGGAGGTGATGTGCTTGGCCATCGACGTGAAGCCGACGGCAAAGATCGCCAGGACGACCATTGCGACGAGATAGCTCGCCGGGGCGCCGATGCCGTTTCCGGCGGAGACCATGAAGGGCACGTTGCCCGTCATGGCGGTGATCGGGGCGGCGGTGGCGATCGCCATGAAGACCACGCCGAGCAGCCCGATGGCGTTCGGCTTGAGCCGGTGAACTGTGCCTCCGGGGGTGTCTCCGGTGCCGTCCGCCGTCTCGTCGGCTCCGGGGGCCAGGCCCTCTTGTACGGCCATCGGGTGGCCCCCTTCCTGTTGCGCTCGGTGTGCTGACTGAGCCGGAATCCTCCTGGGTCAATGAGTCGGCGTAAAGGTATAGGCGTTAAATATTTGTCACTCAGACCTTTGGATTGAAGCGGGATCGAACGTCTGCGTTAACTCTCCGGCCAGCCGTGGACCGCCGCGCCCGCCGCTTCGTACGGTCGCGGCATGAGCACTCACACGGTCGCCGCATGACCACGTACACCGCCGTCCTCGCGGGCCGGTCCCACTCCTTCGCCGGACTGGCCGCGCTGTTGGCCGCCGCGAGCCCCGAGCGGTCCGGCGACCGTCTCGCCGGACTCGCCGCCGACTCCGCGCAAGCGCGCGTCGCGGCGCGCTGGGCGCTGGCGGAGGTGCCGCTGTCGCGCTTCCTCGCCGAACCCGTGATCCCGTACGAGGACGACGACGTGACCCGGCTGATCGTGGACACCCACGACGCCGTCGCCTTCGCGCCGGTGGCGGGGATGACGGTCGGCGGGTTCCGGGAGTGGCTGCTGTCGGGCGCCGCGGACGCGGCCGCGCTCGCCGCGCTGGCGCCCGGGCTGACGCCGGAGATGGTGGCGGCCGTTTCCAAGCTCATGGGCAACGCCGATCTCGTCGCCGTCGCGCGCAAGGTGCGGGTGGTGACGGCGTTCCGCTCGACGATCGGGCTGCCGGGCCGACTGGCGACCCGCCTCCAGCCGAACCACCCCACCGACGACCCCGCAGGCGTCGCGGCCGCTCTCCTCGACGGCCTGCTCCTTGGTTCCGGCGACGCGGTCATCGGCATCAACCCGGCCACGGACAGCCCCAAGGCCGTACGGGACCTGCTGGAACTGCTCGACGGAGTGATCCAGCGCTACGCGATCCCGACCCAGTCATGTGTGCTCTGCCATGTCACGACGAGCATCGACCTGATGGAGCGCGGCGCCCCCGTGGACCTGGTCTTCCAGTCCATCGCCGGTACGCAGGCCGCGAACGCGTCCTTCGGGGTGACCCTCGGACTGCTCGACGAGGCGTACGAGGCCGCGCGCGGACTGGGCCGCGGAACGGTGGGATCCAACGCCCTCTACTTCGAGACCGGCCAGGGCAGCGCACTGTCCGCCGACGCGCACCACGGGGTGGACCAGCAGACGGTCGAGGCACGGGCGTACGCGGTGGCCCGGCGCTACGACCCGCTGCTGGTGAACACGGTGGTCGGCTTCATCGGCCCGGAGTACCTGTACGACGGCCGGCAGATCCTGCGCGCCGCCCTGGAGGACCACTTCTGCGGGAAGCTGCTGGGCCTGCCGATGGGCCTGGACATCTGCTACACCAACCACGCCGACGCCGATGACGACGACATCGCCACGATGCTGACGATGCTCGGCGTGGCGGGCGCCTCCTTCGTGATCTGCACGCCGGGCGGCGACGACATCATGCTCAACTACCAATCGGCCTCGTACCACGACGCGTTGTACCTGCGCGAGGTCCTGGGCCTGCGCCCCGCCCCGGAGTTCGAGGAGTGGCTCGGACGGATCGGACTGCTCGACGACGGCGGGGGGATACGGGACGTGACGGGGACGGGGCATCCGCTGACGGCCATCGGGCAGGGGGTGGCTGCGGCATGACGGATCGTCAACTCACAGTGGTGGACTCGGCGTTGTGGACTCCGCTACGTCGTCACACGCAGGCTCGTATCGGGCTCGGGCGGGCCGGGGCCGCGCTGCCGACCCGGCACCGGCTTGAGCTCCAGGCGGCGCACGCCGCGGCCCGGGACGCGGTGCACTCGCCGTTCGAGCCCGAGGTCGTGGCGGGGGCGCTGGCGGGGTTCTCGACGGTACGCGTACGCAGTGCCGCACCCGACCGGCTCACGTATCTCCAGCGCCCCGACCTGGGCCGCCGGCTGCACGACACGGACCGCTGTCTGCTGCCCCCGGACGCGTGGGACGTGGCGTTCGTGGTCGGCGACGGGCTGTCGAGCCGGGCCGTGCACGAGCACGCGGCGGCGGTGGTGCGGGCGACGGCCGCGCTGCTGCCTGCCAAGTGGCGGGTGGCGCCGGTCGTGCTCGCCGAGCAGGCGCGGGTGGCGCTGGGGGACGACGTGGCGCGGGCGCTCGGGGCGGCGATGGTCGTGGTGCTGATCGGGGAGCGCCCCGGTATGTCCGCGGCGGACTCCCTCGGCGCGTACCTCACGTACGCCCCCGAGCCCGGCGTCACCACCGACGCCGACCGCAACTGCCTCTCCAACATCCGCCCCCCGCTGGGCCTCGCCTACGAGACGGCTGCCGCCAAGCTGACGTCACTGATGCACCGGGCCCGCGAGCTGGGCCGCACGGGGGTGTCCTTGAAGGACGACTCGGACGGGTCGCTGCCCCCTGGTACGGGTCGGGTAGGGGCGGAGGGGGCGAAAACCCCGTAGGGCCCGCCGCCCCCGCGCACGTCACCCCGGCAACGTAAGCCCCCAAGCCCCCTCCCGCACCGTCCACGTCCGGGTCCGTACCGGGCCGCTGGTCACCGAGTCCGCCCGGTAGCGGAAGTCGGGCCCGGAGACGGTGACGCGGTGCCCGACGGCCAGGAGCGGGGAGACGGCCGCGCCGACGGACAGCGGGTGGATCTCGACCTCCGCGCCGCCGGAGGCCCCCGGCGTCACCGACAGCGCCTCCACGGGCTGGTCGAGGTCGACGACGGTCACGCCGTCGACCTCGACCCGCAGCCGCACAGGCCGGGACGCACCCCCGGGTCCGGGCACGGAGGCGACCCGCGCAGGCCGCGCCGCCAGCGTGCGCACGAGCGACTGGCAGGTACGAAGCCACGGATGCCCGGCGCCCGCGGCCGCACCCTCCGCGGTCTCCACCGGCGCCGAACCACCCGCAGCGGGTATCCGCAGCGCTCCCAGCACCACCCCGTCACTGTCGTCCACCAGCAGATCGAGCCGCCGTTCCGTCCCCTCCAGGACGGTCCGGGCCGCCGCCACGGCCCCCGTGGGCACCCCGAGGGCCCGCGCGAGCGAGAGGGCACCCCCGACGGGCACGACGGAGAGCCCGCACGTGGCGAGTTCTCGCTGCCGGTGCAGCAGGGACACCGCGCGCAGCAGAGCGCGGTCGTCGCCGACCACGACCGGCCGCCGAGACCCTCTTCGGGCCAGTGCGCGGGCGAATTCCTCGGGCCCCTCGGGGAGGCACACTTTGGCGCTCGCACCCGCGCTGAGCACGTCTTTTGCGATCCGTACCGACTCACCGTCACTGAGACGGGCGACCGGGTCGATGACCACCAGAAGCTGGTCGGAAGCCGCCACCTCGGTCATGCCTCGCTTCCTCGGGTAGCATCTTTGTGCAAGAGCCCCTTGCGCTATTGCGCCAGGGGCTTCGTCTATTCCGGGGCATCCGGTCCGACGGTCGCGGCCAAAGGTGGTCGCCGGCGTACGCAGCCGTACAAATATTCAGCCGCGTACGTCCCCGACCTTGGACATGCCCCGCCCGGAAGGGGTGTACGCCTGTGCCCGCACTTGTGCTGCTCGGTGCTCAGTGGGGTGACGAAGGCAAGGGAAAGGCCACCGACCTGCTCGGTGGATCCGTGGACTATGTGGTGCGCTACCAGGGCGGCAACAACGCCGGCCATACGGTAGTCGTGGGCGATCAGAAGTACGCCCTCCACCTCCTCCCTTCCGGAATCCTCACGCCGGAGTGCACTCCGGTGATCGGAAACGGAGTCGTCGTCGACCCGTCGGTCCTGTTCTCCGAGCTGAACGGACTGAACGAGCGCGGCGTCGACACGTCGAAGCTCTTGATCAGCGGTAACGCGCACATCATCACGCCGTACAACGTCACTGTCGACAAGGTGACGGAACGCTTCCTCGGGAAGCGCAAGATCGGCACGACCGGACGTGGCATCGGCCCGACCTACGCGGACAAGATCAACCGCGTCGGCATCCGCATCCAGGACCTGTACGACGAGTCGATCCTGACGCAGAAGGTCGATGCGGCGCTGGACGGCAAGAACCAGCTCCTCACCAAGGTCTTCAACCGCCGCGCCATCGAGGTGGAGCAGGTCGTCGAGGAGCTGCTGAGCTACGCGGACCGGCTGAAGCCGTATGTCGCGGACACGGTCCTGATCCTGAACAAGGCCCTTGAGGACGACAAGGTGGTCCTCTTCGAGGGCGGCCAGGGCACGCTCCTCGACATCGACCACGGCACGTATCCGTTCGTGACGTCGTCGAACCCGACCGCGGGTGGCGCGTGCACCGGTGCGGGTGTCGGCCCGACCAAGATCAGCCGGGTCATCGGCATCCTGAAGGCGTACACGACCCGTGTCGGCTCCGGTCCCTTCCCGACCGAGCTGTTCGACGCGGACGGCGAGGCGCTGCGCCGTATCGGCGGCGAGCGGGGTGTCACCACCGGCCGTGACCGCCGCTGCGGCTGGTTCGACGCGGTGATCGCCCGCTATGCGACCCGGGTGAACGGCCTGACGGACTTCTTCCTGACCAAGCTCGACGTGCTCACCGGCTGGGAGCAGATCCCGGTCTGCGTGGCCTACGAGATCGACGGCAAGCGCGTCGAGGAGCTCCCGTACTCCCAGACCGACTTCCACCACGCGAAGCCGATCTACGAGACCCTCCCGGGCTGGTCCGAGGACATCACCAAGGCCAAGACGTTCGAGGACCTCCCGAAGAACGCCCAGGACTACGTGAAGGCGCTGGAGGAGATGTCCGGCGCCCCGATCTCCGCGATCGGCGTGGGCCCGGGCCGCGACGAGACGATCGAGATCAACTCGTTCATCTAGGCCGCGGGACCTGTCGTGTGCGCCCCCGGGCGGCTTCGGCCGCCCGGGGGCGCACACGCGTCGGGGGCCTTTCCAGGGCTGCCTCGGACCTATGGACCCGTCCGGCCCACGCGCCCGGACTCCGAGGCCGAAGCCGAAGCCGATAGCGGGAGCTGACGGCTCACGGGTGCCGTCATGCCCATCCTTGACCCGGACATGGCCGAATCCTGGTTCCGGTCCATGCCGGTCGCGACGACTATCTACGCGTGTAGTCCCCGCACGGCTCACCCATCGCCCGCGAAGCCCCCAGTCCCAGGAGACCCGTATGCCCGTCAACCCCATGGACCGCCGGGAGTTCGTGAAGAAGTCGGCCGTCACCGGTGCGGCCGTCGTCGCGGCGGGAGCCGTTGGCGCCGCGCCCGCGCAGGCCGCCGACCGTAAGCCCGAACACACGCCCCGCACCTGGTCGTTCTCCATCCTGGGCACCACGGACCTGCACAGTCATGTCTTCGACTGGGACTACTACACGGACGCCGCCTACAAGGACAGCAAGGGCAACTCCGTGGGGGTCGCCCGCGTCGCCACGCTCATCAAGCAGCAGCGCGCCGCCAAGGGCGAGCACCGCGTACTCCTTGTCGACGCGGGCGACATCATCCAGGGCACGTCCCTCGCGTACTACTACGCGAAGGTCGACCCCATCACGGGAACCGACGGCCACAAGGGCCCGAAGCACCCCATGGCGGTCGCGATGAACGCCATGAAGTACGACGCCGCCGCGCTCGGCAACCACGAGTTCAACTACGGCATCGACACGCTCCGCAAGTTCGAGAGCCAGTGCCACTTCCCCCTCCTGGGTGCCAACGCCCTCGACGCGAAGACGCTCCGCCCCGCCTTCCACCCGTACACGGTGAAGCGGATCTGTGTGCCCGGCGCCCCCGACATCAAGGTCGGCATCCTCGGTCTGACGAACCCCGGAATCGCCCTGTGGGACAAGGACAACGTCGCCGGGAAGATGGTGTTCCCGGGCCTCGTCGAGCAGGCGAAGAAGTACGTTCCGCGGCTGCGCGCCCTCGGCTGCGACGTCGTCTTCCTCACCGATCACTCGGGCCTGGACGGCAGTTCGTCGTACGGCAGTGAACTCCCGTACGTCGAGAACGCGTCGAACCTCGTCGCCGAGCAGGTCCCCGGCATCGACGCGATCCTGGTCGGTCACACGCACACCGAGGTCTCCTCCTACACGGTGACCAACAAGGAGACCGGCAAGGACGTCGTCCTCTCCGAGCCGTACTGCTACGGCATGCGCCTGACCGTCTTCGACTTCGAGCTCGAACTCGTCCACGGGCAGTGGAAGGTGACGAGCACCAAGGCGCAGACCCTCAACAGCAACACGGTCGACGAGGACGCGGAGATCACGGGGCTCCTCAAGGCCGACCACGACCTGGTCGTGAAGTACGTCAACACACCGGTGGGCACCTGCACGGCGGACCTCTCCGCCGCCGAGTCCTGCTGGAAGGACGTGCCGATCATGGACTTCATCCACCTGGTCCAGGCGAAGGCGGTCGCCGCCGGCCTCTCCACGGCCGACGCCGCGCTCCCGCTGATCTCCGTCGCCGCGCCCTTCAGCCGCACCGCCGACATCCCGCAGGGCGACGTCACGATCCGCGACGTCGCGGGCCTCTACATCTACGACAACACCCTGTACGGCAAGAAGCTCACCGGCGCCCAGCTCAAGGACTACCTGGAGTACGCGGCGAAGTACTACCACCAGGTCCCGTCCGGCACGAAGGTCGACACGGCGACCGTGACGAACGCCAACAGCTTCTGGGACTACATGTACGACACGGCCGCGGGCGTCGACTACGACATCGACATCGCGCAGCCGGAGGGCTCCCGCATCAAGAACCTCTCCTACAAGGGCGCGGCCGTCACGGCCGACCAGGTCTTCGTCGTCGCCGTCAACAACTACCGCGCCAACGGCGGCAGCGGCTACCCGCACATCGCCTCCGCCGACATCGCCTACAGCTCGACGGACCAGATCCGCCAACTGATGATCGACTACGTGACGTCCAAGGGCACCCTGGACCCGGCGGACTTCGCAGCCGCCAACTGGAAGCTGACGCAGGACGGCACGCCGGTCTTCTAGGGGGTTCGGCCCCGTCAGTGGTGCCAGGGGAGCCGGATCGGCTCAGCGGGTGTGCGGCCGGCGATCAGGTCGGCCGCCAGGCCGTGCAGGCCGCGCGGGCGGATGGTGTCGTCGGTCGCCGCGAGCTCGTCCAGGGTCCACCAGTGGTGCCCCGCGTGGTACCTGAGCTCGTGCGCGTTCTGGCCGCCGATGTCGACCTGATGGGTGGCGACCCGGTAGTGGAAGAAGGTGTCCTGGAACAGCCCCTCGGCCCACCCGAGATCGGCATACCCGGACGTTTCGGCGACCTGCGGCATGAGGGCGCCCGGCGCGACGGACAGTCCGACCTCCTCCCACAGCTCGCGGGCGGCAGCCTCCGCCAACTCCTCGCCGTCCTCCACGCCTCCGCCGGGCGTCCACCAGCTGTGGCCGAGCCCGGGGGTGTCCGGATCGACGTGGATCTTGAGCAGCAGCACGCGATCCGCCGCGTCGATCAGGACGACTCGGGCGGACCGGCGGGAGTAGGTCTCTTGGCCGGGCATGGCCGAAGGCTAGCCCGGCCGCCGTACCACCAACCGGGCGAAGGCCGCGTATCAGGCCTACTCTGAGGGTGTACGGGTGCGTGCGTCGGTCTGAGGAAGGTGAGTGCGGTGCGCGTGATGCTCAAGGCGACCCTGGACACGGAGAAGGCCAACGAATTCCTGCAGAGCGGCAAGATGCCGGGGCTCCTCAAGGAGACCTTCGACCGCATCAAGCCGGAGGCTGCCTACTTCGGGCCTTCCGGGGGCGACAGGACCATGTACCTGGTCTTCGACATGCAGGACAGTTCCCAACTGCCGCCCATCGGAGAGCCGTTCTTCAGCCAGCTCAACGCCAAGGTCGAAGTCGCCCCGATCATGAACCTCGAAGACCTGCAGAAGGGGCTCGCGGAGCTCGGCAGGTAGGCATCGGCAGGTAAGGCGTCGGCAGGCAGGCAGGCGTCAGCAGGTAGGCATCGGCTTTTTCCGTTGCGCCCGCGAGGGGTGCGGTCCGCGTCCTCGGTGGCAACGCCGAGGGTGCGGACCGCCTGCGGGTACAGCCTGACTCAGCTGAAGATGATCATCGACCCCTGTGCGAGGCTCCGCGTCGCCGCCGCGTGCAGCCCCAGCCAGACATGGCGTTCGCGGGCGAACGGGCTCGCGTCGTACGGGGCGGGAGCCGCCGGTTCCTCCAGGGCCGTGGGCGCCGCCGGGGGCTGCGGGGGCACGGGCGGGTTCGCCGGGTCTATGCCGATCGACGGGGCCACGAACTCGAGTTCGCGCAGCAGCGTCTGGGAGGAGCCCAACGGTCCGCCACCCGCGAGGAGGTCGTCGTTGGCGAGCGGATGCGGGAAGTCCACGGGGACGTACGCGCCCGCGTGGTCGTAGTGCCAGACCAGGTGCGACTGCTGGGCGTTCGACTCGAACATCTCCAGCAACTGCTCGTAGTCACCGCCGAGTTCGTCCACCGGCGTCACCGCGAGCCCGCACATCTGGAGCAGATACGCCCGCCGCAGGAAGTGCAGCGCGTCGTAGTCGAAGCCCGCGACCGGGGCGACCTCGCCGGACAGCCCCGGCATGTACTGGTACACCGGCACGGGCGGTAGCCCGGCTTCGGCCAGCGCCTTGTTGTAGAGCGCGAGTTCGTCGGCGAACGGGTTGTCCGGGGTGTGGCACAACACGTCGACGAGCGGGACCAGCCACAGGTCACAGGCCAACTGTCAGCTCCTCTAGCTCTGGATAGCGCATTTGGTCAGGGCAGCGTAATGCGTGAGGAGCGCCTCCCGTCCCCCTCGGGATGCGCTCGGTTTCGGCTCGTACGCCACGCGTGGTGCTTCGGCTCTACGCCCTCAGTTCCCCGTGTGCAGGTCCCATACCCACACCCCGTCCACCCACTTCCCGGGCCGCCCCACCAACTTGTCGACGCTTCTGCGCAGCAGTGTGTCGTTGGCCCCCGGCGCCAGTACCAGGGCGCCCGCCTTCCAGAAGGCGAAGTCGCGCTTCGCCTGGGCCTGCCAGTTCTTGCCGATGACCGGGGCCCGGCCGGTGTAGCGGATGTCGCGCAGGAGGTTGGAGGTGAAGCGGGGCGCGGCGCCGTAGATGCCGATGCGGTCCTTGCCGTAGGGGCCGTTGAAGTAGCCGCCGGGGAGGCGGAAGCCCAGGTTCGCCGCCGTCTGCCAGTGCAGCGCCTCCGCGTTGCCGGGGTCGGGCAGCGGCACCGGAACGAGCGACTCGCCCTCGCCGATGTACGTCTGCCACGTCCCGTCGGCGATGAAGGCGGGCACGTCAACCCGGTCCACGGTCTTGAGCGGCGCGGGCACGAGCGGGATCAGCGCGGCCGCGACGGCGACGAAGCCGACGTACTGCGTGCCGAGACCCCGCACCCTGCCCAGGCGTTCGATCGCGATCGCGACGAGCATGCCCAGCGCGGGCGCGCAGATCATCGCGACCCGCCCCTCGATCACCGACTCGAAGAGCGGCTTGTGCGCGAGCAGGGCCCAGGGGCCGGGCAGCACCGCGTCCGTCAGCGGGATGCGGAACCTGGGGCCGAGCGAGAGGACGGCCGCCGCGAGCGTGGTGAAGGCGAGCGCCTTGACGAGGGCCTGCTCCCAGAGCCGTATGACGACCGCGAAGGCGAACACGGCGAGCGGCCAGCCGTAGAAGGCGTTCTGCTCGGTGGGGTTGAGGGAGAGCGCGTTCGCCGTCTCCGCGTTTCCGGCGACCAGTGAGCGCTCGGCGAAGGAGAGGAGGGCGAGCGGGCTGTTGCCCGCGTTGTCGCCGTGCAGCACGCTCTTGTAGCTCTGCGGCCCGGCGAACTGCCAGTACAGCGGGAGGAGGATGAGAGGGAGGCAGACGGCTCCGGCGATCGCCAGGCCGTTCAGGAGCGGGCGCCAGGACTCCTTCGCGACATCCCTGCGGACGACGCCGTAGCCGAGCGCGAAGAGCCCCATGCCCATCGAGGCGAGCAGCAGCGGCTCCTCGCCGAGGAAGACCTGGTACGCCGCCATCAGCCCGAGCACGATCCCGTCGCGTACGACCCGGGTGCCCGCGCACAGTCGCAGCGCCCGGTCGATGATCAGCGGGACCATGAACAGGATCATGAAGTTCGGGTGCGCGTTGGCGTGGCTGACCATCGGGGGAGCGAACGCCGCCAGCGCCGCGCCGAAGAAGGCGGCGACCCGGTGCCGTACGACCCTCTTCACGATCAGCCAGTACCAGGCGGCGGCCGTCGCGGCCAGGCCCAGCGTCATCACCAGCGTGAGGGAGATCGCCGGGCCGAACAGCAGCGTGATCGGCGCGAAGGGCACCGACAGGCCCAGCATGACCGTGTTGGCCATGAGGTTCACGCCGTCGGGGAAGCCCTGGAGGGTGGTGAAGAGGGGGTTGTGCAGATGGCGGACGTTGTCCGCGGTCACCGCGAAGAACCACTCCCACTGGTTCTGGTCCTGGAGGGAGTCGGGGAGGTAGCGGTGGCCGGGGCCCGCCCAGCGGCCGGAGTAGAGGGCCACGGCCATGAGCAGGAAGAGGGTGGCCGCGAGGACGTCGGCGGGGCGTACGGAGCGGATCTTGAGGAGGGTCAGTTCGGCGAGGACGCGGCCGTAGTCGAGGGGCCGTACCTTCGAGCCGGGCTGGTGCGCCCAGCGGACCGGGACCTCGGCGACCGGCCAGCCGGAGCGGCGGAAGTGCTGGAGGACCTCGACGTCTATGCCCCAGCCGTTGAGCCGGGAAGCGGCGAACGCCTCGCGGGCGCGGTCGCCGTCGAAGAGCTTGAAGCCGCACTGGGTGTCGCGTATGCCGGGCACCGCGACGCTGCGTATCAGGAAGTTCCCGGCGCGGCCGAGGAACTCGCGCAGCCGGTGCTGGCGCGCCTCTATCGACGCGCCCGCGGTCGCCCGCGAGCCGATCGCCGCCGCCTGCCCGTCCGCCAGCGCCTTGTCGAGCCGCTCCAGCTCCTCGATCGGCGCGGCCAGGTCGGCGTCGGTGACCAGCACCCGGCGGCCGTAGGAGGCGCAGACGCCCAGGCGCAGGGCGTGGCCCTTGCCGCGGTTGCGGGGGCTGGTGACGAGCTGGATGCGCGGGTCGAGTGCGGACGCGGCGGTGACGACGTCGCGGGTGCCGTCCGTGGAGCCGTCGTCGACGACGATCAGCTCCCAGTCGGTCTCGGTGTCGCGGAGGTATCCGGTGATCGCCTCCAACGTCGGGCCGAGGCGCTTCTCCTCGTTGTACGCGGGAACGACGACCGTCAGGTCGACGGCGGTGGCCGGCATGTCCTCTATGACGTCGGAAGTGGCGGTCGCGCTCATCCGGTGGATCCATCGGTTACGGCGGATTCACCGGACTTCACGGCTCCGGAGGCGGCGGCCAGGTCCTCGATGAGAGCGAGGGCGTGCGTGTTGTAGTCGATCACGATGGCGTGCGCGCCGTCCGCGTCGTGCTCCACGAGCGCGTCCACCAGCTCCGTGTGCTGCGACCAGAGCCGGCCCTTCAGGTCGGTCACCCGGCGCAGGTGCTGCACCGCGCAGACCCAGGACTGCACGCGCAGCCGGTGCAGGAAGTCGGAGAGGTAGGAGTTGCCGAAGAGGCCGCTGAGCTCGCGCCAGAAGCGGAGGTCGTAGCCGATGAGGATGTTCAGGTCGCCGGCGCAGGCCGCGCGCTGGGCCTCCTCGCCGCGGCGCCGGACCCCGGCGAGGGCGGCCGCGGTACGGGGGTCCTCCAGGTGCTGTGCCCGGGCGCTGCGGAAGATCCCGTCGGTGACCAGGCTGCGGGCCTCGATCATCTCGCGGTAGTCGGCGAGCGAGTACTCGTGCACCTGGAAGCCGCGGTGCTGGACGGAGTCCAGGAGGCCCTGCGCCGACAGGTCGACCAGGGCCTCGCGGACGGGTGTCGCGGAGACGCCGTACTGCTCGGCGATCTCCTTCACCGTGAACTCCTGGCCCGGCTGGAGCCGGCCGGCCAGCACCTCGTCACGGAGCGCGTCCGCGATCTGCTGCCGCAGGGTGCTACGGGTTACGGCGCCATTGCCGCCGGTGCCGGGCATGGTGTCTCGCTCCCCCATCGCGTACGGATACGTGTTCGTAGGCAGTTGCCTATATCTACGAGCACGTCACCATACGCGGTGGGGTTCCCGAGAGCGGCTGTCAGCCCGTCCGGCGTCGAGGGCGGGTCCCGCCGTCCCGATCCCCCACCCACCCGCTGGGGCGGGGTCTTTAGCCCGTCCGGCGTTTGAGGACGAGCCCGTTCAGGGCGAAAGCGGGGGTCTGGGGGCGGCAGCCCCCAGGTACGGGTCGGGCAGGGGCGGAGGGGGCGAAAGAACTCCCTCCCGTCACACGGTGTGCTCGTCCGCCACGGACAGCGCCGCGTCCAGGGCGGAGAGCCCCTCCTTGGCCTCGGCCTCGGAGACGTTGCAGGGCGGCACGACGTGGGTGCGGTTCATGTTGATGAAGGGCCACAGTCCGTGGGCCTTCGCCGCGGCTCCGAACGCCGCCATCGGCGCGTTGGCGGCCCCGGCGGCGTTGTAGGGGACGAGCGGCTCCCGGGTCTCCCGGTCCTTCACCAGCTCCAGCGCCCAGAACACACCGGTACCCCGCACCTCGCCCACGCTCGGGTGGCGGGACGCCAGCTCCCGCAGCCCGGGACCGATCACGCTCTCGCCGATGCGCGCGGCCTGCCCGACGACGTCCTCCTCCTCCATCACGTTGATGGTGGCGACGGCGGCCGCGCAGGCGAGCGGGTGCCCGGAGTAGGTGAGACCACCGGGGTAGGGCCGCTTGGCGAACGTCTCCGCGATCGCGCCGGAGATGGCGACGCCGCCGAGGGGCACGTAGCCGGAGTTCACGCCCTTGGCGAAGGTCATGAGGTCCGGTACGACGCCGTAGTGGTCGGCGGCGAACCACTTTCCGGTCCGCCCGAACCCGGCCATGACCTCGTCGAGGATGAGGACGATCCCGTACCGGTCGCAGATGTCACGGACACCGGTGAGGTATCCGGGCGGCGGCGTCATGATCCCGGCGGTCCCCGGAATGGTCTCCAGGATGATCGCGGCGATGGTGGCCGGCCCCTCGAAGACGATGGTGTCTTCCAGGTGCTGCAGCGCCCGCTCGGACTCCTGCTGCTCAGTCTCGGAATGGAAGGGCGAGCGGTACAGGAAGGGCGCCCAGAAGTGCACGACCCCGGCCGCGCCGCTGTCGTTCGGCCAGCGCCGCGGGTCACCGGTGAGGTTGATCGCGGTGGAGGTGGCGCCGTGGTACGAGCGGTAGGCGGAGAGCACCTTCGGGCGGCCGGTGTGCAGCCGGGCCATGCGGGTGGCGTTCTCGACGGCCTCCGCGCCACCGTTGGTGAAGAAGATCTTGTCGAGGTCGCCGGGGGTCCGCTCGGCGATCAGCCGGGCCGCCTCCGACCGGGCCTCGACGGCGAAGGCGGGCGCGAACGTGGACAGGGTTGCGGCCTGTTCCTGGATCGCGGCGACGACCTTCGGGTGCTGGTACCCGATGTTGGTGAAGACGAGCCCGCTGGTGAAGTCCAGATACCGCTTGCCTTCGTAGTCCCAGAAGTACGACCCCTCCGCGCCGGCGACGGCGAGCGGGTCGATGAGCTCCTGCGCGGACCAGGAGTGGAACACATGCGCACGGTCCGCGGCCTTCACAGCGGCGCCGACCTGGGGATTGGGCTGAGGGGTCATGCGCCCGAGCGTAAATGTCCGCGATACGGACGCGATATCGGCGTCCTGTCTGCGGTCGGGGGCTTTCCGCGACAGGTTGTCGCGTGGGCGGTGCGGTGGGGGCGGGCAGGCCGGTGGAGGCGGATCACATTGAGGCGGATCGCATTGACAACATGCTGTCGAAGTGACAGCATGTTGTCGTAAAGCTTCAGCTTGCCCTTCGACCGATTCGACCGAGGAGAAGTCATGAGCAGCAGCGTCGGCCGCAAGCCCGTCCACCTCGCCGTCTACGACACCCTCGCCGACTGGGAGACGGGCCACACGACCGCGTATCTCGCCCGTGCGGGCTACGAGATCCGGACCGTCGGCCCCACCCGCGCGCCGGTGACCAGCATCGGCGGTCTGCGGGTCGAGCCGGGCCTCGCGCTGGACGACGTACGGCCGCAGGACAGCGCGCTGCTGATCCTGCCCGGCGCCGACCTCTGGGACGCGGGCGACGACCTCGCGCCCTTCGCCCGCAAGGCGCGCGCGTTCCTCGACGCGGGTGTGCCCGTCGCCGCGATCTGCGGGGCGACCGCCGGGCTGGCCCGGGAGGGGCTGCTCGACGACCGGGACCACACCAGTGCCGTGTCGTTCTACCTCGCGCCCACCGGGTACAAGGGCGCCGAGCGGTACGTCGACGCCGATGCCGTGACCGACGGGAACCTGGTCACCGCGGGCCCGACCGAACCCGTCGCCTTCGCCCGCGAGGTGTTCCGGCTGCTCGGCGTGTACGAGGGAGAGGTGCTTGACGCCTGGTACCGGCTGTTCCACGACTCGGACGCCGAGGCGTATGCCGTCCTCGCCAAGGCCGGCCAGTGAGCCGCGAGCGGCAGGACCTGCTCAGCCGTACCGCCCTCGGTGTCTTCCGGCTCAACGGCCAACTCCTCGCTGTATCAGAGGAGTTGGCCCGCCCTGCCGGGCTCACCGCCTCCTGGTGGCAGGTGCTCGGCGCGGTGCTGCCCGAGCCGCTGCCCGTCTCCGGGATCGCCCGCGTCATGGGGATGACCCGGCAGGGTGTGCAGCGGGTCGCCGACCTGCTGGTGCGGGAGGGGCTGGCCGAGTACCTGCCCAACCCCGCCCACCGCCGCGCCAAGCTGCTCACTCCGACCGAGGGCGGGCGCGCCGCGATCGCGAAGATCGGCCCCGGCCACGCGGCCCTCGCCGACCGTCTCGCGGAGGAGCTCGGGGAGACCGCGTTCGCGGAGACGGTACGGGTGCTGGAACGCCTGTCGGCGGCCCTCGACAAGGTCTCCGAGGGATCGGAGCCTGTTACGGAACCGTAGACACCGCCCCACCCACCACCCCGGTGAGCCGCACTATCCTCGATCTGTTGCACACGTACGGGGGAGGGTGGCGCAGCGATGGAGAAGCTTGGACCGGGGGATCCGCAGCGGATCGGCGCGTATCGGCTGATGGCACGGCTGGGCGCGGGCGGGATGGGGCATGTGTACCTCGCCCGGTCCGACCGCGGCCGTACCGTCGCCGTCAAACTGGTGCGCGAGGAACTCGCCGCGCAGGAGGAGTTCCGGGCCCGCTTCCGGCAGGAGGTGCAGGCCGCGACGCGCGTCGGCGGCCACTGGACCGCGCCGGTCCTCGACGCCGACACCGAGGCCGACATCCCCTGGGTGGCCACCGGGTACGTCGCGGGACCCTCCCTCCAGGAGGTCGTCGGCCACGACCACGGCGCGCTGCCCGAGCGGTCGGTGCGCATCCTCGCCGCCGGTCTCGCGCACGCCCTCCAGGACATCCACACCGCCGGGCTCATCCACCGCGACCTCAAGCCCTCCAACGTGCTGGTCACGATCGACGGCCCGCGCGTCATCGACTTCGGTATCGCGCGCGCCCTGGAGACGGTCACCGACGGCGGCCTCACCCGTACCGGCGCGCTCGTCGGCTCGCCCGGGTTCATGGCGCCCGAGCAGGTCCGCGGCGACCGCATCACGCCCGCCTGCGACGTCTTCTGCCTGGGCTCGGTCCTCTCCTACGCCGCCACGGGCGCCCTTCCCTTCGGGGCGGCCAACAGTGGTGTGCACGCGCTGATGTTCCGCATCGCGCAGGAGGAGCCCGACCTGACGGGCCTGCCCGAGGGCCTCACCGATCTCGTACGCGAGTGCCTGCGCAAGGACCCGGCCGCCCGGCCCACTCTCGACGACATCCTGGAGCGTACGGGCGCGGAGGACACCGTCTCGGACGGGCGGGCCCGCGATCCGTGGCTGCCGAGCGCACTGGTGGCCCAACTGGGGCGGCACGCCGTGCAGTTGCTGGACACGGAGAACCCGGACGAGCCGTCGGCCGCGCTGCCCGCGCTGCCCCCGGGCCCGCCCCCGTCGACCCCGGACCTCTCGAAGCAGCCGTCCGCCCCCGTGCCCGCCCCGTCCCCCCAGGCCGACGACGCCTCCCCGGAGCACTCCGCCGCCCCGTCCGAGGACGGCTCCGCCCCGCCCGTCCCGGGGCAGCCCAACTCCCTGGACCACCTGCCCACGATGGTCGCGGGAGCGGGCCGGACGCCTCCGCCGAACTCCCCTCCCGCCCTCCCGCCGGCCGCGGGCCCCGGCGCCGTCCACCCGGCGTACGGCTACCCGCAGCAGCATCCCCAGCAGTACCCGGGGCAGCACCCGCAGCCGCCGGCCGGTCCCGCCGCGTACGGCTACCCGCAGGGCGCCTACGGACCGGCCCTCGGCCCGACCCCGCCGTACGGGCCCGGCCCGACCCCGCCGTACGGACCGGGAGTCGTGCCGCCGGGGCAGTACCCCGGGCAGCAGGAACCGCCGCGTCGCAACAGCCGCTCCACCGTGGTGCTGATCGTCGTGGCGCTGGTCGTCGCGCTCGGCGCGGGCGGCTCGGTGTACGCGCTGATGGGGAGGGGCGGCGACAAGGACAAGGCGAACAGCACCTCACCGTCCCCGACGGCCCCCACGACACCGGGCCAGACCACACCCGCTCCCACCTCGCCCACGCCCACGACGGAGCCGCCGACCAGTCAGACGCCGCAGGACGGGGCGATCCCGACCGGGTACCTCGGCACCTGGGAGGGGACCATCGACAACGACACGGGGCACAGCACCCGCCAACTGGTCATCCAGCAGGGCGACGTCGGCGACACGGTCGTCTCGGTCACGGCGGACGGTCCCACGAAGGAAGGTGGCACCTACCACTGCGTCTTCCAGGCCGAGTTGGCCCAGAAGCCGACCGGCAACGGCCCCCTGGAGATCGGCCCGTCCACCATCACCGTCGGCGGTGAAGGCTGCACCCCGGGCAAGGCCTCCGAGATCACCCTCCTCCCGGACGGCACCCTGCACCGCACGACGAAGAACTCCGTCGAATCGCTGACGTACACGAGGACGAGCACGGACCCTCAGTGACCCGCCAGATCGCCTACGCCTGCCGGGTGCGTGCCCGCCCGGCGGACCGAGAACCCCCGCGTCACCGAGGCTCAGGCGGCCGCTGCCGAGGCATGTTCGGCCGAGTCCCCGGCGGCAACGGAACCCGCCCAGGAGGGACGCCCTCCGCCCGGGGGGCAGCCACCGACGACTGCAACCCAAGAGGCGCAGCCCCGTTGCGGAACTCCACCATCCAGTCCGCAGTCTCCGCCCGCACCAACTCCGTCACGTCCTCAGAAAACCGCCGCAACACCCCAAGACACCGCTCAGCCGCCTCCCCGGCAGTCCCCTCCGCAGGCCCCAGAACCTCCCGCACACTCTCGCTCGCCCAGTCGAACTGGAGCACCTGAAGCCGCCGCTGCACCGCCTGCGCGGTGGCCACGTCCCTTATCCACCCGGAAGTGACCCCGAAGAACCGGTCACCGGCCACGCACGCGACCGCGAGCAGCAGCGCCAGATATCCCCAGGGCGCGACCCCGCCGACCGCCCCGGTGAGGTCGAGCAACGGCAGTGCGGCCCCGGCGACCGCCCCGAGCGCCGCCCCGCCGCGCAGCACCCGCGCACCCCGCCGCTTCCAGACCCGGTCGGCGAGGTACCACTCGGACGTGCCGAGGGCCCCCCGCTCCACCCACCGGTACAGCTCGTGGAGCCGCTCCGCGGGCTCGCCCCAGTCGCCGAGCGGGAACGCCCGGCCGGTCAGGTCACCCGGCCGCGGCCCCGCGACCCCGTCGTCCCGGCCGTCACCGTTCTGGAGCGGCCCCTCGGGCTGCATCTCCGGTTGATTCACCCGGCACTCCCTACTGACGACCTGCTGAGGACAACTGACGACACCGACGACCCCGACGACTGACGACACTGCGTGACGGCCCCTGAAGCCTGCGTGAAGCCTGCGTGACGCCTGGTGCTGAAGCGCCGCCCCCTTCCTACCGCCCAATGGGTGGCGATGGCCCGGTTTTCGCCGCTTTTCCGCCTGGAAGAGGGTCTTGATCAGGTATAGACCTCGCCAGAGCCTCACTCGAAAGAGTGCTTGGGCGATGGACCCGTCAACCACGTAGGCTCGGGCTGACGGGGAAACCTCGTCCACACAGCCGTACGAAACCAGGAGCTGATCGTGATTCCCGGTGGTGGCCAGCCCAACATGCAGCAGCTGCTCCAGCAGGCCCAGAAGATGCAGCAGGACCTCGCGAACGCGCAGGAGGAACTGGCGCGCACCGAGGTCGAAGGACAGGCGGGCGGCGGCCTGGTGAAGGCCACGGTGACGGGCTCCGGCGAGCTGCGGGCGCTGGCCATCGACCCGAAGGCCGTCGACCCGGAGGACACCGAGACCCTCGCCGATCTGATCGTCGCGGCGGTCCAGGCGGCGAACGAGAACGCGCAGGCGCTCCAGCAGCAGAAGCTCGGCCCGCTCGCCCAGGGCCTCGGTGGCGGCAGCGGTATCCCCGGCCTGCCTTTCTAAGAAGGCCGACGGCCAACTACCGTACGTACTGACCGGACGTACCGAAGGATTCCAGGAACAGGGAAGGGTGGCAGTCCGTGTACGAAGGCGTGGTCCAGGACCTCATCGACGAGCTGGGGCGGCTGCCCGGCGTCGGTCCCAAGAGCGCGCAGCGGATCGCCTTCCACATCCTGCAGGCGGAGCCGACGGACGTCCGCCGGCTCGCGCAGTGCCTCATGGAGGTCAAGGCGAAGGTCCGCTTCTGCGCGACCTGCGGAAACGTGGCGCAGGAAGAGCTGTGCAACATCTGCCGCGACCCGCGCCGCGACCTCTCGGTCATCTGTGTCGTCGAGGAACCGAAGGACGTCGTCGCCGTCGAGCGGACCCGCGAGTTCCGCGGGAAGTACCACGTGCTCGGTGGCGCGATCAGCCCCATCGAAGGTGTGGGCCCGGACGATCTGCGCATACGAGAACTCCTGGCCCGCCTGGCGGACGGCACGGTCACCGAGCTGATCCTGGCCACGGACCCGAACCTGGAGGGCGAGGCCACGGCCACGTACCTCGCCCGCATGATCAAGCCCATGGGCCTCAAGGTCACCCGCCTGGCCAGCGGCCTCCCTGTGGGTGGCGACCTGGAATACGCGGACGAGGTAACGCTCGGCCGCGCCTTCGAGGGGAGACGACTCCTAGATGTCTGACGCCACGCTGCACGAGACCGGTCAGGACCCCGACGACTTCGCGGTCCAGATCGCGGACCAGGTTTCGAGCTTCCTCGTCGCGGTCACCGAGATCGCCAAGGGCGACGAGCCGGACTCGGCCGTGCCCTTCCTCCTCCTGGAGGTTTCCCAGCTCCTGCTGGCCGGCGGCCGTCTCGGCGCGCACGAGGACATCGTCCCGGACGAGCGGTACGAGCCCGACCTGGGCCCGGAGCCGGACGTCGACGAGCTCCGCGAGCGCCTGGCGGTCATGCTCGACCCGATCGATGTCTACTCCGAGGTCTTCGACCCGTACGAGCCCCGCAAGGCGCCGGTCCCCGCCCGGATCTCGGACGACCTCGCGGATGTCATCGCCGACCTGCGCCACGGCATGGCCCACTACCGCGCGGGCCGTCACACCGAGGCCATGTGGTGGTGGCAGTTCTCCTACTTCTCCAACTGGGGCTCCACCGCCTCGGCAACCCTCCGCGCCCTCCAGTCCCTGGTCGCCCACGTCCGCCTCAACCAGCCCCTGGAGGAGCTGGACGGCCTCGACACCGACCAGGACCTCGGCGAGGAGGCCCTGGCGGAGGCGGCGGGCAAGGTCATGGCGGAGGAGATCGCGGGGCCGCTGGGGCTGCGGACGGTCAAGTAGACCGAGCAGGTCCAGTAGGCCCTATGGGGAGCGGGCGCGGCCGACGGCTGACGCTCAACTCCCCGCACTCGCCTGACGTCCCGCCCGTCCGGGCGTCATGATGTGCCCCATGAGTTCCCTGTTCGAGCGACGGCCCGGTGTGGCGGCGTCCGGTGAGTCCGCGGTCGCCGCCGGCGGGAACATAGCCCAGGCGATCACCGGTTCCGGCGCGGTCGGCCTGCACATCGACACCGACACGCTGACGATGCTGTCGCCGGAGGCGTATCCGTCACCCGACTCCGTCGACTGCCCGCCCGGCTTGGCCAACCTCCCTGAGCGGGCCCCGCTGTTCGTCGCCCGCAGCCGCGAACTCGCCCTGCTGGACACCGCGTTGAGCGCGCCGGGCCAGGCCGTGGTCCACGCGGTGCACGGCCTCGGCGGCATCGGCAAGTCCACGCTCGCCGCGCGCTGGGCGGCCGAATTCGCCCAGGGCCACGCGCCGGTGTGGTGGATCACGGCGGACAGCCGCGCCGCGGTCGACGCGGGCCTCGCCGGTTTTGCCGCCGCCCTGAGGCCCTCCCTGGTCACCCTGCTGCCCCAGGAGCAGTTGGGCGAGTGGGCCCTGCAGTGGCTCGCCTCGCACGCCGGCTGGCTGCTCGTCCTCGACAACGTCTCCGACCCGGCGGACGTCAAACCCCTGCTCGCCAGGGCCACTTCGGGCCGCTTCCTGATCACCAGCCGCCGCGCGGGCGGCTGGCAGGGGATCGCGGAACCGGTCGCCCTCGACGTCCTGTCCGTCGAGGACGCGGTGGAGCTGTTCACCCGCAAGCGGGGCGACACCGGCGCTGACACGGACACCGGCCGTGACGGCGTCGCCGAGGTCTGCGAGGAGCTCGGCTGCCTCCCGCTCGCCGTCGCGCAGGCTGCCGCGTTCTGCGACCAGACCAGCAGCACGGCCCGCGAGTACCTCACCGAACTCGCCGCACACCCCGCCCACATGTACGCCGCCACGGAGGAGGGCGGCGACAACGAGCGGACCATCGCCCGCATCTGGCACCTGACCCTGGACCGCCTCTCCGACGACCCGCTGGCGGGCACGATCCTGCTGACCCTCGCGTGGTACGCCTCCGACGGCATCCCCCGCTCGCTCCTCAACGCCCTCGGCCCCTCCTACGCCGTACGCACGGCCCTGGGGCGGCTCAAGGCACACAGCATGATCACGCTGTACGAGGACACGGTGTCCGTACACCGGTTGGTGCAGGCCGTGTCGCGCACGCCGGACGACGACCGGCACCGGAGCCCGGAGGCGATCGCGCACGCCCGCGAGACGGTGATGGAGACCCTGGCGGACGCGCTGCCCCCGGACGTGGGCGACCCGTCCGCCTGGCCGGTCATGCGCGCCCTGCTGCCGCACGTCGAGGCGCTGGCCGTGTCCGCGCCGCCCGACACGGACACGGCGGCGATGGCGCGGCTGCTCACCAGGACGGGGGACTACATGCTCTCCGCGGGGACGCAGCTCGCTCCGCGCGCGCTGAGCCTGCTGACCCGGGCCGAGGAGGACTGCGCACGGCTGCACGGTCCCGAGGCGGTGGAGACCTTGGACGCGCGCAGCGAACTTGCCTACGCCCACCGGATGGTGCTCGACGTCGAACACGCGGCCCCGCTCACCGAACAGACGCTGGCCGACTGCCGGCGGGTCCTGGGTGACGACCACAAGGTGACCCTCTCGGCTCTCATGAACGCGTCCAAGCTGGCGGCGCTCGCGGGGGACACGGAACGGGCGCTCCGGCTGACCGAGGAGGTTCTCGCCGGGTGCCGGCGGGTACTGGGCGAGGACGATCCCCGTACCTTCGCGGCGCGGAACTCGATGGTGATGCAGGTCGTCGAGACCGGTGACATGCCGCGGGCTCGCGACATGCTGCAGGAACTGCTCGCCGACTGCGTGCGCGTCCTGGGTGACGAGCACCCTGAGACCCTTTCCGCGCGAGGGCTGACCATCGTGCTGGCCCAGTCGCCCGACTTCGTGGCGGGCCCGGGTGACCTGGCCCGGATCGTCCTCACCGGGCAGGACGGCGGCAACGAGGACCTCGGTGCCGCGATGCGTGGTTTTCTGGAGAAGGCCTTGGCCGACAATGCGGCGCCGCTGCCCCAGGCCTCCGAGGAGGACGTGGCACAGGCGGAGGCGAACGCCGCCACCTGCGTACGGGTACTCGGCGAGGATCACGTCGACACCCTGGCCGCCCGCATGGCGCTGTTGCAGGTGTACGCGTCCACGCAGGACGAGCGCTACGCCGAGCGGTTCCAACGCCTCGGCGTGGAGATGTTCTCGGCCCTCGGCGAGGATCATCCGCTGACGATTTTCGTGCTCAACATGCTGGAGGCGCTGACCGTCGCCGTGGGCGACCTGCCCGAGGACATGCGCCGCAGCCTCGGGATCGAGGAGTTGTAGCTCTCACAGCCCCCACAACCCCTTGCCCAGGGTGCTGATCCCGCCTCCCAGCGCGAGCAGCAGCACAAGCCACCGGGCCCGCTGTTCGGGCACCCGCTCCGCGAGCACCTTCCCGATTCCGGCGCCGACCGCCATGGCGGCCACGGCCAGCGCCCACACCGGCGTACCGAGCCGGGGCAGCCCGTTCGTGGCGACGGAGAAAAGGTTGACGAGGACGCCGTAGAACTGCGCGTTGGGCACGAACTCCCGTACGGTCCACCCCGCGTTGAGGGCATACAGCGACACCGGCGGACCCCCGACGCCCGCCGCCGAGTTCATGAACCCCCCGGCGGCCCCCGCGACGACCGCGCCGCGCCCGCCCCGCAGCGCGGGCGCCCGCACACCCCGCATCACGACCACCACGGCCACGCTCACCAACAACCCCATGCCGACCAGCAGTACGGGCTCGGACAGCCGCCGGGCCACCCAACTCCCCAGCGGCACCGTGCAGGCGGCCGCGACACACAGGGGCACCATCGCGCCGAGCCGCACTCGCCGCCAGCCACCCGCGAGCCCGACGGCACTGATGGCCCCGGCGGCGCAGTTGGCGAGCACGACCCCCTCGGCGGGTCCGAGCACCAGCACCAGAGCGGGTACGGCGACGAGGGCGAAGCCCATTCCGGTGAGCCACTGCACGCAGGACCCGAGCAGCACGATTCCGCCCAGCAGTACGTCGGCCGCCCATCCGTTCGTCATGCACGGATCATCACCGACGCCGTGATCCCGGCCAAGAGCCCGCCCTCGACGAACGGCGCGGTCCCCGTCGGCTCGCTGTACCACCGCAACGGCCACGTGTTCCCGTCCAGCGCCGGGATCCCGATGTACGTCACCGTCCGCATCCCCACCCCGCCGAACCGCTGCACCCCGAGCGGCCAGTTGTGCCTGCGCACCTCGCCCGGCGCCAGCAGAAAGTACATCCACCGGAACCCGGTCACCTCGCAGACCACGGGCCCCGCGTCACCGTCGGCGGCCTCGATGAGGCGGGCGGCGACCAGTTCCCCTCGTACGCCCTCGATCCGTAGGGCGTCGAAGTGGACGCCCGTCATGCGGAGTTGGTGCCCGGAGGCGGGGATCCACTCAGGCAGGTCAATTACGTCGCTCATGGTCACACGTTGGCGGGTGGCGGGCTACGCTCAGTAGTGACTGAGGTGATACTCGCTGCGCTGTATCGGCCGGAGGTAGTCGCTGTGTCCGTCCAGTACAACCCCAACTCACAGCCGTCGCCGCTCGCTTGGCGCTACAGCGGCAACCAGATGAAGCGCTGGCGCACCAAGGCGAACCTCACCCGCGAGGAACTGGCCGCCGCCTCCAACTACTCCCCGGACACCATCAAGTCCATGGAGCAGGGCGTACGGATGCCGACGCCGCGTGTGCTGGATGTGGCGGACGAGCTGTGCCATGCGGAGGGGCTGCTGAGCGCGGCGAAGGAGTACTTGCAGAGGGAGAAGTTTCCGGCGCGGGCGCAGGACTTCTTGGACCGGGAGAAGGAAGCAATCAGCCGCTGGGCGTACGACGCCCTGTACATCCCGGGGCTGTTGCAGACGAAGGGCTACGCGCGGTTGCTGATCGAGAGCCGTTATCCGCCGTTGGACGAGGAGACGGTGGAGGAACGGATCTCCGGCCGCATGGAACGTCAGGCGATCCTCACGGAGCGAAAGCCGCCGGTGGCCTTGAACTTCGTCATCTACGAGGCCGCGCTGCGCAGTCCTCTGGTGGACGCAGAGCAGTTGCGCCATCTGCTGGAGGTGTCCCGCCTACGGAACGTTGTGATCCAGGTGCTCCCCTTCGAGCGGGCCATTTCCGCAGCGCTGTTGGGGCCCATGGTGCTGTTGGAGACCCGCGATCACGAGCGGTTCGCGTACACAGAAGGTCAGTTGGGGAGCAGGCTGTCGGTTGATCCGGACCTCGTCAGCCCTGTGACCGAGCGGCTTAGCATGATCCGCGCAGAGGCTCTCGGTCGCGCGGAGTCTGACCGTTTCATCGAACGGATGGTGGACCAGCTATGAGTGAACAGTTGAAGTGGTTCAAGTCGAGCTACAGCGATGACGAAGGCGCCGACTGCGTCGAAGTCGCGTTCGCCACCGCCATCCACGTCCGAGACTCCAAGAACCCCGTCGGCCCCGAACTCCACATCACCGCCCCCGCCTGGACCGCGTTCCTCTCCGAGGAGCTGCGGGCCGCGATGCGACCGGCCTGATTCGCTGCGCGGCGACTTCTCCGGGCGGGATGATGACCCCCATGACAGTGCGCTCAAAGGCGTTGATGTGGACGGGAATCGGGCTGTGCGTGGCGGGAGCCGTGGGGTTGGTGGTGGGTGCGGTGCTCGACGTCGAGGCCGCCGATCCGTGGGCGAGCGTGGCCGGGAGCGTCGCAGGCCTGGTCGGGCTCGCGCTCACGCTCTACGCCTTCCTGAGCCGGCCGGGAGCTCCCGCCTCCGCGGTCACCGCGAGCGGTGAACGTTCCATCGCCGCAGGCGGCAACATCGGCTCCGCCGCGACGGGCAACGGTACGACCGCGGCACCCTCGCCGACGATGCCTGCCTCGACCCCACCACCCGGAGGGACCGTCACCGCCTCCGGCAACCGTTCCGTCGCGGCGGGCGGTGACATCGGGAGCGTGTCGACGGGCGACGCGTGAGCGCCGGGTCGGCGGACGCGTCGGGGGAGCGGTCGGTCGCCGCGGGCCGTGACACGCGATCAGCGAGTAGCCACCCCGCCACCCTCCGTACATTGGCTGCATCTTGGATCAGCCCTATACGTCTGCTGCCCGGCCCCTAACCAGCGCAAAGCGAGTCTGGAGTCACTCCTCCGGAAGACACCCGGAACGGAGAACCCCAACTCGCCGCACTGGAGCCTGTGATGACCCGAAAGACCCGCATCCGCGCCGCCCTCGTCACCGCAGCCGCCCTCGCCACCGCCGTCACGGCGACCGTCGGCGTCAGCGCGGCCAGCCCGGAGAGGGACGGCAAGCCCACCAAGAAGCAGATAGCCGCCCTCTTCGACGGCTGGAACGCCGCTCTGCAGACCGGTGACCCGGAGAAGGTCACCGCGCGGTACGCCGACGACGCCGTTCTCCTGCCGACCGTGTCCAACAAGATCCGGACCGACCACGCCGGGATCGAGGACTACTTCGAGCACTTCCTCGTGAACAAGCCGGTCGGCAAGAAGACCAAGACGATCATCAACGTCCTGGACAGGAACTCCGCCATCGACACCGGGTCGTACGTCTTCACGCTCACCGACCCCAAGACCGGCGAGAAGCGCGAGGTCAACGCCCGCTACACGTACGAGTACGAGAAGCGGGGCGGCCAGTGGCTGATCGTCAACCACCACTCCTCTGCGATGCCCGAAGGCTGATCGCCACGCAGAGCCCGCCCTTCGGCGCGTCCTTCAGCGCCACGTTCCCGCCGTCGTCGGTCACCAACTGCTTGACGACGGCGAGGCCGAGGCCCGAACCGGAGCGGCCGGTCAGACCCTGACCGCGCCAGAAGCGGTCGAAGGCGCGGGACTTCTCCGCGTCGGACATGCCGGGCCCCTCGTCCAGCACCGAGAGCACCACCTCGTCGCCCCGGGGCTCCACCCGGACCGTGATCGTCGCGCCGTCCGGTGAGACCTCCAGGGCGTTGGAGAGCACGTTGTCCAGGACCTGGTCCAGATGACCGGGACTGGCCAGCACCAGCGGCCGGCCGTCGGCAACTCCCCCCAGAGCGATGGTGACTCCTCGCTCGTCGGCGGCCGGTCTCCACACCGACAGGCGTTCGGCGACCACGTCGTGCAGGGACAGCGCCTCCGCCGCCGTCACCTTCGCCTCGGCGCGGGCCAGCACGAGCAGCCCGTTGACCAGGCGGCTCATCCGGACCACCTCCGCCGTCGCCTGCTCCACGTCCTCCCGTACGAACTCGTCGTCCACCCCGTCCGCGATGTTGTCGAGGGACAGCCGCAAAGCCGTGAGCGGGGTGCGGAGCTGGTGCGAGGCGTCCGCCACGAAGATGCGCTGCGCGGCGACCAGCGTGTCCAGCCGTTCCGCGCCCTGGTTGAGCGTGCGGGCGAGGGTCTGCGTCTCCGACGGGCCTGTCACCGGCGAGCGCGCGGTCAGGTCGCCGTCGCTGAACTTGCTGGCCATGTCGTTGAGTTGGCGAAGCGGCCGGGTGAGGCGTCGGGCCACGATCGCGCCGAGTCCGGCCGCCACCGCGAGGACGGCCACGGCGAGGATCGCCCGGAAACCCCAGATCTGCCACAGCCGGCTGGTGAGGTCGGAGGTGGGGTACTTGATCTGGACCGCGCCCACGACACGGCCGTCGGCCGCCTTCGCGGGAGCCGTCGCGGTCAGCGCCCCGCCGCCCCAGTGCTCCGTCGCGCGCGCGGGCGCCTTCGCGGCGGGGAGCACCTTCATCGTGCCGGGCGTCTCCTCGGCGTACCGTTCGGACATCCGGATCAGTGCGGCCCGCGAGTCCGCGGAGTCGTCCGACAGGAGCAGCGCCATCGCCGCCACCTCCCGCCGTACGGAATGCTCGGTGTCCCCGCGCAACTGCGCGGTCAGCGTGAACGCCACCGGCACGGTGAAGGCGGCCAGCGCCCCCGCCACCAACAGGACGTAGCTGACGATCAGTTGGCGGATCATGCCGGGGGCGCGCCCTTCTTCTCGCCCGCGATCTCCAGGCGGAAGCCGACCCCGCGCACCGCCTCGATCGTGATCGCGCCCGCCAGCTTCCGCCGCAGCGCCGCCACATGGACGTCGAGCGTCTTGGTCGGCCCGAACCAGTTCGCGTCCCAGACCGCTTCCATGATCTGCTCGCGCGACATCAGCGCGCCGGGCTCCTCGGTGAGGAACGAGAGCAGGTCGTACTCCTTGGGCGCGAGCGCGACCTCGTCGCCGTCCAGATGGACGCGGGCAGCCTTGCGGTCGATGGTGAGGCGTGACCCGTAGCGGTCGGGTCCCGACTCCGCGGCCGTACGCGGCTGCACGCGCCGCATCACCGCTCTTATCCGCGCGATGACCTCCCGTACCCCGAAGGGCTTGGAGACGTAGTCGTCGGCGCCAAGCTCCAGCCCCACCACCCGGTCCGTCTCGTCGCTGCGCGCGCTGATCACGATGATCGGCACGTCGCCGCGGGCGCGCAGCGCCTTGCAGACGTCGAGCCCGTCGGTGTCGGGCAGCCCGAGGTCGAGGAGCACGACGTCGTACGGGTCGGTGTGGGCCAGCGCCGCCGCGCCCGTCGTGACCCAGTCCACCTCGAAGCCGTAGCGCTGCAGGCCGCGCCGGAGCGACTCGGCGACCGGTTCATCGTCTTCCACCAGGAGTACGCGCACGGGAGCACCCTAATGTTTGAAAGTTAAGCCACAGCTGTCACAGGGGCCGTCCCGTGTGACCCGGCGCACTTTACGGAGTGTCCTGCCCGGCACCGGGCAGGTTCGGCTCTGGAGCGGCCGAAGGCCCCGTACATCCCGTACACCCGGGTGATCATGTCGTGAGCGGGACATCTCACGATGCGATATCGCGGAAGGGAAATTCGGCCGCTCGTTAGACTGAGCCGACCGCAGTACATATGTGTATGTGCGGATAGAGACGGACTGAGCGAGGAGCGCACGTGGGCCTTGTCGTGCAGAAGTACGGAGGCTCCTCCGTAGCCGATGCCGAGGGCATCAAGCGCGTCGCCAAGAGGATCGTGGAAGCGAAGAAGAACGGCCACCAGGTCGTTGTTGTCGTTTCCGCGATGGGCGACACGACGGACGAGCTGATCGATCTCGCCGAGCAGGTATCTCCGATGCCCAGCGGCCGGGAATTCGACATGCTGCTGACCGCCGGTGAGCGGATCTCCATGGCCCTGCTGGCGATGGCGATCAAAAACCTGGGCCACAGTGCCCAGAGCTTCACGGGCAGCCAGGCAGGCGTCATCACCGACTCGGTCCACAACAAAGCCCGGATCATCGATGTCACGCCGGGCCGCATCCGGACCGCGCTGGACGAGGGCAACATCGCCATCGTCGCCGGTTTCCAGGGTGTCTCCCAGGACAAGAAGGACATCACCACACTCGGCCGCGGCGGATCGGACACGACGGCCGTCGCCCTGGCCGCCGCGCTCGACGCCGAGGTGTGCGAGATCTACACCGACGTGGACGGCGTGTTCACCGCCGACCCGCGGGTGGTGAAGAAGGCCCAGAAGATCGACTGGATCGCCTTCGAGGACATGCTGGAGCTCGCCGCGTCCGGCTCCAAGGTCCTGCTCCACCGCTGTGTGGAGTACGCCCGCCGCTACAACATCCCGATCCATGTGCGCTCGTCCTTCTCCGGACTGCAGGGCACCTGGGTCAGCAACGAGCCGAAGCAAGGGGACCAGAAGGTGGAGCAGGCCATCATCTCCGGTGTCGCACACGACACCTCGGAGGCCAAGGTCACGGTCGTGGGTGTGCCGGACAAGCCGGGCGAGGCCGCAGTCATCTTCCGCGCCATCGCCAATGCCGAGATCAACATCGACATGATCGTGCAGAACGTGTCCGCCGCCTCCACCGGCCTCACGGACATCTCCTTCACCCTCCCCAAGACCGAGGGCCGCAAGGCCATCGACGCCCTGGAGAAGGCCAAGAGCGCGGTCGGCTTCGACTCGCTGCGCTATGACGACCAGATCGGCAAGATCTCCCTGGTCGGCGCCGGCATGAAGACCAACCCGGGCGTCACCGCCGGCTTCTTCGAGGCGCTCTCCGACGCGGGTGTGAACATCGAGCTGATCTCCACCTCCGAGATCCGTATCTCCGTGGTCACCCGCGCCGACGACGTCAACGAGGCCGTCCGCGCCGTCCACACGGCCTTCGGTCTCGACTCCGACAGCGACGAAGCCGTCGTCTACGGAGGCACCGGCCGCTGATGGCCGACGCCCGCACGGCACGTCCGACACTCGCGGTCGTGGGAGCGACCGGAGCCGTCGGCACCGTCATGCTCCAGATCCTGTCCCAGCACGCGGACATCTGGGGCGAGATCCGCCTGATCGCCTCACCGCGCTCGGCCGGCCGCAAGCTGGCCCTGCGCGGCGAGGAGGTCGAGGTCGTCGCCCTCTCGGAGGAGTCCTTCGACGGGGTCGACGTCGCGATGTTCGACGTACCGGACGAGGTGGCCGCCCAGTGGGCGCCGGTCGCCGCCGCCAAGGGCGTGGTCGTCGTCGACAACTCGGGCGCCTTCCGGATGGACCCCGACGTGCCCCTGGTGGTGCCCGAGGTCAATCCGCACGCGGCCCGGCTGCGCCCGCGCGGCATCATCGCCAACCCCAACTGCACGACGCTCTCCATGATCGTGGCCCTCGGCGCGCTGCACGCCGAGTTCGGGCTGCGCGAACTGGTCGTCTCCTCGTACCAGGCGGTGAGCGGCGCCGGACGCGCCGGCGTCGACACCCTGCGCCGGCAGCTCTCCCTCGTCGCCGGTACGGAACTGGGGACCAACCCCGGTGACGTACGGCGGGCCGTGGGGGACAACACCGGGCCGTTCCCGGAGCCCGTCGCCCTGAACGTGGTGCCCTGGGCCGGGTCGCTGCGCGAGGACGGCTGGTCCTCGGAGGAGATGAAGGTGCGGGACGAGACCCGCAAGATCCTCGGTCTGTCCCGGCTGCCCGTCGCCGTCACCTGTGTCCGGGTGCCGGTGGTCACCACGCACTCCCTCACCGTCCACGCCCGCTTCCAGGGCGAGGTCACGGTGGACGGGGCGCGTGAGATCCTCGCCACAGCGCCCGGGGTCGTCCTGTTCGACAACCCGGCCGCCGGTGAATTCCCCACCCCCGCCGACGTGGTGGGCACCGACCCCACCTGGGTGGGACGGGTGCGCCGGGCGCTCGACGATTCGACGGCACTCGAACTGTTCGTCTGCGGGGACAACCTGCGCAAGGGCGCCGCACTCAACACCGCGCAGATCGCCGAACTGGTCGCGGCCGAGCTCAGGGCCGCCCGATGAGCCCGCCGACGTGCGAAGACTCCGCGGGGCCCGCCGCGGAGCCTGCCGCGGGTCCTCGGTGACGTCCTCTGTGAACTCCTCGCAAAGTTCTCCGCCCTGGGCGTCCGGCAGCCGGAATCTTGCTGGCGATCCCCGGATTCGTTTGTAGGATCTGTGTGAACTTTGTGGTCAGGTAATGGTCCGGACCACTTGAACCGGGGGCTCCCGGCGTACGAAGATTTTCCTCCCCGTTCTCCGCAACCGTGCGGAGGGCGGGGAGCGTCTTTGCGGACGCCCTTCACGGGTATCCGAGGCGCCGCGCACATGGGGCATAGGGGAAGAGCGGGTACGTATGACGGCACTAGGGGCATCTTCAGGGGTGCGATCGGGCGGGCGGCCCGACGCAAAAGTGATGCCTGTCGCGTACAACCCTCACGGGGGTGAGCGTGTCCAACTGGCGTGGCAGAGGTTCTCGAATTCACCGCGGTACAGACGAGGGGTACAGCCCTTCGTCCACCCCGCCGACCCCGCAGCCCCGGCACGCCCGGCGGGATGCCGGTGATCGCGCCGATGCCCGCAGCGCGGCCGACCCGCATACCGAACCAGCGTGACGGCGCCGAAGACAGCCTGGCGGCCGGCACCACGGTCGACCATCTGACCGAGACCTACCGCGCCCATTACCGGTCCCTGCTGGGTCTCGCGGCGCTCCTGCTCGACGACACCGCCTCCTGCGAGGACGTCGTCCAGGAGGCCTTCATCCGCGTGCACTCGGCACGCAAGCGGGTCCGTGACCCCGAGAAGACGCTCGCCTACCTGCGCCAGACCGTGGTGAACCTCTCGCGGTCCGCCCTGCGCCGGCGCATCATCGGCCTGAAGCTCCTCTCCAAGCCGATGCCCGACATGGCGAGCGCCGAGGAAGGCGCGTACGACCTGTTGGAGCGGGACGCGCTGAAGAAAGCGATGAAGGGCCTCCAGCGCCGCCAGCGCGAGGTCCTGGTCCTGCGGTACTTCGCGGACATGACCGAGGCCCAGGTCGCCGAGACCCTCGGCATATCGCTGGGGTCGGTCAAGGCGTACGGCTCGCGCGGCATCGCGGCGCTGCGCGTCGCCATGGAGGCGTCGGCATGAGTGGATACGGGAAGTGGCGGCGACGCGACGAGGACCCGCGCCCCGGACACGAGCACGAACACGAGCAATCGCACGCTGGGAACGGAATTGTGAATCACGGCCCCGACGGACAGGATCACGGCGGGCAGAGCCCGGGTGACCACGAACTCGATGGCCAGGGACTGGGTCTGGAAGGGCTTTTGGGCTCACTGGGCCGGAGTGCCGACGGTCAGGGCTCTCAGGGTTCCAAGGCCCAGGGCGTCAACGGCCTGAGTTCCAAGGGTCAGGGCGTCAACGGCCTGGGCTCCGACGCACTCGGCGCGGACGAGCTGGCGCTGCGCCGGCTGCTGCACCAGGCCGTGCAGGAGATCGAGCCGACCGACGGCACGCTGGACCATCTGCGGCGCGCGGTGCCGGCCCGGCGGGCCCGCAAGCGCCAGGCCGTCGTCGGCATGGCGGCCGCCGCCCTCTTCATCGGCACCGCCATCCCGGCCCTCGTGCACGTCTCGAACGCCACGGGGTCAGGCGCCGACCCCTCCATCGCGGGCAACAGCTCGCAGACGCAGGGCGGCGCCAACCAGGGCAAGGAGACGGACGGCGGCTCGCGCGCCTCCGGCGGCTCCTCCACCTCGTCCCATGGCAAGGGCAAGGGCGACCAGAAGGGCCAGAAGGGCAACGGCAAGAGCGCGGGCACCACGACCGGCGGCGGCAGCGCCGACCCGTCGGCGTCGGTGGCGGCCACAGCCGAGTGCACGGCGGCGCAGCTCGGCGCCGGCGCCGGATCCGCCGGCGGCCCGGATTCCACCGGCGTCGTCTACGGCTCCCTGCCCATCTCCAACATCTCCACCACCGCCTGTACGGTGACCGGCGCGGGCGGCGTGTCCACAGCCGTGGCCGGCGCGGCGGACGCGTCCAAGGTCAGCGTGTCGAACCATGTGGCGGGCGACGCGGCCGTCGGGCTGCCCGACCCCTCCACGGAGGTCGCCCAACTGCTGCTCCAGCCGGGGACGTCGTACGTGGTGAAGTTCGCCTGGGTTCCCTCGGAGACGTGTCCGACCACTGGCGGAAGCACCGGGAGCACGGACCCGACGCCGACCCCGACGCCCTCGGAGACCGCCACCGACACCGGCGGTACGACGACGACCACGGACGGCACCACCGGCGAGGCGCCCCAGCTCGTCGCGGAGGAGGGAGTCGCCGACGGCAGCGTCACGGTCTCGCTCACCGCGGCAGCGGGCTCGGCCACGACCTCGGCGACCGTGTCCAACGCGTGCTCGGGGACGGTGTACCGGACGGGGATGCTGGCGTCCTGAGAACGGGATCGGTCCCGCTACGGCACCGGCGTGTCGGCGGGGTTCTCGGCCTGGGCCCCGACCTCGGCCTTGCTCCTGGTCTCGGTCTCGGCCTCGTCCGGCAGGATCCCCAGCTCGGCGTCGCGGGCGAACTCCACCTCGCGGCGCAGCAGCCGGAACCACATGAAGACCACGAAGCCCGCGAAGACGAACCACTCCCCGGTGTAGCCGAGGTTCTGGAAGGCCTTCAGGTCCAGCCCGGTGTCGTCCGGCGCGGTGGCGGGCACCGCCTTCATCCCGGCGTCGGCGTCGGCGAGCGTGATCCAGGCGTCGTACAGATGCTTGTACGGCACGAGGTTCACCAGGGACGCCGAGCTGATCGCGGCGGTCTGGCCCGCGGGAAGACCCCCGGCGGCGCTCACCCCGTTCGACCCCGGGCTTTCCGGCGCCTGGAGCGCGCCGGTCACCGTGACGTCGCCGGTGGGAGCGGCCGGTGCCTTTGCCGGGTTCGCAGCGCCGGGCAGCCAGCCCCGCACGACGGGCAGCGCCCGGCCGTCGTCCGTGCGCAGCATCGTCAGGACGTAGTAACCCTGCTTGCCGTCCAGCTCGCGGTCCGGCACCAGCAACTGCTTGCCGTACCGGCCGGTCGCGGTGGCCTGCTTGCCGGACGTCACCTTGTTCACGGGCAGCAGGTCCGCCAGCGGCCGGGCCGCCGCCGTCTTCGCGGTCGCGGCCTGCTCACCGGCGGTGCGGTGATCCTGCACCCGGCCCTCGAACCGCCCCAACTGCCATGACCCCATGAAGACGCAGAAGGGGATGGCCAACAGCACGAAGACGTTGATCCCCCACCAGCGGGGCGTCAGCAGGAACCGGTACACGCTGTCCACGGTACGGGGCAGGCATGCGGGACAAGGGCGCGGGGTCGGCGCGGGCCTGCACGGCGGGAGAGTTATCCACAGGTTGGGGATCGTGGCGGCGCGTTGTCGTGCGGGCCAGGCACTATGGGGCCATGACTGAGAGCAACGGGTCCAACGGGTCCACCGGGTCTGATACGTCTTCCAAGGGCGCCGCGCAGGAGCAGAGCGGGATCATGCCCGACTGGGAGAAGCGCTTCCGCGCGCCGCGGGTGTCGCTGCCGGACTGGGCGGAGGACGCACCCCACCGCTCACTGTTCGTCTCGAACGCGACGGGGACGTACGAGCTGTACGCGTGGGACCGCGAGACCGGCGAGCAGCGCCAGGTCACCGACCGGCCGAACGGCACGACGGACGGGGTGCTCGCGCCGGACGGCGAGTGGATCTGGTGGTTCGACGACAAGGACGGCGACGAGTTCGGCATCTGGCGGCGCCAGCCCTTCCACGGCGGCCCCGACGAGGAGGCGACCCCTGGCCTCGACGCGTCGTATCCGTCCGGGCTGGCCATCGGGCGCGACGGGCGTACGGCCGTGGTGGGCCGTTCGACGGACGAGGACGGCTCGACGATCCATGTCGCCCGCACCGGCGAGGCCCCCGTGGAGATCTACCGGCACCGGGAGTCCGCCGGGGTCGGCGACTTCTCCCACGACGGTTCGCTGATCGCGATCGAGCACACCGAGCACGGCGACGCGATGCACTCGGCGCTGCGCGTGCTGCGCACCGACGGCACGACGGTCGCCGAGCTCGACGACACCAAGGGCGGGACGGTCGAGCTGGGCCTGGAGGTGCTGGGCTTCGCCCCGGTCGACGGGGACACCCGGCTGCTCATCGGGCATCAGCGGCGCGGCCGTTGGGAGCCGCTGCTGTGGGATGTGGCGACCGGCGAGGAGAGCGACCTCGCCCTCGACCTGCCGGGCGACGTGGCCGCCGAGTGGTATCCGGACGGCTCCGCGCTGCTCATCGCGCACGGCTTCGAGGCCCGCAGCGACGTATGGCGGTACGACCTGGAGTCCCGCGCCCTGGAGCGCGTGCTCACGCCCCCCGGCACGGTGTCGGGGGCGACGGCCCGGCCCGACGGCAGCGTCGAGTATCTGTGGTCCTCGGCGGCGGAGCCGTCGGTCGTCCGCTCGACGACGGGCGAGGTGGTCCTGGACCCGCCGGGGCTGAAGTCCCCGGGATCCGTCCCGGTGGAGGACGTCTGGGTGGAGGGCCCCGGCGGCCGCATCCACGCCCTCGTCCAGAAGCCGGCGGGCAGCACCGGCCCCCTTCCCACCGTCTTCGACATCCACGGCGGCCCGACCTGGCACGACAGCGACTCGTTCGCGGCGGGCCCGGCGGCGTGGGTGGACCACGGCTACGCGGTGGTCCGCGTCAACTACCGCGGCTCCACCGGCTACGGCCGCGAGTGGACGGACGCCCTCAAGCACCGGGTCGGCCTGATCGAACTCGAAGACATCGCAGCGGTCCGCGAATGGGCGGTGACGTCCGGCCTGGCGGACCCCGACCGCCTGATCCTCACCGGCGGCTCCTGGGGCGGCTATCTCACCCTCCTCGGCCTCGGCACCCAGCCCGACGCGTGGACCCTGGGCATCGCCGCGGTCCCCGTCGCCGACTACGTCACGGCCTACCACGACGAGATGGAAGCCCTGAAGGCCATGGACCGCACCCTCCTCGGCGGCACCCCCGAGGAGGTCCCGGCCCGCTTCGAAGCCTCGTCCCCCCTCACCTACGTGGACGCGGTCAAGACCCCCGTCTACATCTCCGCCGGCGTCAACGACCCCCGCTGCCCCATCCGCCAGGTGGAGAACTACGTATCCCGCCTGGCCGCCCGAGAGGCCCCCCACGAGGTCTACCGCTACGACGCCGGCCACGGCTCCCTTGTAGTGGACGAACGCATCAAACAACTCAAACTGGAACTGGCTTTCGCGGAGCGGCATTTGGAGAGGTAGGGACCGCCGCGTTGCTGCGGGCGTGCGTGCGGCTGCTCTCCCGGCAGCGGCTGGGGGTGCTGGTGCGCCGGGTGGTCGGCGAAGCCGCGTCACTGCGGGCAATCGTGCCGCCAGGGGCGGCACGGGTGGGCGCAGCGGCACCTCGTAAGCGCCGAGTTGCGCAACCCACCCCCGCCCGGCACCACCCCCGGGTGACCGGCCGAGCAAGGTGCCACCCGGCGTTTGCCCACCCACCCGGGGCGCCCTCTCGAGGAGGGGCGCCCCGGACCGAGCAGACACCCACGCCGGACGCCCGGCAGAGGGGGGCCACTCCACCCCCGGCTAAACCCCCGGAGGGACCCGGCGCCGCCCCAACAACTCCGCCAGCCCCCGCCGAGTCGCAGCCAGAACCACCCGATCCTCCCCCCGCAACACATAGTTGGAAGGAAGATCCCACACAAGCCCAGCCCCAGCTCCGGCCCCGGCCCCCCGCTCGCCCCCACCGGACGTACCCGCCGACAATCCAGCCCCCACATCCAACGCAAGCACCCGCCAGGCCCCCGCCCGAAACGCCTCCCCGACAGTCCGCCCCTCCAACTGGGAATGCCCACCCACATCCACGGCAGCGAACAACAGCACCCGCCGCTCCACAGGAATCGCCCCCAGAATCTGCCGACCCATCATGGCCCCGGCAAACGCGGGCGCAGCCAGATGCGACACACTCCGGCTCCGCGTGAGCGCCGCCGGATGCGCGGCCCGCAGGGTCCGGTACACGGCGGTGGCGAAGTCGTCGTCGTACAGCCGCAACACCACCCGTAGATCGGGCCGCACGGTCCGCGCGTACAGCACCGCCTCAAGATTCGTCGTGTCCGCGCTGGTCAACGCGAGCAACGCATGCGCGCGCTGGATCTTGGCGGCCTCCAGGACCCCCTCCTGCGTCACATCCCCCAGCACCACAGGCACTCGCAGCCGTCGAGCCAGCGCGAGCCCCCGCGCCTCGGGATCGGCCTCCACACACACGACGGGGATCTGCAGCTCACGCAACCGCGCCAGCACCCGCGTACCGATCTTCCCGAGCCCGAGGAGCACCACATGCCCGGACAGCCCGCGCGGCGGCCGCCGCAGCGCGGACCCGCTGCGGAACGTCCCGAGCGCCTCCAGCACGGCCGCCAGCAGTACGGGCAGCAACAGCAACCCGACCATCCCGGACAGAAGCTGGAGCAGTTGCCGCCCGATCGGCTGCCCGATGGCGGGATCGTTGATCGAGAACAGGTCGAGCAAGGTCAGATACGTCGCATGCAGCGGCGACTCTCTGGTGACGGCCATGGACGCGATCGCGAGGGCGGCCACACACGCCACCAGCCCGGCGAACGACCACCGAAGCCGCCGTGAGAAGAGCGAGGCGAACGGCACGACACTGCGTCCCGCGGACAACGAGGGCCCCGAGTACGACACGTTCTCCAAAACGATGGTCCCGCGCCCGGTGGCTGCGGCCACCGCCCGCTCGTCGGGCAGGAGCTGGGGCCCTTGCGACCCGCTGCCCTCCGAACCGTCGGCCCCGGCGGGATCGTTGGTCGTGGCGGACAGCAGCGCGAGCGTGCAGAGCCCAGGATCGGCGACCTGCCCCGGCCCGGGCGGCGGCCGTTCCGCGGCCCGCAGCATCAGCCCGTCGGTCTGGACGACCTTGCTGGTGCCGGCGAGCGCGGTGGCGGCGAGGGCGGGCGCGGCGGTATCGGCATCGGAAAGAACGGTGGTGGAAGCGTCGCCTCCACCGAACGCCCCACTGCCCCCACCCGAGCCACCGGCACTGCCACTGTCACCGTCAGTGCTGCCGCTGCCGATCCCCGTGGCCAACGCCGAAGCCTGATCGAGCAGTTCCTCGATGTGCTGCCCCAACCGCCGGTTGTAGAGCCGGATGACGAGCCGCAGCCGCGGATTGAGCCGTCGCGCGGTGAGCGCGGCCCGGATGTTGGTCTCATCGTCGTCGTGGACGAGCGCGAGCGCGGCGGCCCGTTCGACCCCGGCGTCGGCGAGCACGGCCTCGGTGAGCTCGGGGGCCTCCAACACCCGCTCGGAACCGGGCGGTTCGGAACCCCGTACGCCCCCGGAGTCCCCGTTCCCGCCGGATCCCGCACCACCGGCCCCATTGCCGGCCGCGTTCCCGGCGGCCCGGGTCACCGCTGCGGACACCCGGTCGAACAGCGTGGAGGCGAGGGCCCGCCCCACCACCGGCGGCCGTACCGTCCGCTGATCGGGCGGCACGACGAGTGTCACCCGCTCCCCGTACACCCCGCGCAGCTCGGCGGCCAGCCGGTGCGCGAGGGCGTCGTCCCCGCACACCACCATGTGCGCGCGAGTGTCGGCCGACCCGCTCTGACCCTGCTGACTCTGGTACGGAAGGCTCGCCACAAGGGAGAAGACTGCCGCACCGGCACCCCTGGTTCCACAGTGACGGACGGCGGCCGTCCGCTCCTCAGCTTGCGAACCGCTCGCGCACGAGGGGAAGTTCGGCCAGCCGCTCGGGATACCCGGGCCCGAGCCGCGGCCGCGTGTCCTCCGGGTTCAGGGCTTCCCCGCACCCGGAGCAGACGACATCGGCACGAACATCGTCCCGCCCGCACCGCTCATGCCGAAAGACGACCGGCGCACCCTCGTCACCGGCCAGCCAGCGGTCGCCCCAGGCGTTCATGGCCATGAGTACGCCGTAGAAGTCCCGCCCCATCGGCGTAAGAACGTAGTCGTACCGAACCGGCTCGCTCTGGTACGCCACCTTCTCCAGCAGCCCTTCCTCCACAAGCCGCCGCAGCCGCTCGGCCAGCGTGTTGCGGGCAATCCCCAACGACTGCTGAAACGCATCGAACCGCCGCACCCCGTAGAACGCCTCCCGCAACACCAACGGCGTCCACCAGTCCCCGAGCAGATCCATGGTGCGAGCAATGGAACAGGGCCAGTTCGCAAACGAAGTCCGCCTCATGACCGCCAGCATAAGTTCGGTCTCCATACCCTCAGCTCTGGTGGCCCGGACCGACGAAGTGGTCGCGCGATCCGGACCGTCTGGTTTCGCGGCGTGCAGGAGTACGGTTGAGGCAGCCAGGGGACTTCGTATGCCGGTGTCCGGACCGGTCTCGTCCTGGCGGGTCACCACAGGGGCAGCCCCTGACCCCGGCCGCGCCAGTCGCACCGAGGCCGAGGAGCCCCGCATGCCGCTCTCTTCTTCCCTTTCCCAGACGGCGATCCCACCGGATTCCCAGACGGCGATCCCCCCGGACAACGCTCCGCCGCCCCAGGGCTACGACGGGACGTCCCCCTTCCCACCGGACGCACCGGCAGCCGAGGCCGACGGCGGGCAGCGGCTGTATGTGACGGTGACGGCGGTGATCGTCGTCCTGCCGTTCGTGGCGCTCGGCCTGGCCGGCTGGCTGCTGTGGGGACGGCTCATCCATCCGGCCGACGTCCTGCTCGCCGTCCTCTTCTACACGATCACGGGCCTCGGGGTCACGGTCGGCTTCCACCGCGGCCTCACCCACCGCAGTTACCAGGCCGTACGCCCGGTGCGCATCGCGCTCGCGGTGGCGGGGTCGATGAGCTTCCAGGGCGACGTCATCGGCTGGGTCGCCACGCACCGCCGCCATCACGCCTTCACCGACCGGCCCGGCGACCCGCACTCCCCGTACCGCTACGGCACCCATCTGCGCGGCCAGTTGCGCGGGCTGCTGCACGCCCACGTCGGCTGGCTCTTCCGCAACGAGAGCACACCGGCCGAGCGTTATGCCCCCGACCTCCTCGCCGACCGCGACATCCGCGCCGTCGCCCGCGCCTTCCCGGCCCTGTGTGTCCTCACGCTCGCGCTGCCGTTCGGGCTGGGCTGGGCGATCGGCGGCACTTGGGTGTACGGAATAACGGGCCTGCTGTGGGCGGGACTTGTCCGCATCGCACTGCTCCACCATGTGACCTGGAGTGTGAACTCGCTCTGCCATGTGATCGGCGAGCGCCCCTTCCGCACCCGGCGTCACGACCGCGCCACCAACCTGTGGCCGCTGGCCCTGCTCTCCTTCGGCGAGAGCTGGCACAACTTCCACCACGCCGACCCCACCAGCGCTCGCCACGGCGTCGACCGTGGCCAGATCGACCCTTCGGCCGCTTTCATCGGGCTCCTCGAACGCCTCGGGTGGGTGCATGACGTGCGCCGCCCGACTCCGGCCCGTGTCGCCGCCCACCGCTCCTGACGTCAACCACGCATCCGCATCCGGTCCGGCCGGGCGGGCACCCGACACTTCACGGAGCCCTCATGACCACCGCACTGCAACCCCCGCTCCCCTCCCATCCCCTCCTACGGCTTCGCCTGGCACCGCGCGGCGTCCTGCCCCGGTCCATCGACGGAGCCTGGTGGCCACGCTCGTACGACTTGTTGACCGAACTCCCGCGGCTGCTGGCCGGGTTGCCCCGCACGTGGGGCCACATCAGCAGTGTCACCGTCAACGGAGCCGTCTGGTCCACGCCGCCCGGCCGGATGCTCGTCGCCAACCAGGTCGTACGACTGCACAGGAGCCTGGTGGCAGCCGCCCCGCACGCCATCCTCCTGCTCGCTCCCGGCCGGGGGCGCTGGGACCTGCTGGTCGTGCCTCCGGACACCACCGCGGAGGACGCCGAACCGCTCATGGCGGCCGCCGCAGGGGGCCACGTCTGATCCGGCCGACCGATGGCGGCGAGGCGACGGCCAGGGGCTGCGACGACGACCGTCACGCCCCCATTGCCAGCCGGTCGGGCCGGCCCGCGCCCGCCTCGTACGACGAGGAGGTGGCGTCGGCCTGTTCCGCCGTCATGAGGGCGGTCGCGGTCGTCGTCGGGCCGGTGCTCGCGCTCGCGGCGGCCATCAGCCGGGCGGCGGAGGGGGCGCTCGTCTCCGGGGGGATCACCAGGAGGTCCCAGCGGCCCGTTGTGTAGGACAGCAGCAGGATCTTGTGCGGATCCTGTTCCGTGGTGAACCAACCGACCTTCACCACATTGCCGTTGACGGAGATCCTGCGCGGGATGATCGGCCAGTGGCGGGGGTTGACGGCGATACGGGTGATCCGGCCCCACAACGGGTCCAGCACCTCCGCCAGAGCGGAGAGTTCGTGCGTCAGGTCACGTGAACGAGGCCACCAGGCGCCGTCCAGTTCGTCGTGCCGCTGGGAAGGGTTCACGGATTTCAGCGCGAGGCGCGCGGTCGGGACCCTGAAGGGCATGGATCGCAGCGGGGGATGGAGGGTGGTCGCGGACATCGCGCGAACCCGTCTCCGGGCCCCTGCTCGTCGGCGGTTGCCCGGTGTTGTCGCTCCCCGGGAACGACACCGGCATCGGGGCCGGTGCGCGAAATGCTCCCGATGGGTCCACGCTACTCCGCGAAGAGGCCGAACGGACCGCTCCTGGAGGCCGGGTCACGTCCGGCGGCGGTCGTCCTGCGAGGGGCGGCTGGTCTCCAGCCAGGACCGTGCCGGTTCGGCCGCGCGGGTGGTGTCCACGGTGAGCTGGAGGCGGGTCCCTCCCTCGGCGCCCGTGGGATAGCTGCGCTGCTCGGTGGCGTCGAAGCAGCGACGGAGAACCTCCGCGACCCGGCGGGCGACCTCGGGGGAGGCGGCGACGATGCGCACCTCCGCGTGCCCGTCCGAAGGCGATTCCGTTGGCTGCATGGCGACCTCGTTGTCTGGGCACGGATCAGCGGACCGGATCTTCACTCTACTCCGGCGAGCCTCGCTGCCCTCGGGTGCGACAAGCGGGCTTCCCGGCCGCTGCGCCCTGCTGCGGACGTCGGAGTACCGTGAAACGAGGGGGTCCCTCCGTTTCCGTTCAGGCAGGCGAGTGCGATGTCCGACTCCGGCTCCGACTCAGGCTCCCCGCGCGTGACCAGGCTTCTGCCGGACGCCGTCCACCAGGCCGTGAAACCCGGTTCGGCTCTCGTACGGCTGGAGACCACCCACGACCGGAAGGGTGTTCTCGACGGGGCATGGTGGCCGCGGTCCCGCGACATCGCCGCCGAGCTTCCCGCCCTGATCGCCGCGCTCACCGAGCACCTCGGGCCCATCACGCGTGTCGGCCTGGACACCGTCGCCTGGGAAGACCTGCCCACGCGCCTGGTCGTCGACGACCGCGTCGTGCACATCGACTCCTTCCCGGTCGGCGACGACACCGTCCTCATCACCCGGGGCGATCAGGACCACTTCTCCCTTCTCGTGGTCCCGCCGCACGCGACGCCCGACGCGGCCCGCGCCGCGATGGCCGAGGCCGTCCGCGCCGGCAGCGTCACGCAGGCCGAAGAGATCCTCATCGACACAGGCACCGGCCGAGTCCTGCCGATCACCGTGCCGGACCGCGGTGGGAACGGGCCGCAACGTGACGCCGGCGGGCGTTGCTGATTTGGGCGTCGTGTACCGGTGTCCCTTGCATCTGCGGGTCCTTGAAGGGCGCGGGTCGGGTCACACCTTCTTGACGACGATCGTGTCCGGGACCAGCTTCTCCAGGTCGTCGACGTCCGAGGTGAAGACGGTGACCTGCCCCCTCTGTTGTCGCGCGATGACGGCGAGCACGGCGTCGATCGCGTGCTTGTGGCCGTGCAACTTGGCGTCGGCCAGGAGTCGGCGTGCCTGGCGGGCCTCGCCCTTCCCGATGTCGCAGACCTGGAGCCGGGACAGTACCCAGTCCCAGCGCTGTTCGGTCGTCCTGCCGTCGTACGCCTCGACCAGGGTCATCGGCGACGTCACGACTTCGGCCTCCCCGCGCGCCGCGAGGTCGAGCCAGGCGATCATCCTCCGATCACCGCGCACGGCCAGGGAGAGAGCTTCACAGTCCAGGACGAAGACACGGAGCGGCCTCTGTCCGTGCTCACCGACTCGCTTCTTCACGCAGCCTCTCCGGCGTTGTGTTGTCCGGAGGCGCGGCGCCGCTCGTGTTCGGCGTCGAGATCCTCCAACTCGTCGAGAGCTGTCACACGCTCCTCCGCCGTCACGGGGCCGTGTTCTTCCTGCAGCCAGTCGGCCAGTTCCAGGAGCCGGTCCCGGTCGCGCTTGAAGCGCAGCGCCTCTGCGACGTACGCCGAAAGGCCCCGCTCGGCCGCGTCCGCGCGGATCTCGTCCAGGAGATCCTCGGGGATCGTCACGGTTACCTTCTTCGTCGCCATATAAGAGACCATACTCTTGGTATCGCACTCCTTACCAGTGAGGTGCGGCCGACGATTCGAGGTCAGGCGGCTGTGGCAGGGCGTGGGCTGCCGTGGAAGACCTGGCTGGTGTGCCAGGAGCGGTGGATCGCGGCGACGGGGTGGGCGCCCGGTTGAGGTCCGATGAGTGGTCGGTCGGCGAGCGCGATGACGTATTCGCGGGCGGCGGGGCTGTGGCCGACGAAGCGTTGGGAGACCAGGATGCGGTGGCTCTCGCCGACACCGAGGACGCCCTTGTCGAAGAGCTTGTGGTGCAGGGAGCACAGGCACAGTCCGTTGTCGACGTCGTCCGGTCCGTCGAACGCCCACCACCGCACGTGCGCGGCCTCCAGCCCGACCGGCACCGCGCCGATCCTGCCGTCGTAGCCGCAGAAGGCGCACCGGTACTCGTAGGCCGTCAGGACCCGCTCCCGCATCCGTGGATCCCGCTGCCTCCGCACGGCGGCCGAGAGCTGTCCGGTCTCCGCCGGCTCCAGCTCCAGGCCGACGGATTCGCACAGGTCGCCGTGGAGCGAAGGCGGGAAGTGCAGGTCGAGCAGGACCCGTGCCATCCGGCCGAGTAGCTCCGGCTCACGCCGCAGCGCCGCCCGCAGCTCCGGTGCCAGCCGCCCAGCGGCCCCCGCGGCCCGCAACTCCCGCACCCCGCTGCCGGGGCTGCCCGGTCCGCGATCGGTGCGCACCTCCCACACGCCGTCGCTCACCAGATGGTGGAACGGGTAGGCCGGGGTCGTCCTGTTCGGCGGACCGTACTCGGTCAGCAGCCGCTGCAGATCCTCCTCCACCGCGCTGTACCGCACTTCGCCAGCCGCATCCTGCTGGAACCGACCGAGGGCGTACAGCAACAGCAACGGCTTGTGCGGAGCGCGGGTCCCGCTTCTGGTCCACTGCCTCAGGTTCGCGGTGCGCTCCAGCCAGTCCATGACCGGCGATCGTAGTCGCGCCTCGTTGACCAGCGATCTGCGCATGTGCAGAAAGCCTAACGAGTGGAAAGCCTAATGAGTCGTGGCGAGTTGATTGCGACGTGTCGTAACCAGGTGGCGCCATCGTTCGCGAGTCTGTTGTTCTCCGTCGATCCACCGTGCTCGCGCGGTCCGCTCGGGAAGCGGAAGGCCGGCCATGAAGTGGGCGATGTCGACGTAGTAGGCGTAGTCGCCGCTCTGCGTGAGTTCGCGCAGGCGTGTGATCCCGATGGCGAGGTCGTCCTGGGCGTCGAGGACGGCGTGGTGGAAGCACAGGGCCAGTTGCTGGTTTCGCCGCGGCGTAGGAATTGCCGGAGACACCGATTTCGGCGAGCAGTACGGCCGCCCGGCCGGGCACGTCGGCGGCGAACCCGGCGTCGCGTACGAGCACGGCGATGCGAGAGATCATCTCGCTGGAGCGCAGGCTGAGGTGGGACAACAGCCGGTCCGCCAGACCGAGTTCGTCATCGGCCCGAAGCGGATCGGAGAAGGAGACGGCGAAGGCGAGATGCGCCTGCACCATGGCGGTCTCGCCGACCACACCGTGCTCCCCGGCTTCGCTCCGGCCTGCCAGGTAGGCGGCTACCGCTCGCGCCATGTCGCCCTGCACCCACCACACGTCTCCCGGCACTCGATCGTGCCGCCCCTCCCAGCCCAGCCTTCCCGCGGCTTCGACCGCGGTCGGGAAATCTCCGGGCAGTCGGCTCAGGTGCGCCAGGCCGCGCCGCGCGGCGGAAGCGAGCCGACCTTCGGCCGAGGCGACGCGCTGCATCCCGCGACGCGAAGCGTCGGTCAGCCCGAGGTCTCGCTGGGCCTTCGCCAGGTAGTACGTGGCCAGTTCGACGAGGTCATCGGGGAGCAGCTCCGACGAGAGGACGGCTGAGCGCCGACTGGACGTGCGTTGACGGTGCTCGTGCTGGCGCCGGGCGATGGCGCTCAGCGTTTCCACAATGGCGTCCGCCGCGGTCTGCAGGCCACCTGACGATGTGGCATCCACGGCGGGAAGCGCCAATGATTCCCAGACGGAGTCCCCTACGTACTGGAACATCGTGGACATGGAAGGGCCACACACCGGAAGAGGACTCCCGGATGAAGGGGCGCTCGGTCAGCCGTAAGGCGGGCGCGTCGTGGTCCATGCCGGCGGCTTGGGTGGCCAGGGGCACTGAGAACGCGCTGAGCAGGCTGACCGAGCGGAGCACGTGGCGCTCATCGGCGGTCAGGCCGCTGAGGGTACGGGCGATCAGGGCGGGGAAGTCGTGGTCGAAGTCGGTGACCTACGGCTGGCTGCCGCCGCGTCGGAGTTCCAGGTAGCGCATGACCGGCAGGTCCAGGTACACGGTCTGCCATGCACCAGCGGTCACCGGTGCGCGCTCGATGTGCTGCTGCGAGCGCGTCAGGTGTGACGGTCCGGGGAGTCAATTTCCTTGATCCACTCCCCGTTCACACCCAAGGGGCCCTACGGAACGAGTCAGGGCCGGTTTCCCGTGAAGGGAAACCGGCCCTGAACTGCTGTTTTAGCTGTCGGGGTGGCGGGATTTGAACCCACGACCTCTTCGTCCCGAATTAGGTCCGATCATGTTGCCCACCAGCTGCGAAGGATGTATGCCCAGGTCAGGCTGTTGGTGGCCGTTGGTCTCGGGTGGTTTCGCGAGGGCTCTAGGAGAAGATCTTCTCCCAGATTCCTCCCAAGCGGTGAGGTGACAGCGTGACAGTTGCTTCAGGATGTCGCGTTACGAAGGCGAATTTGCATGCTGCGGTACGCCGTCAGCGGCAGCACGGCGCATGGCGTACCACCGTCTATGCATTGCTCGCGCAGAGGATCGGTTGAACCGTCCTTTCAAGTACCTCGACGTCTCTCTGCTCTGGCTGAGGGAGTTGGCCGAACCCGCGGGTGTACCTGCACGTTTGGAGCAAGAATGGCGGCCTAGTAGATCAACAAGGCGCAGGGGGCGAAGTTCTGTATGACGAGCCAGGTGGAAGTAGGCGGCCTGAGGATCGCCAAGGCGCTGTCGTACGTGTGTGGGCATCGGGACGAACTCGCCGCGCTGCTTGACGAGGACGACGCCGCCTTGCGTGCTGTCGAAGCCGCAGTCGGCAGGCCGCCCGCAGACGTCTCGCTCACTACCCTTCTGGACGCCTTGCATGCAGCGGTTCGATGCGCAGGCGATCCATCGGGGGTGTATGGGGGAATGGGCCGCAGCGTGATGTCGGCCGGTGTTGCTGGTTTGGACGTCGTGTACCGGTGTCCCTTGCAGCTGTGTATCGGTCGATCCGGTCAGGAAGCGGACGGCGACGTGCCACGCTGCCAGTTCGCCCCCGGCGCGACGGCGCTGATCCGGGAGAGGCTCCCGTAGTGGGAGGGCTGCTCAGTGAACTCAGCAAGAAGCTGGCCGAGCGGTGGCTGACTCTCCTCGTACTCCCAGGCGCGCTCTATTTGGCGGTCGCCGCAGCCGGACGCACTCTCGGGCAGAGCGCTGCGCTGGACGTGGGGCGGCTTACTCACGCGATCTCGGACGCTGCCCGGGCTCCCGTGGCGACTACGGTAGGCGGCCAGGTCGTGCTGCTTGCTGCCATCTTGGCCGGTGCGGCCGCCGCTGGTCTGGCTGCCCAGTCCCTCGGCTCCGTTGTCGAGCGTGTGACCCTGGCTGCCGGCTGGGGTGCATGGCCGTGGTTGTTCGGTGAGTTGGCTGAGTGGTACGTGGCACGCCGGCAGCGTCGCTGGGACGCGGCACGGGCGGAGTACGAAGCTCTACGGCTTCTGGAACGCGCTCCGCGACCGGCTGACCGTCCCAGGCCCCGGGAGCGTCACCGCGCTGCCCACAGGTATGAACGTATCTCCGTGGAGCGGCCTGAACGGCCGACTTGGAGTGGTGACCGGATCCACGCCACGGCGGTTCGGCTGGACCGAGATGCACATATCAATCTCCTCATCCTCTGGCCACACCTTTGGCTAGTGCTGCCGGAAGAGATACGTGGCGAGATCAGCAGGTCCCGCGCCGCGTTGGCGCGAGCTGCCGTCCTCGGTGGATGGGCCCTGCTCTATCTGCCTCTGGCCTGGTGGTGGTGGCCTGCAGCGCCGCTGGCCGCCACGATGGTGGTCGTCTTGGCACGTCGCCTCCGTGCTGCGTCGGACACCTACGCCACGTTGCTGGAGGCATCTGTGCGCCTTCACCTGGCGGACCTGGCCGACAAGCTGCGCATCGAGGAACAGCCGATGGGTCCTCTGCTCGGTGGCGCGGTCATGCGACGGCTGAGCAGCCCGGCGCCTGTGGCGGAACCGGCTTCGTGAGCTCCGTCGAATTCAGAGACTCGCCTCGGCAGTCCTGGGCGGTGCGGCAATCAGATCTACAGGAGACGGAGATCGGGAAGTGACAGGACGGTTTATGCAGGGGCGTGAGCAGGATTTCGCAAGGAAAAGCGAAGTGGAGAAGCGCATTGCCGTAGTGGAGTTACGGCTGGACCGGCTCGCCCGCGAACAAGATCCTCGGGTTGTGCTGGAGCCGGAAGCGCTGGTCGAAGCCCGTCAGCTTGCCTCGATACTCCACGATGACGAGTCCGACCTGGAAGGTTACTACCTCCTCGGTTGGTTGCATGTCTCCAGGTACAAGGCACTTCCCGAAGGGGCTGGGCAGCGGGACAGAGATGAAGCCGTCGCGAAGTTCACGCCCTGCTTCGTGTTCGGCGCAGATGAGGAGGATCTGCCGGACGAACTCCTTCCAGATGTGGCCCAGCGCGCGCTCGGCTTCGTCTGGAGGATCCAGCAAGGGATGAGTGCTTCGCCGAGCCCGGCTTTGCGCGCAAGAGTGACCGATCTCCTGCGCCGTATCGCGGCCGCTATTCCCCGTGGAAAAAGTGAGTACGCGGAAACGCTGTCCAATCTTTCCGTCATCCTGAGTTCCCACTTCGACGCGGGTGGCGAACTGGCGGATCTGGACGCGGCGATCGACGCGGCCCTGGGCGCAGTGGAAAGCACGGCAACAGGGCATCCGAAACAGCCGGGCATGCTGTCCAACTTGTCAGGTGTGCTGATGACGCGCTTCACTCATACAGGTGCGGCGGCGGACCTGGACGGTGCGATCGAGACCGGCCGATTGGCAGTCCAAGCTTCTGTGGGCTCCGCTGTCGGCAGGGCTGGCGGGCTCAACAACCTGGGTACCGCGCTGAAGACCAGGTTCACCGAGAGCGGCATCCTGTCGGACTTGGACGCGGCGATCGAAGCCTTCCAGGAAGCCTCAGACCTCTGTACCGAGGACCACGAGAAGGCGGGAGTTCTTCACAATCTGGGGACCGCCTGGCACGGCCGATATGAAAGCACCGGCGCGCTGGCGGATCTGGACAACGCGATCGAGTGCTGCCAGGCCGCAGTCGAGGCGGCTCCCGAGGAACATCCTGCGCGCTCCATGTTCCTGTCTGGGCTCGGCACCGTCACGCTGACTCGATTCCAACGCACTGGTGAAACAGTGTATTTGGGCCGATCTGTTATTGCGTTCCGGGAAGCTCTGGACATGCTCCCGCCGGGGCACCGGGCTCGTGGGCTTCGTCTCTCCGGCCTGGGGCAAGCTCTCCTGGCGCGATACCGCCTCGGCGGCAACAGGTCTGACCTCGATACGGCGATCGAGATGAACCGCGCTGCCTCCCGGGAAATCACCCCGCACCAGACCGAGTTCAACGCGGTCCTCAACAACCTGGCCATCTCTCTCGGGCAGCGTTTCGAATGCACTGGCCATATGGCCGACCTGGACGAGGCGATCAGCGCCAGTCGCGCTTCCGCTCAGGCCACCGCGGACGGTCACGTCGACCGGCCGACCCGTCTGTCCAACGTCGGTCTGATGCTGTGGACTCGGTTCAAGCACACCGGGGCGTTGTCGGACCTGAACGCCGCGATCGAGTTCGCGCACGGAGCCGTGAAGACGGCACCCCGTGAACACTCCGCCTTGGCGGCGATGCTGTCCAATCTCGGCACAGTGTTGTTGCAACGTTACGAGCGGAACGGGGACCCTCAAGACCTCGACGAGGTGGTCCGAAGAAACCGCGAAGTCCTCGGCATCACGGATGCAAGTAGCCCTGACCGCCCTCGCTTTCTCGCGAATCTGTGCACCGCCCTGCACACCCGTTTCCAGCGCACTGGAGGCTTTGAGGACCTGGACGGCGCGGTCGCAGCGGGACATGACGCGACCGCCACCGTTCCGTCCCACCACCCTGAGCGCCCGAGGTACCTGTCCATGCTGGGAGGTGTGTTGACCGTCAGGTTCGAGAAGACCGGGTCCATAGCGGATCTGGATGACGCGGTGGTTGCGTGCCAGGCCGCGCTCGACATCTCGTCCGCGGAACATCCGGAGCGCGCCGACTACCTGTTCCAGCTCGGGGCGGCCCTGTATCGCCGGTATCAGCGGACTCACACGCGGCACGACTTTGATCGCGCACTGGCCGCCCATATGGAAGGCGCGCGAGCCGACGGGGCCAGGCCCTCGATTCGTATTCGGGCCGCTCAGGCAGCGGCCTCAATGACCGGACGGTCGGATCCTGATCTCGCAGCCGATCTCTTGGCCAGCGCCGTACACCTGCTGCCCGAAGTGGCAGACCGCCGACTGAGCCGTGGTGACCAGCAGCACGCCATGGGCAAGTGGTCCGGGCTGGCCGGAGATGCGGCGGCACTGGCTCTTGCTTCTCGCGAAGGCACACTCGCTGATCGAGCAGCGCGAGCACTGCAGCTGATCGAGGTGGGCCGCGGCGTCCTCCACAGCCAGGCGCTGGACATGCGGAGCGACCTCGCAGAGCTTCGCGAGCGCCATCCCGACCTGGCCCATCGCTTCGAGGTACTTCGTGACGAGCTGGACCGGCCGATGGAATTGGCTTCTCTCACGGAACCCGACGGACAAGTCAGCGCCGCCGTACGTGCGGTCGATGCCGAGGAGCAACGACGCAGCCGCGCCGACCAACTTCAGGCCACGCTGGGCAATATCCGAGCGCAGGACGGATTCGCCAGCTTCGCTCGTCCCCCTGCCGTCAGTGAGCTCCTGGCACAAGCCACCTCCGGCCCGGTGGTGAGCTTCAACGTCAGCCGCTACCGCAGCGACGCACTGCTGTTGACGTCCGATGGCATCGAGTCCCTGAACCTGCCCGACCTCACGTACGACCTCATCATCGACCAGATACAGACCTTCCATAGGGCCCTGGAAACCGTTGCGGATCCGCGCATGTCGCCCATCACGCGAAAGGAGGCGCAAGCGACCCTTCACGCTGTCTTGGAGTGGCTGTGGGACGCGGCGGTCGAACCGGTCTTGCGCAGCCTTGGTTTCACTGGTGAGCCCTCTCCCGGACAGTCGTGGCCCCGCGTCTGGTGGGCGCCTGGCGGGCTCCTCTCGCTGCTACCTCTGCACGCTGCCGGCCATCACTCCGAGTCGCTCCGGGCGGACTTGAGAGACGGGGAACCGCCGACAGTCATGGACCGTGTCGTCTCCTCGTACACCACCACGATCCGCGCACTGCACCACGCGCGCCGTCGTCACACCTCCGCGCCGTCCGTGAGCCGGTCACTGATCGTGGCCATGCCCACAACTCCGGGCGTTCAAGGTCGCCTGGACCACGTCTCTGAAGAAGCCGCACTGCTGTGCGGCCTGCTGCCCGAGCCGACGCTCCTCATGGCGCCGGGTGCAGAAGCTGACGGCATGACCGTCCCCGGGCCGGAGACACGACCGACCAAGGCTCGGGTCCTGAAGGCCCTCTCCGATTCCGGGATCGTTCATTTCGCGTGCCACGGTGCCCACGACCCCGACGACCCGTCCCAGAGCCTGTTGCTTCTGCACGACCACGAACGTGATCCGCTGACGGTGGCGAGCCTTGCAGGAATGAAGATGGACTCGGCCCAACTGGCCTACCTGTCAGCGTGCCGAACAGCGTTCATGGAATCCGTGGAGCTGATCGACGAGGCCATCCATCTCACATCGGCCTTTCAGCTCGCGGGTTTTCCCCACGTCATCGGCACCCTCTGGGAGATAAACGACGAGGTTGCCTCGCACATGGCAGCTGACTTCTATGCTGAGCTCGGCGGGGTCACTGACCAGCATGGTGGCCTCGACACGGATGCGGCGGCCCGTGCTTTGCACCACACTGTGCGCAAGGTCCGTGATCGCTATCCCAAGTCCCCCTACCTCTGGGCGGCCCACCTGCACGCCGGGATCTGAACGCGGGCGGTGTCGCCGCTGAGACGCGGCATCGACATGCATACTGCTGTCGATGCCGCTTGCACCTTGGTCTCGACTGATCGTGAGTGCGCGGTGATCGGGTGTCCGTGACGCGGATCTTCCGCGATGGACATGTAGAAACTCCCCAGGCTATGGCTCACATTGTGGTGGACGGGATCCAACCAGGCCGAGGTCCGACAGGACTTGGTGAGCCAGTTCGAAGGGCTGGTTGCGGGGGCCGTGGGGGACGGAGGCGGCGGATTCGAAGCCGCGCTGTGCGGCGAGGGCTCTGGGGCCTACCAGTCCGGTGAGCCGGTAATGCCGCCAGAGGGGAATCGGCCGGCGGGCATCGACCACGATGAGGTCGGGTCGACGCCAGACGACCAGCGCCCAGGCTCCCCCGCCGGAGTCCGAGCCCGAGTCGGCCCAGGCCCCGACGAGGGGCGCATCCTCGGCGGCGCCGACTGCTTCGAGTGCCACCAGCGCGGGGTTGCTGAAGCGGCCGGTGACATGGAGAAGGAGTCGTCCGTGGCGGTGTACGTCGCGCCTCTTCTCGGCGAGGGACCATACGGCGTCAGTGAGGGGATCGTCCTGGACGACGTCCGACGCGACATCGAGCACGGCGGCCTGGTCGACGGCTGGGCCGAAGGCTGTGTCGAGCAGCGCCGTGTATTCCGCGACGTACGCGGAGTCCACTGCGGGAAGCAGGTGGCCGACTGCCTGGGAGGCTTCGTTGAAGGCGAGTGTCTCAGGGGTGATCTCGTAGCGTGGGGCGTGGCTTCGGAGCACGGCGAGGGCGACTGCGGCGAGGCTGGCGACCTGCGGCTCGATCCGCTCGGGGAGATCGTTTCGGTTCAGTGCGCGAACGGCCCGGGAGAGCAGTGGCAGCCAGTCGGTGTGTGCCGGGGGCCAGGCGCCTGCCGCGACGGTCCACAAGGTCAGCCGGACGACGAGCATGCGCTCCGGAGGGCCCAGTTGGGGAGCGAGGGCGACGAGGCGCTCCACCCAGCGCCGGTATCTACGGCGGACTTCCTGGTCGGCCTGCCGGAGGTCGGGCAGGGTGATGGCGTTCGCTTCGCTACCGGCTGCCTCGGGGTCGTGCTCTGCTGCCACGGCCTCGGCGTCGTCATCGTCGAGGGCGGCTTCGATGTCGTCGGTGAACCGCTCGTCCCAGGAGACGGGCAGCAGGTCCTGAAAGGGCGTGCTGGTGTCGGTGGGCAGTGGGAGCCCCAGCGCGAAGCGAGTGAGCTGGTGTCCGACGCGTCCGGCGCATTCGTCCAGGTAGCTCTCCCAGCCGTCCTCGTCGCCGTCCAGCGGGGCCGTAGCGACCGCACCGCCAGTGCTGCTGCTCGCGGATACACCCGCTGGGGTGGGGGTCAGTCCCGTACGGAGGGTTTCCAGGTCGCCCAGGAATCGTTCGGCGAGCCGGGGATCCGCGAACAGGTCGGGTGGCCGTGTTGTGGGGGTCTGGGACTGGGCCGGAGTCATTCGGCGCAGGGCGCGGTCAGGGTCGACGACGAACACGATGTTGCCGAAGCTTGGTACGCCGTCGCTGTCGACTACGACCAGGCGCACACGGCTGCCCGCATCAGCCGGAGCCGTCACCGTCAGCGTGGCCTGTCCGGGCGGGATTTCGGCGATGCGCTCCCATGCCTCCGGCGGTGCTGCCGCCTGAGACAACTCCAGGTGAGCGGTGTCGGAGAGAGGCCGGGCCACGCTGATCTCCAGGCCGTCCGGTACGCGTAGGGCACCGAGCAGCAGCGGCCCACTGCCGGCGATGGGACGGGGAAGGGGTGGGGCCGTGTGCAGCCGGGTGGCGGGCTCGTCGGTGCCGTCCGGAAGGAGGGTGGCGGGAATGGGGGTGATGACGCCGAGTTCGCAGTTGCCTCCCTCGCCCTGGGAAAGCAGCAGGGCCGCGGCGGAAAGGTTCGGGCTGCCGGTCAGGGCCCACCGCTGCCCCTCGGAGACCCACTCGACGAGTTTCCCGTGGCGGTACCGCTGGTCGTTGTCGCTGATGACGCGTCCGTCGTACTCCTTCACCAGGGCGGCGACCGACGGACCGTCGAGATCGCTGAGCCCGGGCTGGTAGGCGAGGGCGAACCGGCTCGGACGGAAGCGTTCGAGCAGCCGCCGCAGTGCCATCGAGCGCCGGTCGTAGAAGGGCGCGAACACGGCCAGTTCGTCGACGGGCCCCTGCGGCAGCTGATCGATGATCGGCGAGCGCAGACTGCTGACGACGCGGACCTGTGGCGCCTTGGGTGTCCTGTCGCGGTGGAGCCGGTCCAGCAGCGCTGCGACCCGACTCAGCGACTGTGGCACTCCGGCGGAAAACCTCACCTTTTCCGGGAGGTCGCGCAGCCATGCCGACAGCTCCGGAACCGCGGCGGGACTCTGCTCGCCGTCCACCCGCAGAACCGTCCACAGTTCGGCGTTGGCCTGCCAGCCGGCCAGCGTGGTGTTGCCGGAGCCGAGAGCGATGATGGCGTGTTCCGGTCCGGCGAGGACGATCAGCTTGGGATGGAACGCGGCACCGTGGGCGTATGCCAGACCGGCGAGATAGCTCCGTCCGGCCCGCCGGACGGAGCGGGGATCGTTCCGGGCCATGGAGACGTCTCCCGCCACCGTGACGCGTGCGCCGGTGGCCTGGGTGATGCCGAGGGCGACCTCCTCGAAGAAGCCGAGATCGGCGGTGAAACTGAGGAAGAGTGCTTCTTCCAGGTTCCGCGCGCCCGTGCGCTCCTCGTCGAGGATGAGGGTCAGCGGAGAGGCGAACGCGGTTGGTGGCTCCACCACGACCGGTGCCGGTGCGGTCTCAGTCAAGGAGAGCCCTCCCGCTACTGGTCACCGACCAGTGCTGGTCGTGGTAGTGCAGTACGCCGCAGGTGGCCAGGACGGTCCCGAGCTGGTCCAGCCGTAGCCCGACGTCACCGCGCCCCTCCTGGCTTGTCCGGTACAGCAGCCCGCCCCGTTCGTGCAGCCGGGTCGGTAACCACAGCGTGCCGTCAGCACGTCGGCGGGCCTTGGCCAGCGCGATCCGCTGCGACCGCGCCACCAGGTCGTAGGTGAGTCGGCGGGCGACATCGCGCAGTTTCATGGGGCGCGCTTCGTCAAGCCGCCGCTGGACCCATTCCGGGCCGAGCTCGACACCGCGCTGGCCGAGGAACGCGTCCTGGACCCGACCGGTGAGTTCGTCCACCCGACGGGCATTGGTGGCGAGCACCCGCAGTTCGGCGAGGGGCAAGGGATCACCCGTCCACCTCAGGTCGTGCTCGGCGGGCAACGGCGCTCCGGACGTGCTCTGCGTCGCGGGAAGGGAGGACAGGAACGCGTCCACCGTCATGTCGGGAAGCTCCGCGGCGAAGCGGTCGGCCACTTCCTCGATCGGCACCAGCCCGTCGACCTGCTCCACGAGCCAGGACCACAGGCGGCGCCACGCTCCGACGGAGTAGTTCCGCAGCACCACTCCGCGCCATGCACCGGCCGCGTCGATGCCGCTGGTCACGGGATCGGTGGTCAGGAAGTCGCCGAAAGCGAGCACATGGCCGATGTCGCGGGTGAAATGTCGGACGGGATGTGTGGCGACCACACGAGCCAGAAGCTGAATCGTCTGGCGTCGTGTTGCCGAGCGGGAGCCTGCTTCGGCCGGTGCACCGGGCTCGCACATGAGGTTCGCCAGCCACGCCCCGTCAGGATGCTCACCGCCCACGCACACGCACAGCCGGTCCCCGAAAGAGGCGAGATCATCCACGTTCAGCGTGTCCTCGGCGGCCAGTTCGAGCAGCCCGTCCAGCCCAGCTCGTAGTGCCGCGGTCTCCAACCGCGGTCCGGGAACCGGCATGGGGCCCGCACCGAGGATGCCGAGCGCGACCTCGGATCCGGCGTACGGTGCCCAGAACCCCCATGAGTTGCCCACGTACCCGTCCTTGCCCGGGACCTCGGCTTCGGACATGGTGACCGTCCCGGAGTGCAGCCGCCGGGCAAGGGCATCGACCCCATGAGCACGCGGCAGCCAGTCCAGAGCCTGCGGATGATGCGCGAACGACACGGCGGCCAAGGCCACTTCCGCGCGGCGCAGCAGAGTCTGGGCGGCCGGGACCGTCAGGTCCTCCCCGTCGGCTTGCGCCGCGATCAGCCCGTGCAGTGCGTAGTAACGCCCGTGCGGCGTCTGCGTGGTCACCCCGGGGACCAGGTGATCGACCATGCGTGCCACATGCCGCTCCACCGAGAGCGGATAACGGCCCGCGGCGACGTCCAGTCCGGGGCGGCTCCAGCCCGGTCCGTCCACGAGCTCCGGTGTTTGCCCCTTCCCACCGACGGCGACCATGCGCTCAACCATCGGACCGAGAGCAGCTGAACGCCGCTGGCTGGTGGGTGCGCCGCGCAGTGAGCCCTTTGCGGCAAGACGGTCCGCAACTGTGCTCGATCATTTCCCGCTGCCACCCCCTCAGCGCCGTTCAGTCGGGAAACTGATCCGTCATTCTGTCGCATCTCTCGGGGGAGTGGCACTTCGGATGTGAATCACCCAGCTGGTCGAGACAGCTCGATGGGGCGACTCTCGTCCAGGGTCTGATAACCGCCATTATCAAATGAAGCTGCACTCGCGTTGTCGGGGTCGGCGTATCGTCTTGTGGCGTCGGGCGGGAATCTGCTGCAAGCGGACCCGTGACGTGAGACAAGGCCCAGCCTGGTTGCCGAAGCGGCTGATGCGACGATAGATGAGCGGGGGAGGGATGCGCACAGTGGTCACTGGTCTGCCGGACCCGGCACTCAGCTTCCCAGGGCCGCTGCCCCTCCTGGTGTCGATGGCCGACATCGCGACGTTCGCCCGGGTGAAGCGCCCTGTCGTGTCCACCTGGCGTCGACGCCACCCGGACTTCCCCGCCGCCATGTCCGAGAACTCGGGACGGCCGCTGTTCGACGGCGCGCAGGTGACCGACTGGCTGATCGCCTCCGGCCTCGGCAACGCCGCCCCGCAGGAGCTCCGATCCGAGCTTGCCCTTTTCGGCATCATCGCGCTGCGGGACCGTTTCACGCCGTGGCAGCTGGTCGAGACGCTGGGCAGCTTGCTGTGCCTGCGCCGGCTCGACGGTCGGCCACTGGCCGACGATGCGAACGTCTCCCCGGCCTCCCCGCCCGACGCCGAAGCCGACGAGGCCCTCTGGTCCGCGCTGCTGCGCCGAGCCGAACGGATCGACGCCGAGGACGATTTCGTACTCCGCGAGCTTCGCGCGATCGACGCCACGGCGGCCCCACTCGCCCGCCTCGCCGAGGACCTGGTCGAATCCGCCTACGACGAGCGCGGCGCGTACGAGTGGCTGCTCGCCGCCCGCTCCCGGCTCGGACTGGACTCCCTCGCCGCCGACGCGGTCACCCCGGCGCTGCGGAGTCTGCTCACCCAGCTCACCGACCTCCGTGTCCGCCTTGAGCGAGGTGAGTCCCTCACCCTCGCTGACCCGCACGCCCGCGCCGGCGACCTGCTCGCCGCGCTCATCGACGACGCGGAGGACCGCGACCGCGTCACTGTCCTCGCCGCTGACCCCGACGACCGGCTCACCCGCATCACCCGCCGCCGCTTCCTGCTGGCGGGCGTAAGCGAACTTGACCTGGACGTGCAGACCGGCTCCGACCTGGAGGAACGCTTCGCGGACCCGGACCTCGTCGTCACCCAGCTCCCGTACCGCCCCGGCGAGGACCGCTCAGTAGCCGTCGTACTGACGGAGCTCGAACGCGTCGCCTACCTCCTCCGTCCCGGCTGCACGGCCCTCGTCCTTGGACCGGCCGACGCACTCGTCGACGAACTGAAGAGCACCGAGGCCGCCCAGCTCCGCTCGGCCCTCCTGCGCGAGAACATCGTCGAGTCGGTCATCGCGCTTCCCGGCGGGGTCCTGCCCTTCCGTCCTGGCTACCGTCCCGCGCTGTGGACGCTCACACGCGGTCCCGTCCGGGAGGCGGAGGGCATGGTCTTACTGGCCGACATCAGCTCGGAACAGCTCACGCCGGGTGTGCGCATGCGGCTTGCCGAGGACGTCCTCCTTTGGCGCGCAGAAGGCTTCCGAGGACTCGACGGTCACGACCCGCGCTACGGCCGTGTGGTCCCCGTCGCTGACCTGGACCGGGCCTTCGGCGGCCCCCTGACCCCACCTGCGCCGCCCGCCTCCGCCATCTGGTCCGACAAGGTCACCGAACGCCCCGCCCTGATCGCCGAGGCCGAGGCCCGCCTGGAGCGCGCGACGGCGGACACCCGGGCGTACGAAGACGAGCGAGGCCCTTACCAAGGGGCCGTAATGCGCAGGGTCGGTCGCCTGCCCAAGCGCACCACCCTCGGCAAGCTGATCACCGCACGCAGGGTGACCCGGCTCCCCGGCCACCGTATCGACGAGAAGCAGCTCACCCGGGACGGCCACCACACCGTCCTGGGTCCCGAGGAGATCACCGGCGAACGACCCGTGGGCAACCGCCGCATCGACCGCCTTCTGCTGGCGACGGCCTACGAACGGGTGGCGCTCACCGAGCCCGGTGATGTCGTCTACACCCTCGCGCCCCGCCTCGGCGTGTACGTCGACCACGACGGTTTCTCGGTCGTTGCGTTTCCGGCCCGCGTGCTCCGCGTCAACGCCGATGCCACCCGCCCGCTCTCCCCTCGGGTCCTCGCGGCCCTGCTCGGTGCGGCCCGTGGCACCGCCCGCAGCCCCAGCGCGGTGCGCCCCGCCCGCCGTATCGAGGACTACCAGCTCCCCGACCTCGACCCGGACGAGGTCCAGCGCTTCGACGCCGTCCTCGCCGAGACCGAACGCCGGGAACGCCTGCTGCGCGCCCAGGCCGACGCCCTCGCCGAGGCCCGCCGCTTGACCATCGCGGGCCTGGCCGACGGCACCCTCACCCTCGGCGAAGCCCGAACCATCAACCGCACGTAACCAATCCACACCCACCCACCGACGAGTCGGAAGAAGGAACGATGCCACCCCGCAAGCGAGCCGCGGCAGCCGCCGGACAGGGCGAACTGCTCAGTGTCTCCAGCACCAAGGAGATCCAGGACATCCTGTGGAAGGCTGCGGACAAGCTCCGTGGCTCCATGGACGCCGCCCAGTACAAGGAGTTCGTGCTCGGCCTGGTCTTCCTGAAGTACGTTTCCGACGCCTTCACCGAACGCCGCGAAGAACTGGCCGCTGACCCCGAGCTGGCCCAGATCCCCGAGCACCGCCGGGCGGCCTTCCTCGAGGAGAAGGATGAGTACACGGAGAAGAACGTCTTCTGGGTGCCCCCGACCGCCCGCTGGGACCACATCTCCGAGAACGCGGCCAGCGCGGAGGGCGGCGTCGGCGCGCTCCTGGACACGGCCATGGACGAGGTGATGAAGGCCAACAAGACCCTCACCGGCGTCCTCCCGAAGATCTTCAACCGCGACAACGTCGACCAGAAGCGCCTGAAGGAACTCGTCGACCTCATCAGCGACGCCCGCTTTACGGGGCATGGCGACCGCCCCGCCCAGGACGTCCTGGGTGAGACCTACGAGTACTTCCTGGAGCGCTTCGCGCGGGCGGAGGGCAAGCGAGCTGGCGAGTTCTACACGCCGGCGAGCGTGGTCCGCCTGATCGTCGAGGTGCTGGAGCCGTACGAGGGGCGGGTGTACGACCCTGCGTGCGGCTCGGGCGGCATGTTCGTGCAGAGCGGCAAGTTTGTCGCGAAGCGGCGCGGCAAGGACCACACGCACGACATCGCGGTCTACGGCCAAGAGGCCAACGAGCGCACGTGGCGTCTGGCCAAGATGAACCTCGCCATCCACGGCATGGACCCGAAGGGCGTCGGCGACCGCTGGGCGGACACGTTCGCGGACGACAAACTGCCGGATCTGAAGGCCGACTTCGTGATGGCCAACCCGCCCTTCAATATGTCCGACTGGGCAAGGAAGTCGGACGACAGGCGGTGGCGGTACGGCACCCCGCCCCAGTCGAACGCCAACTACGCGTGGCTCCAGCACATCGTGTCCAAGCTGGGGGACCGGGGCAGCGCGGGCGTGGTCTTGTCCAACGGCTCGATGTCGTCCAAGCAGTCGGGCGAGGGTGAGATCCGCGCGGCGATGGTCGAGGCAGACCTGGTCTCCTGCATGATCGCCCTGCCGGGCAACCTGTTCCGTACGACGGCGATCCCGGCGTGCCTGTGGTTCCTGACGAAGGACAAGTCCCCGCAGGGCGCGAAGGCGTTGGAGGACCGGCGGAGCCGGGTGCTGTTCATCGACGCGCGAGCGATGGGCACGATGGTCGACCGCACGGAGCGGATCCTCACGGAGGAGGACCTGGAGAAGATCTCCGACACGTATCACGCGTGGCGGGGCACGAAGTCGGCGAGAGACAAGGGGCTTTCGTACGAGGACGTGCCGGGGTACTGCTACAGCGCGACGCTGGAGGAGATCGAGAAGCACAACTATGTATTGGCCCCGGGGCGGTATGTGGGGGCGGCAGAGGCCGCAGAGGATCCGGATGCGGAGCCGGTGGAGGAGCGGATCGCTCGGCTGACGAAGGAGTTGTTCGAGCAATTGGATGAGTCGGCTCGGTTGGATGTGGTGGTCCGGGAGCAGTTGGGGAGGATCGGTGACTGAGTGGCAGCGCGTTGTTAGCGACCTCGAAGCTGACGGCATTCTCCTGGTGCAAGACGGCAACCACGGCGAGTATCGGCCGAGGCCAGCAGAGTTCGGGAACAGTGGAACGGCCTTCATTCGTGCCGCGGACATGAGGGGTGGGCGCCTTCTCTTCGAGTCTGCTCAAAAGATCAACGAAATCGCCAGGGAGAGAGTTCGAAAGGGAATTGGTGCACCCTGTGACGTAATCCTCTCTCATAAAGGAACAGTGGGGAAGGTTGCTTTCGCCCCAGCAGTCAGCCCCCCATTTGTTTGCTCACCGCAGACAACGTTCTGGCGTAGCCTGAACCATGAAGCAATCGATCCCCTATATCTCTACGCTTTCCTTCAGTCTGAGCCTTTCAAGGCACAGCTTCGGGCCCGCGAAAATGAGTCCGATATGGCGGCATATGTATCGCTCACGGAACAAAGGCGATTGAGTGTTACTGTGCCACCATTGGAAATTCAGCGTGCGATTTCCGGCGTGCTTGGGGCGCTGGACGACAAGATCGCGGTCAACGAGCGCGTCGCGGCAATGGCTCGCGAACTCGGTCTCACCTTCTATTCTCAGAGTCTTCATGATGACGACTCCACTGAAGTAGTTGTGGACTCAGTCGCGACTGCGCTGACTCGCGGCGTCGCTCCGAAATACGCAGACTCTTCGGATGAACTCACAGTGCTCAATCAGAAGTGCATTCGCGACGGGCGTGTGAATCTCGAACCCTCCCGTCTGACTCTCCGGGAGAAGGTCAAGGCCCCCAAGCTGTTGCAGCTTAACGACGTGCTAGTGAATTCAACGGGTGTTGGTACTCTCGGGCGGGTTGCCCGCTGGACCTTGGACCTGGACGCGACTGTCGACTCGCACATTACGATCGTGCGCTTCAATGAGAGCAAGGTCGACCCCGTTTGTGCCGGATTTGCCATGCTGCGTGCTCAGCCAGAGATCGAGGCGATGGGCGAAGGCAGCACTGGTCAGACCGAACTCCGGAGATCTCAAGTCGGTGAACTGGAACTCACCCTGCCCGGCCCTGCTGGCCAGAAGGAACTGCGCCCCAAGCTGGATGCGCTGGAGGAGCGAGCGGACCAGGCGCTCAGGGAGTCTTTGGCCTTGGCCAACCTCCGCGACACCCTCCTCCCCCAACTAATGTCCGGCAAGCTCCGAGTCCGAGACGCCGAGAAGATCGTGGAGGACGCCGTATGACCACCGAAAACGGCAGCGAGCACACAGACGCCCCCCGCACCCCCGCCCACCTCGACGCCAAAATGACCGAGTCCACCTGGGAGCACCTGGCCCTGGATGAACTCGTGCAACTCGCCTGGGAGAAAAGGGCTGGCAAGGACCTGGCCCCCGGCACCGGCCACCGCCGCGACTGGGACGACCTGATCCTCCACAACGAACTCCAGGCAGCCATCGAGAAGCTGAACCCGGAGCTGACCTCCACCGCCGTCCACGAAGCCCTCCGTATCGCCACCGACCCCGCCTCCCGCGAGGCGTACCCGGAGAACAAACAGGCGCACGAATACCTCACCACCGGCATTCGGCTCACGTACACCGACGAGTTCGGCGCCGAGCAGACCCCCACCGTCCGCCTCGTCGACTTCACGGACCCCGACGCGAACAGCTACCTCGCCGTCAACCAGGTCACCCTCCGGGAAACCGACGGCAGCCACCGCCGCTTCGACATCGTCCTGTACGTCAACGGCCTGCCCCTGGCCGTCGTCGAGTTGAAGAGCGCCTCCGACGAGAACGCCACCCTCAAGTCGGCCCACGCCCAACTCCAGACGTACGTCTCGGAGTTCCCGATCGCGTTCCGCTACAACGTCCTGTGCCTGGTCTCGGACGGCATAACCGCCAAGTACGGCACCGCATTCACGCCGTACGAGCACTACGCGCCCTGGAACGTAGACCACGAGGGCAAGCCCGTCGACACCAACGAGCCCGGCTACGACGGCCTCGACGCGCTGAACCTGGCCCTCCACGGCCTGTTCACGCAGGAGCGGTTCCTCTCCCTCACCCGAAACTTCGTCAACTTCCCCCCGCCCAAGCCGGGCGAGCCCCTCTCCGGGAAGCGCATCGCGAAGCCGCACCAGTACTTCGCGGTGAACAAGGCCGTGGACGCCGTCGTCGAGGCGTCGCGGACGAACGGCCAGGCCGGCGTCGTCTGGCACACGCAGGGTGCGGGCAAGTCGGAGGAGATGGTGGAGACGGCCGCGCTCGTCCTCCGTCACCCGGCGCTCAACAACCCCACCATCGTCGTCATCACCGACCGCAACGACCTCGACGACCAGCTCTACGACACCTTCCTCGACAGCGAGTCCCTGCTGCAGGCAAAAGCTCAACAGATCGACACGCGCGAGGAGCTGCGCACCGAGCTGACGGGGCGCAACGTCGGCGGGATCGTGTTCACCACCCTCCAGAAGTTCGGCCTGAGCCAGGAGGAGAAAGCGGCCGGCAAGTCCCACCCCCTCCTCTCCGAGCGCCGGAACATCCTGGTGATTGTCGACGAGGCGCACCGCTCGCACTACGACAGCCTCAACGGCTACGCCCGCCACCTGCGCGACGCCTTGCCGTACGCCACCCTGCTCGCCTTCACCGGTACGCCCATCTCTAAGGCCGAGGCCGACACCCGTGCCGTCTTCGGGGAGTACATCGACATCTACGACCTGAAGCGCGCCGTCGACGACGGGGCGACGGTCCGCGTGTTCCACGAGCCGCGCGTCATCAAGGTTGACCTGCCCAAGGGCATCGACCCGAACAAGCTCGACGAGCAGGCCAACACCCTCACCGAGGGAATGGACGACGCCGAGCGCCGCCGCGCCATCCAGTACGCCACGACGATGAACACCGTCTACGGCGCCGAGGACCGCATAGCGAAACTCGCCGACGACCTGATCGCGCACTGGGAGCAGCGCCGCGAGCTGGTCAAACCCGACATCGGCGCCCCCGGTAAGGCGATGATCGTGTGCGCGACCCGCGAGATCTGCGTACGGGTCTTCGACGCGCTGGCCGAGCGGCGACCCGGCTGGGCCAGTGACGAGGTCGACAAGGGCGTCATGAAGATCGTCTTCCACGGCGACCGCTCCGACCTCGAGCACCTGCGTAAGCACTCGCTGCGCAAGTCCCAGCAGAAGGTCGTCCAGAAGCGCGCCAAGGACCCCGACGACGAGCTGGAACTGCTCATCGTCCACTCGATGCTGCTCACCGGCTACGACGCCCCGCCCGTCCACACCCTGTATATGGACCGCCCGATGCAGGGCGCCAACCTGATGCAGGCGCTCGCCCGCGTCAACCGCCGTTTCCGCGGCAAGCAGGACGGTCTGCTCGTCGGCTACGCGCCCCTCACCGACAACCTGACCAAGGCGCTGCGCGAGTACTCCGACCAGGACCGCAAGGACCAGACCCTCGGCGCGGACATCGAACGGGCCGTCACCGAGGTCAAGAATGAGCTGGCCACCATCAAGGGGCTGCTGGCCGGGAGCCGTTGGAAGGAGTGGCTTGCCGACACCGGCCGCCCCGACTCCCGCAAGCGCGCCCTGCGCCTGACCGCTGACTTCCTCCGGAACCCGAAGAACCCGGGCAACAAGGTCGAGCCCCCCGCCAAGCCGCTCTCCGTCCGCTTCAAGGACAGCGCGGCCCGGCTGGACCGCTTCTACCGTGTCTGCGCGATGAGCAAGGAGATCGCCGAGCGCTGCGAGGACCTGGACGACTGGCGTCGTGACATCTCCTTCTTCAGCGAGGTCCGGGCCTGGATGATTAAGCTCGACGCCGCCCAGCGCGAGGCCAGCGGGGAGCCGCTCAGCGCCGAGGTCCAGCGTTACCTGCAGGCCCTCGCGGCTTCGGTCGTAGACGCCGACGACATCACCGACCTGTACGCGGAGGCCGGGATCGGCCGGCTGGACATCACCCGTCTCAACGAGGCGCAGCTGCGCAATCTGGAGAACTCGGAGACCCCGCACCTGGTCACCGAGGCCCTGCGCCGCATGATCCAGCAGAAGATGCGCGAGGTGACCAAGCACAACGTCGTCCGCAACGAGAGCTTCACCGAGCGTCTGAACGATCTGATGAGGCGTTACATGCTCCAGCAGCTCACCAGCGCCCAGGTGATCGCCGAACTCGCTGCTCTGGCACGGGAGGTGTCGGCGGAGGCCCGCCGTGGCGAGCGGTTCGACCCGCCGTTGACCCACGCGGAGCTGGCCTTCTACGACGCCGTCGCACACCGCGACATGGCCGAGGCGATGGAGGGCGGTGACGACACGCTCGCCAAGATCGCTCGTGCCCTCGTCAAGGACATCCAGAAGAACCTCTCCGTCGACTGGCTCTCCCGCGAACCTGTCCGGGCGAAGCTCCGTACCCGCATCCGCCGCGTGCTGGCGATGTTCGACTACCCGCCGGAGGAGGAGCGCGAGGCGGTCGACCTGGTCCTCAAGCAGATGGAGATCGTGGCCGCTCTCTGGGCGCCCGCTGCGAAGTAGCAGCGCATACGGGAGGGCGCCATCAGGGGCGCCCTCCCGTATGGCCAGGTGCGCTCGACGCGGTCGTGCAGTACGGCGTAGGCCGCCGGGCCGCCCTTCTCGACGGCCCGGTGGATCACGTCACGGTGTGCGACGAGACGCTCGACCATCTCGACACTGCGAAGCTGCTGGTTGTCCAGATAGAACAGCACCGCCTCGTGCTCCAGGACAGCTTCTTCACGCCACGGATTTTTTTGATAACCCTGGTTATCACTGAGAACATGGATTGAGCAACTTCTCCGCCTCTAACGTCTGTTCCGTAACACCGGGCTCGCGCAAAGCGAGAGGCTCACCCCTCTCGCTCACCGCACGAGCACGGCCCCGGAACCGACCACGGAGGGCGGAGAGCACCATGACGGAACACCCCGCACAGAGCGAGCCGAACGCATCTGACCATCAGGTCGATCATCGCCGAGGCGCCTCCTCGACGCTCTCCCGCCTGACCGTCCGCCTCGAAAGCTCGGCGCTTGCCGAGGAACCTCGGGCACTCCTGCGAGAGGCACTGGGCGCCACCGCGACGGAGTCCTCCGCTACCCCCGTCGATCCGCACTCGGACCAGCGGGTGTTCCTCGACTCCATCAGCGTCAACGGCTTTCGCGGCATCGGCCGCAAGGCACGTCTGCCGCTGACCGCGAAGCCTGGCGTCACCCTCGTCGTGGGGCGTAACGGCTCGGGGAAGTCCAGCTTCGCCGAGGGCATTGAGACGGCGCTCACGGGCCGGACCGCCCGCCTGGACAAGCAGCGGGGCGAGGTGTGGCGCCGGCACTGGCGCAACCTGCACGACGGGGCCGACCCGAAGGTCGAGGTCCGCCTCGCCATCGCGGGCGACCCCCGGCTGTCCACTCTGACGTGCACCTGGTCCGGCGACGACGTCACCGCCCCCGAGGTCGAGTTCAGGCGGCCGGGCCACGGCCGTCGGCCCTTCGCCGGCATCGGGTGGGAGCGGGCCCTGAAGGACTACAACCCCTTTCTGTCGTACGCGGATCTCGACAAGGTTCTCAATGGCAGGCCCAGCGAGCAGTACGACTCGGTCGCCGCCATCCTCGGACTCCGCGAACTGACCGACGCGGACGAGCGGCTCCAGGGCATCGAGAAGGCGCTCGACTCCGCGCTGAAGCAAGCCGAGGCGGAACGGCCCGTACTTGCCGAGGCGTTGTCCGCGCTGGACGACCCCCGGGCGGTACGCGCGCTCGCGGTCGTCGGCAAGGCGGGCGACCCCGACTTCGTCGTGCTCGACGCCCTCGTGACCTCACTGCCCGACGCGGACGAGGGCCGTCTCCGTGAACTGCGGACGACCGCCGCGCTGACCGGACCTGACCTCGGCGCGGTCGGCGCGGCCGTAGACCGGCTGCGCGAGGCCGTCGCCGTACTCGACGACGTACGTGCCTCGGGCGCCGAGGACGCCCACCAGCATGCGGAGCTGCTGGCCAAGGCCCTGGAGCACAGCCGTCGGCACGAGGACGAGGACACCTGCCCAGTGTGCGGGTCCGACCGGGCGCTCGACGAGGCGTGGGCCGAGCGGGCCGCCGAACAGGTGGCGACCCTGCGGCAGGAGGCCGCGACCGCGCGGGAGGCCCGTACCGGGCTGCGGGACGCGGTGGACGCCCTCCGCTACCTGGTCACCCCGGTCCCCGCGTGGCTGCCCGCCCCGCTCGTGGACCCGTGGGAGGAGTGGAAGGCGTGCCGGGCGATCGACGACGCCGAGCGGCTTGCAGCCCGCGCCGAGACCGCCGCGCTTGTCCTCGCCGACGCCTGCGCCGCGCTGCGCGACGAGGCGCTGCGGGAGCTGGAAAAGCTCGACGAGGAGTGGCGCTCCTGTGTCACCCGCCTGGCGTGCTGGCTCGACCGGGCCCGGCCTGCGTACGCCGGCAGGCCCCGGCTGTGCCAGGTCAGGGCGGCCCGTAAGTGGCTCAAGGAGGCGCGTGCCGAGCTGCGCGAGCAGCGGCTGCGGCCGTTCGAGGATCACTCGCAGCGGATCTGGGAGGAACTGCGTCAGCAGAGCAACGTGGACCTGCGTTCTGTGCGCCTGACCGGTAGCGAGAAGGCCACCGTGCGCAAGCTGGTGATGGATGTGTCCGTCGACGGCACCGAGGCGGCGGCCCTTGGCGTCATGAGCCAGGGCGAACTTCACTCCCTCGCGCTCTCGCTCTTCCTGCCGCGCGCCGCCGCGCCGGACAGCCCCTTCGGTTTTGTCGTCATCGACGACCCGGTGCAGTCCATGGATCCCGCCAAGGTCCACGGCCTCGCGAAGGTGCTGCATGGCCTTGGGTCGACTCGGCAGGTCGTGGTCTTCACCCACGACACGCGGCTCCAGCGAGCCTTCACCAACCAGGAATTCCCGGTGACCGTACTGGAGGTGGAGCGGGCGGGCCGGTCCGTGGTGACCGTGAGCCGGGTGACCGATCCGGTCGGTCAGGCACTGGCCGACGCACGCGCTCTCATCCGCACGCGAAACCTCCCGCCGGTCGCGATGACCCATGTGCTGCCCAGCCTCTGCCGCGCCGTCCTGGAACGGGCCTTCTCCGAGGCCGCGTGGCTGCGGCTGCACCGGGCGGGGATGGCCGAACACGAGGCGGAGAAGACCGTCGCGGGGGCCGTCACGCTGATGGACATCGCCGCCCTGGGGCTCTTCGGAGACCCGTCGAAGAGGGCCAGTGACGTCCAGCGCGAGCTGCGCAGGCGGTGCGGCCCCGGGGCGGTGGACCTCATCCAGAAGTGCCAGGAGGGTGCCCACCCGTCGGGCACCTCGATGCCGGACCCCCAGCGGTTCGTGGACGACATCAAGGCCGTTGCCCTGACGGTACGCAAGCCCGAGGAGGGGCCGTGAACCAGACGATTCGCCAGCTGCTCGACACCGCCGAGCTGCTCCTCACGGACACCGGCGAGCCCGCCACGCCCGCTGCCACGACCGTACCCGCTGCGTCCGCTGCCGCCGCGGCGAGCCGGTGTCGAGGTGCCGCCTTCGCCCTCCGTGTGGCGCTGGAGAGCGCGGTCGCAGACCGCCTCACCGCCCACCGGGCGCCGCGCGCGATTCGGGAGGGCACCCAGCGGGCCGCGTTCCTCTGGCTCCGCGGTTGCGCCGAAGCCGGAACGGCCCGCCAGGCGAAGGCCGTGTGGAGCCAACTCTGCCTGGGATGCCACTACCACCAGTACGAGATCGGTCCGACGGAGGACCAGGTCCGCGCGTGGCATACCGAAGTCGCGGCGATCGTCGCCCTGTTGGCCCGCTGACCCGCATCGGCGCCAGGAGAGGCGCCGCCGGGAGGAGACACGCGTGAGAACCACACCACGAGGACGGTTATCGCGACCGTCCGCAAAGACCAGAATGAGGAGCGGCACCATGACGGCCCGTACGTCCAAGCGAACCCTGTACCGGCTCAGGGGCGTGCCTCCCACTGCCGACTCGATGTTCGACGCCCTGGACGCGGACCAATTGGAAAGGGTCCACGCGGATTTCGACGTCCCCGAGAACCTCGGTGTACCGGCGATCCTGGTCACCGGCAGCTTCGAGCAGCCTGTGGCGAGCTGGTGCGACGAGATCTTCCGAACGACGGGTATCGAGGTGTCACGGTCCGTCAACCGCTCGGCTGGCCTGCTGATGCTGGCCGTCGACGGTGAGGTGTACGCGATTGGGTACGACCAGGGCTTCCGCCTGGTGCCCGACCGCCTGAAGGACCACCGCTTCGGGCTGAGCTTCGCGTCCCGCCGAGTGGACCCCGCGAAGATCCGCGACCTGGTGTCGCACACTCCCGGTGGAGGGCGCACCGACATCACCCTGATCCCGAGCGGGGCCTCGGTGTGGAGCCTGGGCATCGTCGAGCACGCGCAGATCGTGCGCCGCCTCGGCGGCCACCTGGACAACATCCCGCTCACCATCTCCCGGGACAACCCGGGGAAGATCTCCAGTGCCGAGGGCGGCGCCGGCCTGCGCATGCGGCTCGGTGTGGAGGGTGCCGACCTGATCGCTGACATCCGTGCGATCGCCCGCGTGTTGCGCGAGGAGAAGCCGAGCCCGGAACTGGAGTTCGTCGAACACGTCGTGCCCGTCGACGATCCCAGCCTTGTCACCCGCCTGGAGGCCATCCTCGACAACCTCCTGGAGCAGGAGCCCGACGGGAGAATCAGCGTCGCCGTCCCCGCCGACCATTGGGACGACTACATGGCCGCCCGGGCGTTCAGGGCCAGGATCAACAGCGACGCGGCCGGCCGGTCGACCGACGACTTCGACCTTGAGTACGTCCTCTGCCGCGCGCGCATCCAGCATGCGGGCAGCCGCGTGGCCGCGCTCCGGGAAGGAACCGTCACTCTCTATCGGCATGGCCGCGCCAACCGGGCCGACGAAATCTGGACGTCCAGCGCGCTCCGGTGGATCGAGGCGGAAGTGTTTCTCGACTCTCGCCGGTTCTTCCTGATGGACGAGCACTGGTACGAGATCGACCAGGAGTATCTGAAGGCGATCCGCTCGCACGCCGAACGGCTGATCACCGACACCCCGTCCGTCGACCTGCCCTCGTGGATCCTCGGGGAGAAGGAGCGCACCTACAACGCGTGCGTGCCGGACCAGCGGCCCGGGTACGTCTGCTTTGACCGCGACAACGTGCAGACCGCGCTGCACCGCGGGAACGGCGTGGAGATCTGCGACCTGCTGAGCCCCGACAACGCCCTGGTCATGGTGAAGCGGGCCAAGGGCTCCGACACGCTGAGCCATCTCTTCAGCCAGGCGCTCGTCGCCGTACAGACGCTGCGGAACTCCCCGGAGGGGAGGGAACGGTTCGCCGAGAAGGTGGCCGCGGCCCGGCAAGGGCGCGGTCTACCGGAAGACTTCCGGCCTTCGAAGGTCGTCTTCGCAATCCTGCTGAAGGACGGCACCGACCTCACTGCCGACACCCTGTTCCCGTTCTCGCAGGTCACTTTGGTGCAGACGGCCAGGACGCTCCAAGCATGGGGTGTCCAGGTCGAGGTCGTCGGCATCGCCTCCACTCCGCCGACTGCCACCTCGACTGGGACACGGCGGTTGGCGGCGTAGCCGCCGTCCACCGTAACGACGTACGCCGACGTTGCTGGCGAGCCGTTCCGGATCTCGGGGTAGCTGTGATAGCGGACAAGGACCACAGCGATGCCAGCTGTTACGCCAGGGACTTTCGCACCGCGTCGACCAGCGACGTCGCACGCACGTCGTTGGGGCCCCCGATGATGTTGTTCATCGCATAGCCGAAGGCGATGCCGTGCTTCGGATCAGCGAAGCCGAGCGAGCCGCCTCGACCGGTGTGGCCGAAGGAACTCGGCCCGATCATGGGGTTGGTCTCGGTAGGCAGCATGTACCCGGAGCTGAACCTGCTCGGGATCAGCATCACCTGGTCCTTCCCGCTGGCCTGCTCCTTGGTCGCCGAAGCAAGGGTCTCTGAGGTCAGCAGGCGCACGCCGTCCACCTCGCCGATCAGCGCGGCGTACATGCGCGCCAGCCCGTGTGCGGTGCTGATGCCGTTGGAGGCCGGGAGTTCCGCAGCCTGTACCTCGGGCGAGTCGAAGTCGATCTCGGCAGGGTCGGTGACCGTGTACGCCCTGTTGCTGAATGACTCCGGATCTCGCCACGCTGCAACCTGCTCGCGGAGTTCCTCGGGAACCGACTCGGCGGGCATGGTGGTGAGGTCGACGGCCGGTCGCTGATACACCATGCGGCTGACCCGGTCGCGTTTACGCGCCGGCAGTCCGATGAAGAAGTCCAGTCCGAGGGGGGCGGCGATCTCGTCGGCGAAGTAGCGGCCCGGTGTCTGGCCGGAAACCCGGCGGATCACTTCGCCGACGAGCCAGCCCCAGGTCCGGCCGTGGTATCCGTGTGCGATGCCCGGAGTCCACAGAGGGCGCTGAGCGGCGAGTGCGGCCGCCATTGGATGCCAGTGCAATGCCTCGTTCAGCGGGACCGGTTGGTCCAGCGCGATCAAGCCGGCCTGGTGGGACAGCAGCCAGCGCACCGGGATGTCCGCCTTGCCGTTCGCGGCGAACTCCGGCCAGTACTTCGCCACCGGCGCGTCCAGGTCCAGCGCACCACGCTCGGCCAGCATGTGCGCTGCGGTCGTGGTGGCCCCCTTGGTAGCCGAGTAGACGAGCTGCAGTGTGTCCCGCGTCCACGGTCGACCGGTCTCGGGGTCGGCGATGCCTCCCCACAGGTCCACCACCGGTCGGCCGTACTGGTACACGCACACCGCTGCGCCGATGTCCCCGTGCTGGGAGAAGTTCGCTGCGAACGCCTCACACACCGGTTCGAACCCAGCCGCGACCTCACCGTGGATCGTCGTCATGCCGTCCATCCTGGCATTCGGACTATGTGCTCCGAGGGGGTGGGTTCGGCCTCGAAGTCCGAGAAGTGACGGTCACGCCGCGACGGGCACGGCCTGAAGGCGCTCACGGAACTCACGGACAGCGGGGACGGACTTGCGCGGTTCGAGGTGTGCGGAGAACTCCTTCAAGCGGTCCAGAGCCCGTACGGAACTGACGCTGCTCTCCAGGAGTTCGGTGCCGTAGTTCGCGGCGTCGAGCGCCCCGTCCAGGTCGCCGCCGGCGAGCCGGGCCTCGGCCAGGCGGCTGGAGCGTACGGCCTTGTCCCGAGGAGCCGCGCTTTTCACGGAGGTCTCCAGGGAGCCCGTCGCGCGTTCCACCTGCCCGGACCGCAGCAGGACCTTGCCCTCGGTCGACTTCAGCTGGGCCTCACCGAACCAGTTGAGCCAATCCGGGTTTTCCTCCGTCGTGTGGCGCTCCCAGTGGGACACAGCGCGGTTGAGCGCTGTTCCGGCGTTCTGGTGGTCGCCGTCGCGGGACAGTGCCTCGGCCTTGTGCAGGTACATGAACGACTGGGTGTACGGCGACAGCGTTCGTGGGGCGTTGTCGATGGCGGTGGAGATGAGGGCGACGCGCTCGGCCGTCCGTCCGGCCTCGGAGACGTGAACGCCCATCTCCGCGAGGATGAACGCGCCGAACGCGTCGTCTCCAGCGGTACGGGCGCTGCGCAGGGCCCCTACGTAGTACCGCTGGCCGACGGACCGCAGCCCCGCGTCGTAAGCCATCCAGCCGGTCAGGTGCGACACCCGGGCCGCCAGGGCGTAGAGGCGGATTCGGATGCTCTCCGTGTACCTGCCGGTGCTCAGGAGGCCGGTGACGAGGGCGAGATCGCCGCGTGCCTGCTCCAGGAGTGTGGCGCCGCCGAGTTGGTCGTCGAGGGTACGGAGCGTGCTGATGCGCTGCTCGATTGTCAAGACCATCGTGTCCGTGACCTGATCCCCGCCCAGGGCCGAGGCGAAGGCGGACGGCGCGTCCACCCAGCTCGCCGCGAGGCCCGTCAGGGCGGCGCCGGTGATGGTGAGAAAGCCCCGGCGATCCATGCGGCCACTCCCCACGAGTTCGGACAATGCCTCAACGGTACCGGCCTCGGTCCACGGGGCCGTGAGTCCCGTGACCTCCCAGACCGGGAGCCACCGGGGCCAGCCTTCCTTCCGCGCCTGCTCGTACGGGACGCGTAGCAGGTCGGCGAGTACGTGCTGGGCGTCCGCGTCCGGCTCCTGCCCCTGCTCCCACTTCCATACGGTGGTGCGGTTGGTCGCGAGCGGGATTCCGAGCGATCTCCCGTGCGCCTGCATGAGCCGGGCGAACTCGGCCTTCCCCCATCCGTGCGTCTGGCGGAGGAAGCTCAGCGGGTGGACCGCCAACGGCTCACCAGGCATGTCATCACTCCCGTCATCCCCTCAAGGCGTAGTGGGGAGGTTACTTCGCGTGGCCACGTACGGGGAGGGCGTCCCCATGAGGAACCCCCTAGAAACGTTCCGCCTTGCTCGCTCGGGCCGTTGACTGAGTATCAGCCGTCCACGGAGCCCGCGCAGGGCGACCGCTCCCGGAACGGTTTCTCAGATCGGCGGCTCCGCCCTTGTTTCCCCCTCGGGGACGGAGCCGCTCTCCAACCCTTCGGAGGCGTCAGCCATGCCCATGCTCGTCCATCGGTTCGTCCTCGCGGGTGAGGAAAGGGAAGTTTCCCTCGCCCGGCGCACGGTCGTCGACAAGGTGCGTACGTGGGGCGTGCCGTTGGACGACGACACGGCTGACGCCATCCGTCTTGTCGCCTCCGAGCTCATCAGCAACGCCGTGGTCCATGGGGAGGGGTCCGTCACCGTCACGCTGTACCACCGGCCCGGCCGCCTCGTGATCGACGTCCTCGATGACAATCCCGCAGCTCCACAGATGAGTTGTGCCCAGGCCGACGACGAGAGCGGGCGCGGCCTGTCAATGGTCGAGTTCCTCGCTTCGCGGTGTGCCTGGGAACCCGCCGGCCGTGGGAAGCGCGTATGGGCGGAGGTCGCGCTTCCCACGGTGGCACCCGCCATCCGAGCCGCTGTTCTGCGCAGATTATTCGCACTACGGCCGAAGCTCGGGAGCGTAGCTGAGCCTGAGTCCCTCACCCTGACGGTCGCGTGATGGGACGGCACGCACTGCGTACGACTCCGCTTCCTGACCCTGATGTCGTCTTCCGTCCCACTCGCCGTGATGTCGACCCCATCACCAGGGAGCCCACTGAGTACGCGTTGTGGGATCGCCACGAATGGCAGGCGCGCGGCGAGTGCTGGCTGTGGTGCGGACGTGCCGATGTCGAGGTGACGTGGATCGGACCCGTCCGGTCGAGCGGCATACACGCGGCCCTCTACGCCTGCTGTGCGTGTCTGTACGAGCTGGACCAGCGCGTTCTGGAGACCAACATGCGCCAGGACGTAGGCGTGCTGCCGATGAATCGCGGACCTGCCCGGTCGCTGGTGTAGGACTGCGGCTCTTCGCGACTCCCAATGACCGCCGCTCCACGGCAACCCCCTTCTCTCACTGCTGTGGGGCGGCCACCGACCTCCCGCCGGAGCCCTGGCGGGAGAACCGAAGAGGAAGGAGTACGAGGTGGCAGAGCCCACGACACCGCCTCCGGCCCGAAGCGGCCTCCTGGTGGCGGTGCAAGAGCTGACCGCCGTCCACGACCGGTACGACAGCCTCCGGTCGGACAACCAGGGAAGTTCCGGCGACGCTCCGTGGCCGGGTGGCGACGGCAACCTGCACGACAGCGAGTAGGCACCAAGCGGTGGGGGCCGGCGCGCTCGGCCGTGTCGGTCCCCACCGCGTCCGAATCACGTGGTCGACCCCATGGAGGACGTAACGATGGAACATCGGTTGATCAGCGCCATCGAGACTGCGCTCGGATGGAACGGGGCGGAGGAGCTGGGCAAGGACTTCGTACGCGGGAGCATGGACGACCCCGCACTCGTCTCCCGCATCATGACCCCGAACCGTCTGCTCGACATCGCGATGCGCAGGAGCCTGAACCGCCCGCAGTTCCGGTGCTTCCAGAAGGGCGAGGAGGTCCATCCGGCCATCTACTACACCGACAGCGTCAGCCCTCGGGGCCAGAGCATCCCCATGGCCAACATGCGCAGCCTGGGCAGCCTCCTGGGACAAGGCGCGACGGTGATCATGGACCAGGCCAACGTCTTCGATCCGACGATGGAGGTCGCCTGCCGGGCCCTGCAGTGGTGGTCCCACGAGCGAGTTCAGGTCAACGCGTACCTGACGACGAACGACGCCTCCGGCTTCCCCCTGCACTGGGACGACCACGATGTCGTCATCGTCCAACTCGCCGGCGAGAAGGAGTGGGAGGTCCGCGCGACCTCCCGCGCAGTCCCCATGTACCGGGACGCCGACCCCAACAACACCCCGAGCGACGAGATCATCTGGTCCGGCACCATGCGGACCGGTGACGTCATGCACATCCCTCGGGGCCACTGGCACCAGGCGACACGGTCCGGCAGCGGTTCTGGCAAGAGCCTGCACGTCACCTTCGGCATCACCAAGCGCACGGGAGCAAGCTGGCTCGCATGGCTGGCCGACTGGTGCCGCGAGCACGAGATCTTCCGCCACGACCTCGACCGCTGGCACGGAAACGGCGGCGAGGCCCTGAGCGCGGCTGCGGCCCAGCTCGTCGGTGAACGCTCCCCGGCCGACTTCCTCGCCGCGTACGAGCAAAAGACGACGCTGCCTCGGCACGTGCCCTTCCTCGACATATTCGGGCCGCTCGCCGCCGTGGTGTGCACCACCCACTTCCCGCCCCGCATCGAGGAAAGTGTGGAGACCGTCCACGTCGTGGCCTCCGGGAAGAAGCTCACCCTCACGGCCAAGGCCCTGCCCGCACTGCGTCTGCTGCTCAGCGGCCAGCCGGTCGCGTTGGAGCGAGCCGTGGCCGTCGTCGGAGCCGAAGTGACCGAGGTCGCAGAGATCCTGGTGGAGGAGGAGTTGTGCGCGGTGCTGACCCCCGAGTTGTCCTTGGGCTACACCGGTCTCGTCACGAACGCCGTCTCCTGACCGGGGCGTTGGACCTCGGTGTCACCGCACTCGACACCAGCAGCAACTATCTCGGCTTCCGTTCGCATGAGGTCCTGGCGCGGACAGCTGGTGACCTGCTGCCGAAGTTCACGGTCTCCACCAAGGTCGGCTATTTCCCGGGGCCGGACGGGGCGGAGCATTCCCTGGACCCCGCACGTCTGCGCGCGGCCGTGGAACAGGCCGCCGAGGACCTTGGGCGGGAGCCGGACCTGGTGTTCCTGCACAACCCGGAGCATTCGCTCCTTGAAGCCGCCCCTCACAACCAGGACGCGCTGGTACAGGCGTGCGCCACTCTCGACGCTGCCGTAGCGAAGGGACTCTGCGCCGCCTGGGGAGTCGCGTCCTGGGACCCGTTACCGCTGCTGAGCCTCATCGACATGACCGTACCGAAGCCGGCGGTCCTCATGGTCCGCGCCGGTTTGCTGGTCGGAGCCAGAACGCTGGATGCCGCGGATGCCCTCACCAAGGCGTGGGGTCTGGAGGGCGCCAAGGTGTGGGGGATGAGCCCTTTCGGGGGCAGTACCAGCACTCCTGTGTGGGACAGGATCGACCCACGCGTCTTCCTCCGGGACGGCAGCCAACTCTCCTGTGTACAGGCGGCGTTCAGAGTCACCTATCACCTCCCGCGGGTAGGCACCGTCGCCGTGGGCACCGATGAGCCCGCCCATCTCGGCGAACTCGTCGGAACCCTGGCGGGCGGGGTCGACGAGCGGACCGTCCAGGAATATCGGAGTCTCCTCCGAGACCGCTCGCGCGCTCAGCCCGCTTGAAGCTGCTCGATGACCCGCTCAGCCATGTGCCGGGCGGGTTCCAGCCGAGGGTCCTCCGGGTGCGCGTACGGCCCGAGGATCTTCGAACAGGCGAACAATGTCATCAACTTGCCGTCCCGGCTCTCGAAGTCCGACCGGCGCTCGCGCCTTACGCGATCGGCCAGAGCCGGGACCGCAAGGGAACTCGCCCACAGGGAGGACGAATCCAGCCCCAGCGGCGCGTTACCCCAGTCCTCCCAGTCGAAGAGGCTGAACGTCGGAGCCGTCATGTTCGCCCAGTTCAGGTCCGCGTGGGCAGGCACCCACCGCTCCACGGTCGTATCGAAGTCACCCGAGAAGACACCGCGGATGGACCCGGTGACGAGGGCCTGGGTGATGGTGACGGTGTCCGGTGTGGCGATCCGCCCGGTGTCCTGTGCCGCCAGAGCATCCAACGAGGCGTTCAACGCCTCCCACCAGGCGTCCGTCATCTCCGGGGCCTCACTCAAGATGGCGCTTCCGACGGGAGCCCCCGGCAGGAGTCCGGTTTCGTCGGCCCGCCACATCACTGGCTCGTCTGTGTCCCGCCAGACCACACATCCGCGCCACTCAGGCTGGGCGATACCCTCCAGACGCGCGGCACTTTCGGTGCCGTTCCATCCCTGATCGGGGATCTTTTCGAGCGAGCGCCGCTCGATCCGCACCCAGGTGTCGCGGACCGTCCTGGCTCCCACAGATCGGCGTTTGCGCACCACGGTGTCCGGGAGCAAGCGCACCTGCAGAGACCGCTCGACACGATCAAGAACCTCGTCAACCTGCTGCACCCGTAGATCAACAGCCTGACCCATGGAGACGGAGAGCGCCATGGAGGCGACCGTAGCAGTGGTGCGGCGGGAGGTGCCCGTCGCCGGGGCACGGGCGGTAGCCGTCAGCCACAGCCAGATCCGACTGTACGGAGGGCGATGTGAGCCTGTGCACCGGAGCTGCCGCCTACTCCAGGCATCTCCAGCCCGGTCGCGGTCATGCTTGCTGATCGGCTCCGGTTGCCGAGCCTGCTCATGGCATTCTGCCCCCGCGCCTGTAGCCAACCCACAACCGGCCGCCGGCTTGCCCGAGTACCTCGTCCACCACACTGATGAGGGGCTCGACCTGGCCCTCCAGTACCTCACGGACCGCCTGGTGCAGGCGCGTGCTGAGCCCTGGTGCCGTGGTATCGAGACGGCGCGCCAGCCACTTCCCGCCTCCGTTCCAGGACCCGCCGATGGCCAGTGCCAACTCGCCCGTTCTCCGAGCCAGTTCAGTGGCGATGAACAGCCGCTCGCCCTGGTCGATGCTTCCCGAAAGGTCATCGAGGAGGTCCGTGATCGCGTAGCGACGGTCGTCGATTTCCTCGGCTGACACACTGGGTGGTCCCGCGCCGGTCAGCTTCCGGGCTTCGGCGGCGACACGCGCACCGACTCCATCGGTGTCGAAGAGCAGCAGCCCGTCGGCGCACATCCAGAGCAGCGGTGACCGGCGCTTGCGTACTTCCCGCTCGACATACGCGTGCCAGGTCGTCTCGGTGTGCACGAACAGCTCCACCGGCCAGTCGCCGTGCCGGATGCTCGCCCGGTACGGGGCTGGGGCTCCATTGAGCAGCACCACGATGTCGAGGTCGGACATCGCCGTGCGACGGCCCGTCACGACGCTGCCTCCCAGGAACGCCGCCCGGGCGTCAGGGTGGTGTTCCTCGACAACGGCGCATGCGGAGTCAATCGCGTCCATGCCTCAACTATCGGCACCTTGTGCGCACCGCGCACGGGGTTTTGCGCCCGCGCCACCGATGGCGCCCCAGTGCTCTGCTCCTGTCGCCTGCCCTGTCGCCAGGGGGCCACCGCATCGGTTCGCCGACGGCAGACAGGAGACATCCCGCAATGACTGTCTTTCCGCGCCACGGCATGTCAACGTACAACGCTCCGCTGGAAGATCTGCCCTGAGCTCATGGAGGCGCCCCTGCACCCGCAGCACCCCACCGACCCTTCCCTCCCCTCCCCGACGGACCCGGTGTACTGGGTCACCCCGCGCCACCTCGCCGGTGACGACGGCGCTCTCGCCGAGCGGATCGGCGACACCCTGGCCGGCCTCGGCTGGCGCATGTGGCCCACGGCCCGCCACACCCTGCTGTACGTGAGCCCGGACGGGTTGCGTGGCGCCGAGTGGATCCTCGCGGCCCACCCGTTCGAGCTGGGCGGACTGCCCGTTGCCTGGCAACTGAGTGTCCGCCCGCATGCCACGTCCGTGATGACGGAGTGGAACGCGTACTTCACCACCGGCGTCCCCTACGAGGTGCTCGCCGACCTCCTCCTGGCGATCGATGCTCGTGAGACGCCCGACGTCGGCCTGGACGGGCCGGAGAGGGTCGTCGACGGGCTCAGCGCCCAAGGCTGGGTGCGCGACGTGGACCGGCCTTGGACCACCGCCATGGATCCCGGGTTCTCCGCCAGCGTGTCCCTGGAGATGCTGCCGCCGCTCATCCAGGACGCCGATCCTCGCCCTGACCTGCTGGGCTGGCAAGCGTGGGCGGAACCCCTCCCTGGCGCCGCGTACCTGTGGTGCGCCAGCTTCAGCGCCAGTTTTCCTCATGATCTCGTCGCGGCGTTCGCCACATCGCTCGCCTCACCGGTTCCGGTATCCCGCCGCACGGTGCCCGAAGGCGTCGAGGGCCGGGTCACCGTCGTCCGCCGTGGCTGACGACTTCTTCCGCGGAGCCTCTGTGGAGCGGCTTGCCGCCGTTCTCCCCGAGCGGCAGCGGGCCGGACACCTGAGGCGCGTTCCTCGCGCCCATCAATAGCAAGGGAGAGAGAAGGTCTTGTTCTTGTTCCGAGGTGTCGGCGAGGACCGCGCATTCGTGAAGCCCAGCGTGCGGGCAACGAGTTGCTCCAGAAGCTGCGGGCCACGCAGCCGTGGCAAGATGCTCCCACGCCGACCACCCGGCTCCGCCGGTGCCGGATGGGGTAGCGCCCGCATTCCTGCCACCGGAGTTGCGGATGCCATCGCGCCAGGCGGCGGGGTTCATGATGCGCTGGCAGCAGCCGCTCGTCGTCGATGGCGAAGTTCGTACGTGTCCGGGCTGCGGTGGGTACCGGGACTGGATCGGCCTCTGCCTGCGCGACGACTCGGTGTGGCTGCGCTGCCGGGGCGGCCACGAGACGAAAAAACCCGGCCTGGACGCCGCCTGATACACCCGCAACTCCGGTCCGGTCGACCGGTTCCACTCCACCCTCGAAGAGAGCCTGCGTCACTTCGGCCGCTGAACGCCCGCCCACTGTGACGCTGTCGCCTTGGTACCCGTTTCACGGAATGCCGCGAACTACCAGCGGTGACGTGCGCTGCACCTAACCCCGTGTAGCTTGGGTGTGCCACAAGTTGTAGGCCAACTTGTAGTTCAACTTGAATCTGTGATCCGAGCGGCGCATCTCGCGAAGACGGCTCCCGGACACGGTCCGGCCTGGTCGTACCCAGACCGGACCATTGCCCGCGGAGCGGCGGTCGAGTCCGGCCGTCTAGTTCACGGCCGGACTCACCGCGTTACTTGCTCCACGAGAGCAACGACCGCCACGAGAAGGCTGAGTGCGGACAGGATTACCTGCCAGCGGTCCGGGCCAGGCCAGCGCTTCCCGGCCTTCCTGAACGATCGATCCCTCATTGCTGCCCCTCTCTTCCCAGGGCACCCCATGTTGGGGAGCTCCGACCGACCCGGCTGTCGGCCGGGACATCGCGGAGGGAGATGAGCAGCGCCATGAGCTTAGCTCCCTAACTGGCTACCCCGTGCGGTGACTTGGGCGCTGCTTGGCCCGTCGCGCAATATCGGCAGTACTTATGCGCGTACTAACCGGGGACCTCTCGGCATCCAGGGGTCGTTTTTGGCCTCTGGGCATCAGAGAGGCCGTCAGATGGGCACACAGCATTTGAGCGCGAGCAGACAAGGCGGCGAGAGTAGGCTCGCGATGCTGCCGAGATTTCGATGTGACGTCGGTCACGCGCCGAGTGATGGATGTCGCTGCCGCCGAGAGCGAGGCTGGGACTCGGGAGGTGTTGCAAGGCATATGCGTGCCTGAGCGGTCGACGCTGGTGTACGTGCATGACGACGGGCCCGACCGGGAGAACCGGTCGGGCCCGTCGTGCAACGCGCAGCCGGTGTCGTCAGCGGCGTGGTCGGTTACGGACCCGTGCCGGGATCAGCGGCGCGGTGCGCGTGATGCCGAAGGCGCTGCGATGGGCGGAGTCACGGCCTGGCCGGGCGTGAGGCGGCTGGCCTGGGTGGGTTCCGGGGCCGTCGGCGCGTAGGCGGGTAGGTCGGCCATGTGACGCAGGCGCCAGACCAGGACGTCGCTGATGGAATCGGCGGTGCCCAGTTCCCTGCGGGCGGCGGCCTCGGCGAGCAGAACCTGCGGGTTGTGGCCTGCCTGTGTGGCGTCGGCGAGGGTGGCGGCCAGGGCGTCCCAGCCGGGCTCGGCCAGGATGGTCTCGGCGAGGTCGGGCAGGGCGGCGCGCACGGTGGCGGTGTGGTGGTGGCGCAGGGACGGGGCGATACGGCGGCCACGTTCGCGCAGCACGGTGAGGGGTTCGGTGGCTGCTTGTTGGTAGGCGGCCCGCAGGTGTTCGGCGGTCCGGTGGGCGGCCTCGGCTTGCTGGGCGTGGTGACGCTGGGCGTGCCAGTGGGAGGCGGCGATGGCGAGGAAGATCAGCGTGTCCAGGACCATGGCGGTGCCGGCCCCGTCCTCGCCCCGGCCGAACGCGGGTCCGCTGTAGACAAGGTCGCGGGCCGCGCGACGCAGGTCCTGTGCGTGGCGGAACTCGGCTCGGGTGTGGGAGCGGGAGGCCCGCTCGAACTCCCAGGCCGCTTGGCGCAGTTCGTTGCGGGTGTGGAGGGCGGAGGTCTTGGCGAGGGCGTCGAGGACCTCGCCGGTGGCGGCGATCTGGGCGGCAGCCGCGCCGTCGTCGTCGCTGTGGTCGAGGATGAGCAGTGCTGCCCAGGCCGCGTGGGCGGTGGTGCGCCGAGCCGCAGCGGGTGCCGAGGGCGCGGTGGGGCGTTCCGGCCGCTCGCTGTCGGCGGTCTCCGCGGGGGCGGAGTCGGTGGTGAAGCGTTGCTGGATGCGGGGCAGCGACAGGTCGGGGGCGAGGGTGGATCCGGCGTAGTAGACCGGCTCCTTGGCCTCGTTGCGGTCGTCGGGCAAGGCGACCTTGTAGCCCTTCAGGTCACCGGAGGGCATGACGTTGACGCGGACGAGAAGCCCGGCGTCCTTGAGGCGGCCGAGGAACTCGTCCGTGGAGGCGGCGCCGGCCACCGCGCGGCGGACGGTCTCGCGCAGTTCCTCGCGGGAGGCACGCTCCTTGCCCAGACGTTCGGCCTTGTGCAGTTCGGCGCTGGTGGTGCGTTTGGCGGCGGTGCCGTCGCCGGGGGTGACGCGGTGGAGGCCGTAGTCGGCTTCGATGAGGCGGGCTTCGGCCTGGGCGCGTTTGCCGGAGCGGTGGTGGTCGGGGCGGCGGCCGTCTTCGCGTACGAGGGTGGCGACGATGTGGATGTGGTCGTCCGCGTGGCGGACGGCGGCCCAGCGGCAGCCGGCGCCGTCGTCGGGGTCGATGCCGGTGGCCGCGACGATGCGCCGCGCGATGTCGGCCCACTGTTCGTCGGTCAGGATCGGGTCGTCGGGTGCGGCACGCACCGAGCAGTGCCACACGTGCTTCTCGGGTCGCTGGTCTGCGTCGAGCAGATGGAGGGGCTGGTCGAGGAGCTGCTTGAGGTCCTCCATCGTGGCCGAGGGGTCGCGGCCGGGGTCGGGCGCCATGTGGTCGAAGGAGGCGACCAGGTGCGGGTCGACGTGCTCCTCGTGCGTGCCCTTGCCGTAGAGGTAGCGGAGCAGGCCGAGGGTACGGCTGCCCTGCTTGTGGATGCTGGGGATCAAGCCGCCTCACCTTCTTGCTCTTGGCGGTGGGTGACCCGGTCGGCGGCGTTCTTCACAGAGTTGGCCGCGCGGTGGATGTCGGCGAGCACCTCCTTGAGGTGGGGCACATCGGCGTCGGAGTTGAGGGCCTTGGTCACCTGGTTGAGGTTGCTGCCGGCCCAGCCGAGCTGTCGGCGCATGGCGAACAGCTCTGTGAGTACATCGCGTTCGGTGGCGATGGTGGCGGCGGTGCGGGACTGGTCGCGGGCGGCGGCCAGCGCGGAGTGGGCGAGGAAGCCGGCCAGACTCATGCCGACGGCATCGGCGCTGGCCTGGATGATGGCGTGCTCTTGATCGCTGAGGCGGACACTCTGGGCAGGTCGCTGCTTCTTGTCGCGCGGACGCGCCTTCCCCTTGATCTTGGTCCGGCGCTTGCGGCCGGCCTTTCCTGGCTGCGATCCGCCCTCGGTCGCAGCCTTCCCGTCCGGCGCCCCCTGGCGCCGGACGGGCCCCGCCACCCCCGGGGCGGGGTCGGGTTCGGGCGCTCCCCCTGCGGGGGAGTGTCCGAACCTCCAACTTGCTGTGCGGTTGTCTGGGGCGATGGGTGTCTCCTGCCAGTTGGTGTGTTCGTGGTGTCGGTCGTGCACGTGTGGCTCTCCGGGGGCGTGGTCGGTAGGGAGATGAGGCGCCGAGCGATGGCAGATGAGGCCAGCGGCCGGGGCGATTCGACGGTCGTGGGAGTTGCGGTAGTCGCAGTCAGGGCGGGGCTGTCGTTGCGAGGAGAGCAAGAGGGACCGGTCCCCAAAGCGCTGCGGTGCACGGTCCCCAGACGCTTGGGGACCGGGACACGAGGCTCATCGGGGACGGTCCCCCTGACACGCCGTCACGGGGACCGGCCCCCTTTCACTGCATGGTCCTGTCCCCAAGGGGACCGAACTGGCTGCTGTGGGGACGGTCCCCGTTGCTGGGGCCGTTCTGGGGACCGGCATGAAAGGCCCTCTGAGCTGCGGTTTCAAAGGGGACCGGTCCCCGGGAATCGTCGGCACGGTCCCCGGGACGCGGTCCCCGAATTGCTCATCGGGACCGTTGTACGACCGGTTCGGGACCGACGGTCGTAGCCCCACGCAGCTGCCGCGAGGAGTGACGCCGAGCTGTGTCACGCAACTCGGTGTCGGTCCATCCGGGCAGCGGCGAGGTCGACGCGCGACGGGTGGGGAGTCGCACGTACGACATTGCCCCGGGCAGCTCCGTCAGGGCTCGCCCTCCGCTGACGGCACGGGGAGCCCACAGGCGCGTGGCACCAGTCGCAGCGGACACCGAGCGTATCGGCGACACCCTCGGCTACGGCTGCCTCGCGCGCGGCGCGGGTCGGGCGGTAGCGGGCCAGCTCGGTGCGTACGGCCGGCGGGATGCACGACCCGATCTCGCGCAGCCGCTCCTCGACGTCGCGGGGCTGGCCACCGCTGGTGATCTGGTGGTGTGTCGAAGGGGCGGCAATGCCGGTGGCGACCGCGTTCCGGGACCGGAGCAGCTCGTCACGCCAGGCAGTCGGATCGTCGGGGTCGGCGGCCGGGGTGGGGTCGGTGTGCCGGTCGAGGCGGTCGCGTCGGTGGGCACGCCATCTGCGGGCGACGTCCACGGGCAGGATCGGGTACGGGGAGTCGAGGATGTGGGTCCGTATCGCCTGGCGGACGTCCCAGCCGTGGTCGGTGGCGAAGGGCACGTCAGCGAGCAGTTCCTGCCACTGGGCGATCTGGTCACGGGCGTCGCCAGTGCCGGTGCGGATGGTGCGAGGGTCGAGGTGCCCGATGTAGGCGAGGACGGCGGCGACTTCGCGTCGGTCCAAAGGCGGGTTACTCCGTTCCAGTCGGCTCGTCGAGGGCGGCGAGCAGGGCGGCCATGTGCGCCTCGGATCGCGTCATGCCGGTGGTCGGGGCGGGGGTACCGCCGGGCAGGGCGTAGAGGTTCGGGCGGACAGGGGCGGGGGTGTGTTCCCGGGTGATCCACGCGCGCCAGTCGGCGGCCCACGCGTCGGCGGTGCGGGGCGCCCACGAGCTCCGGTAGGTGCGCCACTTCTCGTCGGCGGTGTGCAGGGCGTTCTCGCCGAGTCGGTCGAGGTGGCCGTGCTGCTGCAGCCAGGCACGGGCGTTCTCGTCGATCTGCCACTCGATGGCGGAGATGAGTGGGGCAGAGCTGCTGCTCTTACCGTTCACCTTCGGTTCTCTTCTGTTCTGGGGGTCGGAATCTGCACCCCCCTCGGGTCGGAATCTGCACCCCCCTCGGGTCGGAATCCGTACCCCCTGAGGGCCGGATTCCGTTCCCCGGGGCCGAAATCCGGCCCCTCTTCAAAAGGGTTAGCAGGGTCGGATTCTGGCCCCCCGGGGGTCAAAATCTGATCCCCGGGGAGGGGCGGATTCTGATCCCCCTCCCTGGCCTGTTCGGCAAGGAACAGGGCGGCGATCGGGAGGCAGTAGTAGGTCTCTCCGCGTGGTCCCTTGCGGTCGGGGAACTGCCCCAGTTCACCGTCGGCGATCAGTTTCGCCAGGGCGTCGCGCACGGCGGTGCGGGAGGCGTTGGCGCGTTTCATGAGGGTGGGCACGGACGCGTACGCGACGCAGTGCCGGTCGCGGCACCGGTCGGCGATCAGGGCGAGGACCATGCGGGCGGTGCCCTTGCTGTGGCTGTGGTCCCACACCCATTCTCGGGCGTCGTAGCTCATCGGGCGGTGGCTCCTAGGTCAGGGCGTGGAGGTGCAGTGAGCCCTTGTCGGGCGATGCACGGGGGAGGGGTGGTGGCGTCGTACAGCCAAGACAGCCACATCCATGCCGCGCAAGTCCAGCATTCCGTCGGGAAATCAGACAGCCGACGGCGAACGGATGCTGCGCGGCATCACCAAAACCATAAACCCGAATCGGCCGTTGCCGAAATAGTGCACCGTTAGATGAAGCCAGAAGCATCACGTCGAGAACCCGTTGACTCCGCTGCGAGCGCTAGCTACAGCACAACACCCCACGTCAGAGCATGCCTTCGAGCTGGCGAAGGCATGGCCGACCGGGCACTCGGAACCCAGCCCAGAGGTAAGCCCCAGCCGTTCGCCGGGCGCAACATAGCCGACGATCGCCGGTTAACCAAACCGGCGAATGGAAGCTACAAATGGAGCCATGACAGCATGATCCCTGAAAATCGGACCGGCCAGAATACGGACCGCCCGCACTATCGAAATCCTCCGCCCCGAACGCGGCCTCGCTCAGCGCGAGCTCGCCGCCCGCGTCAGCGCCCTCGGCCGTCCGATGACCAACACGATGCTGTCCCGCATCGAACGCGCCCAACGCCGCTGCGACATCGACGACCTCGTCGCCCTCGCCCAGGCCCTCCTTGTCTCGCCCCTCGTGCTGCTGCAGGAGGCCGAGGGCCCCGTGACGAGTTTCGTTCAGCGCCGCTGACCGAGTACGCCCACCACAGAGTTAGGAGCCCACCCCTCTTGCACCGCACCGCAACACCCCCTGCTCTCACACCCCCGCTTCCCCGCACCGAGGGCAAAGCAGCCTTGCCCCGCCTCTACCGCCCAGAGGAGATCGCCGAGACGCTCGGCTGCTCTGTCTGGTGGGTCAAGGACCGGGCGCGCAGGCGCCTGATACCGCACACGCGGGTCGGTCGCGCATACCGCTTCACCGCCGGACACCTCGCCGAGATCATCCGCATCCACGAAGAGCCGGCCACGCGGTCCGCGCAGCGCACCCATCCCCGGACACCTCAGCCTGCGCCGACAACTACGTCATCGCGTACGGGGCGACTGCCCCAGCCCCCGATGCCCTCCGCGCAACGTCTCCAGGCCCGACCGCCCCGCAGGTCCCAGTACGGCACTGCGGCCTAGCACGACACAGCAGACCACAGGAAGGAGGGAGCACGAGGCATGGGATTCGCCGAGAAACGCGGCAGTTACTGGCGCGGCAGGTACAAGGTCAGCGAAGGCAAGTACGGCACCGTCGCCGACCCGACGGGTGTGGTGGTCAAGTTCGCCACGAAGCGCGAGGCGAAGCAGGCCGCAGACGAGGAAGAGGCCAGGGTTCGGCGCGGCACCTGGCGCGACCCTGCCGCCGGACAGGAGACCTTTGGCGAGTACGCCAGCCGCTGGTACGACGCCCAGGACCTGGCCGCATCCACCATGCAGAACTACCGGCGCCACATCGAGGAGCACCTGCTCCCCGAGTTCCAGGACAAGGCCCTCGCTGGCATCCTCCGCACAGACGTGGACACCTGGGAGAAGCGGGAGAAGTCCGTCTACGCCGCATCCAGCGTCAAGACCTGGCGCTCGACGCTCCACCTCATCCTGGCCGACGCCGTGGACGAGGGCCTAATCGCCGCCAACCCGGCCACCAAACGACGCGGACGCGGTAAGCGCGCCGGCCGTTCCCGTGAGCGGGGACCCGAGAAGGTGATCACCGATCCGCTCGGCCTGCTGCTCATCGCCGAACGCGCGGCCCTGCTGTCTGGGCGCGACGACGAGTTCGTCGCCGTGGTCCTCAAGGGATACACGGGCATGCGGTGGGGCGAAATCGTCGGCCTGGAAACAGAGTTCGCGCGACCGGACGCCGTACGGGTGGAGCATCAGCTGTACGAACTGGACTCGGGCGAGCTGATCCGCTGCCCGCCCAAGGACGACAGCTACCGCACCATCGACGCGACGGACTGGCTGTCGGCCCTGGTCGCCGACCACATCGCCCGTACGAAGCCGGCGCCGTGCGCCTGCCACGGCAAGAGGTACGTGTTCCGTGGCCAGGGCACCGCTCGCACCGGTGGGCACGCGGGCGCCAAGCTCGTGGACGTCGCTCGCCGTGCGGAGGTCTCCAGCGGCACCGTGTCCAATGTCCTCAACCACCCCGAGCGGGTACGGGAGGACACCAGCGTCCGTGTTCAACGTGCCATAGCCGAGCTGAAGTTCGTCCGAGGAGGCGTTCCGACGGAGAACGCCGCCCACTGGCGCCGCAACGGCTTCGCCACCTGGCTGTTCGCGCCGGCCACCTCCGGCTGGTACCCGAAGAAGGCACCTCAGGAGGCCCGCCCGGTCCCGCTGCTCGGCGAGCCGTGGCCCGGTGTCCCGGTCCGCGGCCGCAACGCCCAAGGCCGGGCCGACGCCTGCTGGCTGCCGGTTGCCAGAGGGCTCACCCCGCACGGCCTGCGCCACTCCCACCGCACGCACATGGAGGATCTCGGCACCGAGAAGGTGCTGATGGACGAGCGTATGGGCCACATCGACGGCTCGGTCTCGGCCCGCTACGCCCACGTGACCCCCGGCATGCGCGAGCGTCTCAAGTTCGGCCTGACTGAGCAGTGGGAGGCAGCGCTCGATGCCCGACGGGGCCTGCATCCGGGCTCACCGGTCGCCGTACTCGATCGGCTGCTGCACGCTCGCGCCACGACGATGGCCTGATGGTCGGGGGACGGCATCCGGTTACCTCGAATGCTGCGTGGCGGTGAGCCGGTCATCGAAGGAACCCGGATTCCCGCTGCAGAGGTAGCAGCCCTGGTCAGGGACGGTGTCCCCAGGACCGGGGCAGCGGCTTCTATCCAGGGGTTAGTGCAGCGTGTCGCAGGTTATCTGCTGGTCGGGATCGTGTGATTAAGTCACCTGGTGTAGTCGGCGAGGTGGATGAGGGCGGCGGTGGCCAAGACGCGGAGGAGCCCCAATGGTTCGACCAGGCCGCATGCCCCTCACCCACCGTCACCGCCAGCTGGAAAGGGACTTGCGGCGCGCTGTAGCGCCTGGTCTGCGCGTGGCAATGACTTCGGGACTCAGACGAGCGACTTGATGGTTTTGTCCGCGTACCGCAGCGTCTCGTCGATGGCCTTGTCCATCTCGGGCAAAGCGTCGGGCTTTGCCGTGAGGAGAGCGCTGACGTTGATGCTGCTCACGGCGAGGAGGCATCCAGCCACGGTCAGGAACTCCTTGTACCGTTCCTGCCCCTCATGCCCGAGCGATTCCCAGTCCCGGGGCTCCGGCGGCAGACTTACCCTCCATTTCTCAAGGGCGTGGGTGCCGTGGACGCTGACGTACTCCATGATGGCCGGGGCACGATCCAGTACGTCGATCATCGCGTCGAAGCCTTGCTGTGACTGATCCAGAGCGGCCTCCGCAGCCTCGACCTCAGTTCGGAGACGCTCCTCCTCCTTCTTGTTCCGGCGCTGCCTCAAGACGTAGAAGCCGGCGGCCGCCAGCGCTGCTGCCGGGGCGGCGACCATGCCTGTGAGCAGGAGAGTTCCACCAGCCATGCCCGCACCGCCTGCAGCCAGCGTGCCTCCTCCCAGGAGGGCCAGAGTCGCGTTGGTCGCGGCAACCCCGGACAGCGTCGAAATAGCTGCTCCAGTGGAGGCGGTCCCGAACAACGCGGCGGCGGTGAACGCACCGTAGGCCGCGGCGCCGCCGGCTGCTACCCCGGCCGCACCTCCAGCGGCGGCACCGCGGATCGCGTTGGCGATCCCGACGGACATGGCCTCGATACGTATCGCGGTAGGGATCTCGCCCGTGCGCTCGATCTCCTCCTCACTCGGCCTCTCTGGCTCGGGCGCCCCGCTGATGCTCTCGGCCAGCTCCACAAACCTCAGGAAAAACTCGTCACGGGCAACATCATGGACATGGTTGAAGGCTTCCCCGTGTTCTTGGGTGATCTTCGACCGCTGGGCCGCCTTCTCGTTGATCTCGGCGTGACGTCTTTTCGTCTCTGCGACTTGGTCGCGCAACTTCACCGGCCGCTGGCCCCGCTGCCGAGCGAGAGACCTGGTTCGGTCCTCCGCCTCCTGCTTGAGTTGCTCGGGTGTCAGTTGGAACGCGAGGGCGATGGCGGCCAGACGGTGCTCCCCGGGGCTTACGAGCCCACGCTCGATCCGGGAGATCGAGACCGCGCCACCCTTCCCGTAATCGGCCCGCTCAGCCAACTCTTCCTGGGTCATAGAGGTCTTCTGGGCCTGGCGGTGCTCGCGGATCACGAGACCCATCGCCTCTGCGCTGAAATCATTCATCGGTTCCGGTCCCTTTGGCCAGCGGGCTGTGGCGACGCCAGGAGGACTGAGTCTCACGTGCTAGCGCACCACCGGAGCGGAGAGCCTGGGCGCTGTCCTCCGCGAACCGCTTGACTGCCTTGACAACGGCCGGGTCACGACGGACTTCGTCGGCGGCGTGGATCCGGGCGGCAGCGAGGGCCAGGTGGTCGAGGTTGAGGCGAGACATGGCAGTGGACCTTTCGTCGCTGATGGTGCTTGCGCGTGTGCAACATAGCGTCACTTAGTGTGTGGTGTACGCACTATGGCGACATTGACGGCAACGACGACACGCTCAGCTTCTGGGACCGCCTGAGCCGGAGGGGCTGGCGCAGCGCGTCACAGGTTCTTTGCCGGTTGCCTGTGACGGTGGGTGAGAGTCATACGGATCGGTCGAAGGCGTCGGGGCGGCGCGGGTGTTGAGTGTGGCGTTCGAGGTAGCGGGGCGTGTTCGGCGTCGGCGTCATAGCGCCACCGGTAGGCGCGGGCCGTTCGTTTGTAGCGGACGGTGTAAGCGGTGATCTGTGTTTTCGATCGTCGCGGGAGGCGAAGTCGGAGTACGGCCTGTACGTCGGCTTCGTTGCCGACATCAGTCGGGCCGACTGCCTGCCTCAATGCGTAGTACTCGTGATTGAGCGAATTCCTCCCCGTCGTGCGGCATATCCCTGCCAGGATCAGACCCGTGACATACGTAGTGACTGTGGACGCCCACATCCCGGAGGGCACTCCGGAGATGGATCCACTTCAGCGCACTGGCGCCGTGGCGCTCATCGAGGACGGATTCGACTCGGTCGGGGCTATCGAGGGACCCGACGGCATGGAAGTCGATCTCCTCGACAGCATCGTGGCCGTCTACCCGGGTGGAGCGCTTCTGAAAGTTTTCGTGGATGCTCCGGCTCTGGAGTTCGCCGAGGAGGCCGTGCGCTCGGTCGTGAGTGAACTGCTGGAACGGTCCGAGCTGTTGGCTGACTGGCAGATCGAGCGATGTGAGGTCGAACTGCACCCGGAGCTCGCCCAGGAGAGTCTCGCCGCCGCCGACGGTCCCGATGCCCCGCCCGATGATGTGGCAGACCGTAAGGCTCGGCATACCGAGCGCCCCACGGCCGAGGACGACAGCGAGGGCTACGACGCCGAGGCGAAAGCTGAGGCGGTACGCGGTCAGATGCTGGCACTGGCAGATGAACTACGTTCCTTCTCGCCCGTGATGTTCGGCGTCCTGGACGACGAAGACGACGAGGAGGAAGACGGCGACACCGAGTTCGCTGTCTCGCCGGAGGACGCCAAACTCGCTGCCGGTGCCTTGGTGTACGCGACGGACATCCTGGTGGACGAGCTGTTCCAAGACGTGCAGACTCTGACGGAGGAGGACACCACCGCTGCGGAGTGCGACGGTCCCCTGTGGCACTTCGAGGATCTTCCCGAGCGGTACGCCCTCCAGTACGACGCCCGTTTCGCCCGCCGCTTCCTTGTGACGGTGATCGCCATGACCACCCGCTTCACGGATGGCAGCTTCCAGCAGCTGAGCTGCGTCGCCGAGGAGCTCGCGCTGAAGCTGTTGTTGAACGAGACGAACGTGAGCCTGGAGACTTTCGGGCTGCTCGACGACGGTGTCTCGGCCGCGCTCGACTCGTTCGCCGACAACGTCTACGAGGACATGGACCACGAGTGGCTCTATGACGACTCCATGGACGGCATCGACGAGAGCGCCGTCGGAGCGGCTCTTGGTGTCGCGCCGATGGCGTTCAAGGCGTGGTTCACTCCGTTCAACGAGGGAAGGTACGTCCACCCGTCCGCGGCTGATGAGCCAGAGGGTGCGGCGCAGTGAGTTGTCCCGCTTCCTGAGGCTCCTTACGCAGGCTGGTTCTGCCGGAGCGACGGGCCCGACAGTAGAAACGGGCTGCTGTTTCGCTCACAGGTCGAATAGTGCGTCGCCCGCGTCCGATGTCGCCTTCAGCGCCTTGGTCGCCTCTGTGGGCACGGGAAGGACGCCCGCCGTGGTCAGATCTGCCACCGTGATCAGTTGGCCCGCGCACACCTCATTGAAGAGGTCGGCCTGTGCCGGCTCCCCCTGCACGAGCAGGCCGAGGACGTTCAGCAGCTCCAGCAGTTCCGTGGTCCATGAGGGAAGCCAGCGCCGAGCGAACTCATGGTCCAGTTCGAGGCGTCGCTTGCCGGCGGGGTTCCTTCGGCGGTAGCCAAACCACTTGTCGAGAACGTTCATCCCGGACACTTCGTACTCCCGGACCGCGAGAGGCACCGGACTGATCCGTCCACTGCCGACCCACAGGTCCTGTGTCACGGGGTCGTACGCCAACTTCTCCGGCATGGCTTCCGTATCGTCCGGAATCTCCGCGACGCATCGGGGGCGGTCGCGTGGCAGGAATACCCTGCGGTACGGCCTCCCGGCTGTCTCGTCGGCATACCGCTCGCCGTAGGTGTGCAGCCACAGGACCCGCTGGCCGATGGCAACCGCCTGCTCCCACAGACAGAGGTCAGCGGTGAGGGGTATGCGCGGGCCAGGGACTTCGAGGTCTCCCTGGAATCGGGCCGTGTACTCCGGATGGGACGCGAGTGCGGCAACGTAGGCCAGGAGGTCTTCAGCGACGACCGGTACTCCGAACCGCCTGGCGAGCAGGGGGAGTAGACCGGGCGTGACGTTGGGCAGCGTGCCGGCGGCGTTGCGGTAGAGAGGACGGGCGCAACCGCTGCGGTTGTTGAAATAGTCCATGTCGGGAATGAGGGCGCTGAAGACTAGCGCTGGCCCGTTGACCACCGGGTGGGCGTTCTGCTCGATGGTGTAGATCTGGCGGTCGCTGCGGACTCGCCAAAGGTCCGCCCTGCCTCGCTCCATCAATCGGCTGTCCGGCAGTACATATTGCCGGTCGAATGATCGGAATCCGATGCGTACCGTTTGAGGGCTTGTCCTGTGTTCGGCCGCGAGTGGTATCCGTTCGTGAGATGCGACCCCTGGCAAGGGCGGAACATTGTCCGCAGGCGTTCGCTCACCAGAGTGTCCGAGCATCTCGGCGCGTCGCTCGGTATCCGCAGCGAGCAAGCGCTGCCATCGCCTCTGAAGCGTCTCCTCATCCGGTGCATAGACCCACATCCGCCCAGGCGTGACGCCACGTGACGACCACGGCATCAGATCTCTCAGCTGCGGGCACGACTCCCACAGGTCGCTGCCGGGCGGCAGGAAAGGATCCGTCTTGCCTGTGGCGCACCCGCGCCATTCGGAGTCGTCGAGCCTGAGGGCCGCCAGACGTTCGATCTTCTCGTCGCGGCGCCCGGCGACCTTGAGGTGCCTTACCTTTGCGGTCTGCTGCTCTGTCCGCGGCCTGGGGCTGTTCCGCCATCGTACGAAGATCGCGATGCACAGCTCCTGCGCGACCTCGGGGAATATGCGGGTCGCGACATCAGCTCGGTGGCCCTCCGGCGACAGGTCGATGATCCAGCCCTCGTCGGCCGTTTCACGCAGATAGCGCCGCATTCCGTCGAACGCCCGCCCTTTGAGCCATGCCTTAGGCGTGATCAGCGCGACCACGCCGAAAGGTACGTCGTCGTGTGCGTCGAAGACCTTCCAGGTGGCCCAACGCCAGAAGTAGACGTAGAGGTTGGCGATCTTCGACTCGTACCTGCCGTTACCGGGTTGCCGGAAGGCCCCCAGCGGGGCAGGGATGTCCGCCTCGGGTTCCCCTCGCTCCACCCACTTGCCCGCACCTCGTTTCACGGCGTCGTGGGGCGGGTTGCCCATGACGACCATGACACGCTCGTCTCTCTTTACCTGGTTGGCCTGGCGGCGGGATTCTGCGAGTGCTCGGTAGGTGTGGGGGATCCAGTTGAACTCAGCTGTCGGGCTGTCCAGGGCATCGGCCACCAACAGCCTGAGTCCCTGGGCGGGGGCCGCGGACCCGTACTTCTTGAGCATGGCGTGCATGCGCAGTTCTGCGACGGCGAACGGGCCGACCTGCATCTCGAAACCGACCAGTCGACGCCCCACCATCTCTCGCAGGCGGGGGCCCACCGCGCCTGGTCCCTCTTCTTCAGCGATCGTCTCGGCAGCGAGCTCCAGTGCCGACAGCAGGAAGGTGCCGGTGCCCATGGCCGGATCGACAAGGACCACATCAGGGGAGGCGAAGCCGGAAGGAATATGGAAGCCCTCCCGCCTCAGGACGTCCTCGACCAGCCGGGCCATGGCCGAGACGACGCCATGTGGTGTGTAGTACGAGCCTGTACGTATCCGCAGCTCAGGGTCGTAAATCTGAAGGAAGTGTTCGTAGAGCAGGAAGTAGGCATCGCCTGTTCCGTCGTCCAGCACGTCCCATCTGACCGCCCCGATGACACGGAGCAGTGTGTTGAGGGTGGTGGAGAGTCCCGCGACCGAGTCTCCGGCGAGGACATCCAGCGCCTGGCCCATAAGTGAGTGCTTCTTGCCCAGCTTCGCGGCGATACTGTGCATGGTCTCGCCCTCGAAGGTGATTTCCTCCACCCGAGCGAGCAGAAGCGCGAACACGACGGCTTGACCGTACTGTTCGATGAATTCGGCGTCGGTCGCCTCCGGGAACAGCAAGTGGCGCCAGTCCTTGGCCAGCTTTGTAAAGGCTGGCAGGCGGCGTCGGCTCTTTTCCTGCGCGATCGCCTCACCGACCTCTTCCGACAGCAGTTGGCACAGTCCTGCGACTGCTCGGATGAGCTGGCTCGTGGTGCGGGGCGTCTGCGGCTCCCAGGTCAGGAAGTCGTACAACACCCGCGCAAGCGCCCCGTCGGCGGGAGCAAGCCGGGCGCCGGAGGTGAGGACCGAGCCGCGCAGGTAGGCCACTTCTCCAACCTGTTGGCCCTGCTGGTGGACAGAAAACTCGTTGCCGTCACAGAGCAGTACGTTGGCCAGCAGCCGTAGTTTCGCCCACTGCCCGGCGTTGCGGCCTGTGTAGACGGACGGGTCGGCCTGGGTGCCCGGCTTCTTGAGCTCGATGTAACCGACGAGAGCGCCGCCGACCTCAACCGCATAGTCAGGGCGGGCTCCCATGTCGACGAGCGGTACCTCGCCGATGAGGGTGACGTCCAGACCGAGGCCACGGCATACAGACCGGATCATGTTCTCCAGCGGTCCCCGGAGCTGGTCCTCCTGCCACCCGCTGCCTCTCAGCTTCGGCGTGACCTCCGCTCCAAACGCGGACACAGCGGCCTGGACTGCCTGTTCGAAGCTGTCATGGATCCTGCGTCGGGCACTCATACCGCCCCATCCCCCAAGGCGGGCAGATCCGGCCGACGTCAGGTCGGTGCGGCTATCTGCCGCACCTTGCTCCCGTCGGGGTCGGACTTCATTCCGGCCCTCGCTGTTCCATGACCGTAGGAGGGGAGCGCGGGGCGCAAGGAGGGTGCATGCGAGGGCGCATGGAGGCGCGTATCCGCGCAATATGCGCCGATGCCGGACTGGAACTGAGGCGTTGGATGCGCCCGGTCAAGACCGTCGCGAGGCGGCGGGCGGTTGTCCAGGGAGGTCGTCTGGTGTTCAGCCGGATTGCCGAGACGAATCAGAAGCACGACTCCCGAGCGCATGGCGCCCAGTTCACGAACGCGCACATGAGAGGGGTGTGGGGATGTGGTGGTCAGGTGGGTGCGGCTGCTGCTCGCTGGGAGACCCGGACCAAGATCTTCTCCCAGATTTCTCCCAAGCCATCTCCAGGAACCACTCAGGGGCCCGACCCGCTAAGCGGATCAGGCCCCTGACCTGGTGATACAGCTGTCGGGGTGGCGGGATTTGAACCCACGACCTCTTCGTCCCGAACGAAGCGCGCTGCCAAGCTGCGCTACACCCCGATGTCGCTGCTTGTCCTGCTTGTCGCGGCGACGTCGTTTACTTTAGCCCACCGGTGGCCGGAGGCGAAATCCGGTTTTGGCGCGGCGGCGGATGGGGTCGGGGCGGATGTGGTCGAGGGCGATGAGGAGGAGGGCCAGGGCGTAGATGGCGAGGCCGAGGAGGAGGGCGTTGCCAAGGACGCTCTTGTAGCCGTGCTGGTCGACGTCGAGGAACGGGTAGAGGTAGCGGGCCGCGGTTCCGGAGGGGAGCAGTTCTCCTCTCGCCAGGGAGAAGGCCAGGTAGGCGAGGGGGTAGAGGAGCCAGGCCGTCGCGTGGCGCAGCGCCAGTGGGGGTGGGCTGGTCAGGAGCAGCCAGTCCAGGAGCGCCGCGATCGGGGTCACCGTGTGGAGGATCTGGTTGGCGAGTGCCGGCCAGCCCGTGAGGGTGGCTCCCTCGCCCGTCATGGAGAACGGGCTCGACTCGGACGCCAGGATCAGGTGGTAGACCAGGCCCGTGGTCACGATGAACAGCAGCGTGCCGCCCGTCACCAGCGGGGGCAGCGGGCGGCGGGCCGTCCATGCCCGTGCCGCCGCCAGCGTGAACACCAGGGCGACGAGGATGTTGCTCTGGATCGTGAAGTAGCTCAGGACCCGGGCCGGGCTGCCGACGACCAGGTCGATCGTCACGCCCGCCGCCGCGACCAGCGCGACCAGCAGACGGAAGGCGGCTGCCAGCGGGCGGCGCACGGGGGCCACCACCGCCGACGCGGGGACGACGGACGGCATCAGCGCGGGCATGCCCGTAATCGCGGGCAGGTCCGGTATGTCCTTGGGTATCGGGGTGGTCATGCCCTCACGCTAAGCGGACCCGACAATTCGGGCGATATGGGCAGGCCGCTCGGGTTACCTGTTCAGCCTTTGCCGGGTCCCGTTCAGCCCTTACCGGGTCCCGCTCTGGTCGGCCGCCTACTCCCGCCCCACGAGAGTCAGCAGCGAAGCCTCCGGCGGGCAGGCGAACCGTACCGGCGTATAGCGGTTGGTTCCGCAGCCCGCCGAGACGTGCAGGTACGACGTGCGGCCCTCCGCCGTGTGCTTGGACAGGCCCTTCACGCGGTCCGTGTCGAGATCGCAGTTGGTGACGAAGGCGCCGTAGAAGGGGAGGCAGAGCTGGCCGCCGTGGGTGTGGCCGGCCAGGACCAGCGGATAGCCGTCCGCCGTGAACGCGTCCAGCGTGCGCAGGTACGGGGCATGCACCACACCCATCGAGAAGTCCGCACCCTCGGACGGACCGCCCGCCACGCGCGCGTACCGGTCGCGCTTGATGTGCGGGTCGTCGAGGCCGGTCAGCTCGATCTCCGCGCCCTCGATCTTCAGCGTCCCGCGGCAGTTCGTCAGGTTCAGCCAGCCCGCCGCGTCGAAGCCGTCGCGCAGGTCCTCCCACGGGTTGTGGACCGCGTTGACGACGGGGGCGTTGCCGTTCAGACCGTGGCGGCCCTGGGCCTTCTCGAACAGGTACCGGGCGGGGTTGCGGGGCCTGGGGCCGTAGTAGTCGTTCGAACCGAAGACGTACGCCCCCGGGAACTCCATCAGCGGGCCCAGCGCGTCCAGCACCTCGGGCACGCCCTCCGTGTCCGAGAGGTTGTCCCCGGTGTTGATGACGAAGTCGGGGCGCAGCCCGGCCAGCGAGCGCAGCCAGCGCTGCTTCTTGTACTGGCCGCCCACCATGTGGATGTCGGAGACCTGAAGGACACGCAGGGGGCGCATCCCGGGGGGCAGGACGGGAACCGTCACCCGTCGCAGCCGGAAGGAACGGGCCTCGAAACCCGCAGAGTAGAGGAGACCGGCGGCACCGGCCGCCATGATTCCCAGGGGTACTCCGTATCGCGCGCGCATGCGTCCATCGTGTCAGACCGCCCACGACCGCATGCGCCGCCTGTGGACAACCAGGGACAACCAAGGCGCCACGGTGCCTCCTCCGTCCCCTCGCGCGCTCCCACCTCCCTCCCCGGCCGGGAAATCGACGGGCGTTCGCCTCACCACACCTGCGACAATCGGCAACATGACCAACCTCAAGTCGAAGCTGCAGGCAGACCTCAACGCCGCCATCAAGGAGCGCGACGAGCTCCGCTCCTCGACGCTCCGGCTGACCCTCACCGCGATCACCAAGGAGGAGGTCGCGGGCACGACGAAGCGCGAGCTCTCCGACGACGAGGTGCAGAAGGTGATCACCAAGGAGGCGAAGAAGCGTCGTGAGGCCGCCGACGCCTTCGCCCAGGGCGGTCGCGCCGAGTCGGCCGAGCGCGAGAAGGCGGAGGGCGAGATCCTCGCCGCGTACCTCCCCAAGCAGCTGTCCGACGAGGAGCTCCAGCAGATCGTCGCCCAGGCCGTCGAGGACGCCAGGGCCGCGGGCGCCGAGGGGCCGCGCGCCATGGGCCAGGTGATGAAGATCGTGAACCCGAAGGTGGCCGGTCTGGCCGAGGGCGGCCGGGTCGCCGCCCTGGTC